>NZ_JBSFTY010000001.1:0-290174 GCF_053591515.1 Streptomyces sp. NPDC003011
CATGGCGCCGCGCTCGCGCAGATGGCGGGTCAGCGCGCGGGTGTCGATGCCGCAGATGCCCACCACCCCCTGCTCGCGCAGCTCGTCTTCGAGGGCGCGTGGAGGGCCGTTCCGACGGCGGGTCAGCGGCTCACGGTCTCAGCACCAGCGTGTCGCTCGTGCTGTCGTCGACCGCCTTGTCGGAGAAGGACCAGTCCAGCAGCTCGCCCTTGACCCACTTGCTCGTCTGGTCGATGTAGTGGGCGCTGTAGGCGTGTCCGGAGGCGCCCGTGAGGTTGATCCACTTCGACTTGTCGAGGTCGTCGAGGTTGACCACCATCCGCATCGACGGCACCCACACGACGTCGTAGCCGCCGGCCGCGTTCCAGCCGGTCGCGTTGACCGCCGCCTCGCCGCCGCCGAGCTTCCACGGGCCGCGGTTGAGCACGTACTGCACGAAGCCGGGGCCCTCGGTGCCCAGGGTCTGGTTCTTCAGGAACAGGCGGTGCAGCCGGCCCCAGCTCCAGGTGTCGATGTCCTTGCCGAGCTTGGCGGTCAGCTCCCAGCGGGCGTCGATCATCGCGCGCTTGAACAGGTCGTCGCGGTTGTCGGCCTTGGGGCGGGTGCCCGACTTGGACGTCTTCCACCAGTCGCTGTCCTCGTCGTCCATGAGGCTGCGGACCACTTCGAACCAGCGGTCGCCGCCGTCGGGCTGCGCCTGGCCGGCGTCGCGCTGGCCGCACTCGCGGACCTTGCCGGTGTCGTCCACCGGCCCGGTCGTGTTGACCGGGTCCACCCACAGGCACTGGCCCTTGACCCGCAGCTCCTTGGGCAGCTTGTTGCCGAAGGCGAGCTTGAGGATGTTGCGCCAGACCGAGTTGAAGTAGGCGGCCGCCGCCGAGTCGGCGTCCTGGGTGTAGTCCCAGCCCTCCAGGAGCTCCTGGGCCTCGCGGACGTCCTTGTCGTCGATGTCGATCTTCAGCAGCTTGGGCACGAGCAGCTTGGCGATCTCACTGCTGTTGTCCAGCTGCATCTGCCGCATGTCGTCGGTGGAGATCTTGCCGCCGCCCTTGATCTTCTGCTCGATCAGGTCGGTGATCCGCTGGCTGCGGGTGCCGTAGCCCCAGTCCGTGGTGAGCGTGTAGGGGTAGTCGTCCTTGTCGATCACGGCCTGGTTGGCGGTGACGATGTACCCGCGCTCCGGGTCGTACTCGTAGGGCAGCTCGTCCTGGTCGATGTACCCGGTCCACTTGTACTTGGAGTCCCAGCCGGGCGCCGGGATGGAGCCGTCGTCGCCGTCCGCGCGCGTGGGGATCTTCCCCGGCAGCGTGTAGCCGATGTGGTTCTCCGTGTCGGCGTAGACCAGGTTCTGCGACGGCACGTCGAAGAGGGCGGCGGCCTCGCGGAAGTCACTCCAGTCCGTCGCCCTGTTGATCGCGAAGACGGCGTCCATGGAGGTGCCCGGGTCCAGCGCGGTCCACCTCAGGGCGATGCCGTAGCCGTCGCCCCGGTCGGGGGCGGAGGTGTCGACGGTGGCCTTCTTGCCGACCTTCACGAGTTCGTCGTTGCGGTCGGACAGCAGGGGCATCCCGTCGCTGGTCTGCCGGACGACGATCTTCTTGGACGCGCCGCCGGCGACCTCGATGGTCTCCTCGCGCGTGGTGAAGGGCTTCACCTTGCCGTCGTACAGGTAGCCGTCGCCGGTGAGCTTCTCCAGGTAGAGGTCGGTGACATCGACGCCGGAGTTGGTCATGCCCCAGGCGATGCTCTGGTTGTGGCCGATGACCACGCCGGGCATGCCCGCGAAGGTGTAGCCGGTGACGTCGTACTGGCACTTGGCGGAGACGGTGCGGCAGTGCAGGCCCATCTGGTACCAGACGGACGGCAGCGAAGCCGACAGGTGCGGGTCGTTGGCCAGCAGCGGCTTGCCGGTGATGGTGTGGCTCCCGGCGACCACCCAGGAGTTCGAGCCGATGCCGTTGCCGTTCACGCCGACGGCCGTGGGGACGTCGTCCAGCACGTCCTGGAGGCCGGACAACTGGCTCTCCAGGGCCGAGCCGGCCGTCGAGGAGGCCGACGAGGACGCGCCCGTAGCGGTGCCTGTGCCGGTTCCGGTGCCTGTGCCTGTGCCGGTTCCGGTGCCCGTGCCGCTCGTGCCGGAGGTGCCGCTGGACGTGCCGCTGCCGGACGTGCCGTCGCCGCCCTCGAACGTCCCGGTCAGCTCGCCGTACTGGCCCTCCTGGACGATCGCCTGGTTGCGGCTGTACGGGTACCGCGGGTAAAGGTCGGCGATCTGCTGGGGCCCGAGGCGGCTGGTCATCAGGGCGCGGTCGATCTCTTCCTGCATGTTGCCGCGCAGGTCCCAGGCCATGGCCTTCAGCCACGAGATCGAGTCGACCGGGGTCCACTCGCCGGGCTTGTAGTCGTTGGTGAAGCCGAGCGCCGCGTACTCCAGGGAGATGTCCTCGCCGCTCTTGCCCTGGAGGTAGGCGTTGACCCCCTTGGCGTAGGCCTGGAGGTACTTCTTCGTGGAGGCCGACAGCTTCTTGTCGTACTCCTGCTTCGCCACCCGGTCCCAGCCCAGGGTGCGCAGGAACTCGTCCTCGTCGACCTGGCTCTTGCCGAACATCTCCGACAGGCGCCCGGAGGTCATGTGCCGGCGCACGTCCATCTCGTAGAACCGGTCCTGCGCCTGGACGTAGCCCTGCGCCATGAACAGGTCCGCGTCGGAGGAGGCGTAGATCTGCGGGATGCCGTAGCTGTCACGCTTGACGTCCACGGGCCCCGAGAGGCCGTCCAGCGTGATCGAGCCCTTGGTCTGCGGGAACGACGCGCGGACGGTACTGATGGACCAGTACGCCCCGTAGGCGACGCCTGCGACGATGGCCAGCACGAGGACGAGGACGAGCAGACGGGCTTTGCGCCCCTTCTTCCTGCCGGACTTGCCGGGCTGCTGACCCGATGAGGCGGTGGTGTTGGGGGGCATCGCTGTCCTTGCTGTCCTAACGCGAGCGGCAGGCGGGCCGTGCTTCTAACTGAGCGCTGGAGCAACCATAGGCGCAGGGCCCGGCGCCACTTGACGCGGAGTCGGGAACGAGCGCGTACGGGCGTTCGATCTTGCCCTGTCAAGCGTCAAGAAATCGTCAAGAGTTAGGTAAGGTAATGAAGTACTTGGACGCGGTACCCCCTGTTCTCGTGTCCGATGTACGTGAGCCCGCGCGCGTGACGCCGCGGGCCGTGGAAGGGAACGGCCGCTGACTGTCCACCACCTCAACCAGCTCCTGCTCGTCTGCTCGCTCGTCCTGCTCGTCGCCGTCGCCGCGGTCCGGATCTCCTCGCGCAGCGGGCTCCCCAGCCTGCTCGTGTACCTGGGCATCGGCGTCGCCATGGGCCAGGACGGCATCGGCGACATCCACTTCGACAACGCCGAACTGACCCAGGTCATCGGATACGCGGCCCTCGTCGTGATCCTGGCCGAGGGTGGTCTCGGCACGAAGTGGAAGGAGATCAGGCCGGCCCTGCCGTCCGCCTCCACGCTGGCGCTGGCCGGGGTCGCGGTGAGCGTCGGGGTGACGGCGACGGCCGCGCACTACCTGATCGGGCTGGAGTGGCGCCAGGCGCTCATCATCGGGGCGGTGGTGTCCTCGACGGACGCGGCGGCGGTCTTCTCGGTGCTGCGCCGGATCCCGCTGCCCTCGCGCGTGATGGGCACGCTGGAGGCCGAGTCCGGCTTCAACGACGCCCCGGTGGTCATCCTGGTGGTCTCCTTCTCCACGGCCGGCCCGGTCGAGCACTGGTACGTGCTGCTCGGGGTGATAGCCCTGGAGCTGGCCATCGGCGCCGCCATCGGTCTCGCGGTGGGCTGGCTGGGCTCCTGGGGCCTCAGACACGTCGCCCTGCCCGCCTCCGGCCTCTATCCCATCGCGGTCATGGCGATCGGGGTCATGGCGTACGCGGCAGGCGCGATGGCCCACGGCAGCGGCTTCCTCGCGGTCTATCTCGCCTCGATGGTGATGGGCAACGCGAAGCTGCCGCACTGGCCGGCCACCCGCGGTTTCGCCGACGGGCTCGGCTGGATCGCCCAGATCGGCATGTTCGTCCTGCTCGGCCTGCTGGTCACCCCGCACGAGCTGGGCGACGACATCCTGCCCGCCCTCGTGATCGGGCTGGTGCTGACGATGGTGGCGCGCCCGCTGAGCGTCGTGCTCTGCCTGACGCCGTTCCGGGTGCCCTGGCAGGAGCAGACGCTCATGTCCTGGGCCGGGCTGCGCGGCGCCGTCCCCATCATCCTGGCGACCATCCCGATGGTGGAGGGCGTCGAGGCCAGCCGCCGCATCTTCAACATCGTCTTCGTCCTGGTCGTCGTCTACACCCTGGTCCAGGGGCCGACCCTGCCCTGGCTGGCCCGGAAACTGCGCCTGGGCGAGGACGCGGAGGCCGCCGCCGACCTCGGGATCGAGTCGGCGCCCCTGGAACGGCTGCGCGGGCACCTTTTGTCCGTCGTCATCCCCAAGGGGTCGAAGATGCACGGCGTCGAGATCAACGAACTGCGGCTGCCGGCCGGGGCCGCGGTCACCCTCGTGGTGCGCGAGGGGAAATCGTTCGTTCCGCTGCCGACGACGGTGCTGCGGCGCGGCGACGAACTGCTCGTGGTCGCCACCGACCCCGTCCGGGACGCGGCGGAACGACGGCTGCGCGCGGTGGGCCACGGCGGCAAGCTCGCCGGATGGCTGGGCACCGACCATGACCACACAGCCCACTGAGGGCTCGTTCCTACGCTTCACCCTTCACGGCATTCACAGGCGCACGCACCCGTGGTGCTCGTTTTCACAGGCCCACCGCGTACCGACCCCTGTACGATGAAGGCGCACCCTGATCGAACCAACTCTGCCTGACGCAGAGCTGGCGCGACCGTATGGCGGCCGAGACGCTCTTCGCAGCACGCACCGGCATCTACCGCAGTCCGCGCAAGAGGACAGCTCTCGGCGCCGGCCCCTTCGGGGAGCCGCGTCACCAGGCGGCAGAAAGGCACGGGCCGTGGCATCCACGGTCACCTCCCGCCCCGGATACGGGCAGCTGCTGCGCACCCGCGGCGCCTGGACGTTCCTGCTCCCCGGCTTCGCGGCACGCCAGCCGTTCGCGATGCTCACCGTCTCCATCGTGCTGCTCGTGCGGCATACCACCGGCTCGTACGGCGCGGCGGGCGCCGCCGCGGCCGTCACCGGTGTCTCCATGGCGGTGTTCGCGCCCTACAGCGGCCGCCTCGCCGACCGCTACGGACAGCGCACCGTGCTGGTCCCGGGCGTCATCGTGCACACGCTGTCGGTCCTGACCCTGACGGCCCTCGCGCTGAGCCACGCTCCCCTGTGGGCGCTGCTCGCAGCAGCCGTGCCGGCGGGCGCCTCGACACCTCAGATCGGGCCCATGGTGCGCGCCCGCTGGGCCGAGAAGCTCAAGGGCTCGCCCCTGATGCCCACCGCGGCGGCCTTCGAGTCGGTCA
The DNA here is from genome assembly GCF_053591515.1 of Streptomyces sp. NPDC003011. Taxonomy (NCBI): domain Bacteria; kingdom Bacillati; phylum Actinomycetota; class Actinomycetes; order Kitasatosporales; family Streptomycetaceae; genus Streptomyces; species Streptomyces sp. NPDC003011. The sequence goes on from NZ_JBSFTY010000001.1 coordinate 5,480, forward strand.
CGGACGAGCTCACCTTCGTCCTCGGCCCACTGCTGGCCACCGCGCTGTGCACGGCGGTGGACCCGGCCGCGGGACTGGTGACGGAGGCCTCGCTGACGCTGCTGGGCGGGCTGCTGTTCGCCGCGCAGAAGAGCACCCAGCCCGCTGTCGCCGGCGGCGGGCACGCGCGCGGGGAGCGCGCCTCGGCTCTGCGCGTCCCCGGAGTGCGGGTCCTGATCGTGGCCTTCCTCGGCATCGGTGCCGTCTTCGGCGGCATGCAGGTCTCGCTGGCCGCGTTCACCGAGTCGATCGGCGAACCCGGTCTGAACGGCGTCCTGTACGGCACCTTCGCCGCCGGCAACATGCTCTCCGGCCTGGTCTGCGGGGCCGTCGCCTGGAAGGTGGCCCCGCAGCGGCGCCTGCTCGTCGGGTACGCCGCCCTCGCGCTCACCGCGTCCGGGCTGTGGGCCGCCCACTCGGTGCTCGTGCTGGCCGGCCTCGGCCTGCTCGTCGGCATGTGCATCGCGCCCGCCCTGATCAGCGGCTACACCCTGGTCGAGGACCTGGTTCCGGCCGGCGCCCGCACCGAGGCGTTCACCTGGCTGACCGGCGCGGTCGCGCTCGGCCAGGCGGCGGCCGTCACGATCGCCGGACAGCTGGAGGACCGCTTCTGGGACGGCGCCGGATTCCTGGTGCCGGCGGGCGGCACCCTGCTCGCCCTGGCGACCCTGCTGGCCCTGCGTTCACGGCTCGCGGCACGGCCCCGCGGCCGGACCGTCGCACGTGGCGTGGGTCACCGCGTGCCGGTGGCAGTGGACTGATCCTCAGGAATACGTCACTATGGACCATCGTTAGCACTCATTGAGTGAGAGTGCCAGGAGGAAGACAGTGCCCACCTACCAGTACCAGTGCACCGAGTGCGGCGAGGGCCTCGAGGCGGTGCAGAAGTTCACCGACGACGCCCTGACCGAGTGCCCCGACTGCCAGGGCCGCCTCAAGAAGGTGTTCTCCGCGGTCGGCATCGTCTTCAAGGGATCCGGCTTCTACCGCAACGACAGCCGCAGCTCCTCGTCGAGCAGCTCGCCGGCGTCGTCCTCGAAGTCGGCCGCGCCGGCGTCCGCCGCGTCCTCGGAGTCGAAGTCGTCCTCCTCGGACTCGAAGGCCTCTTCGGACTCGAAGTCGTCGAGCAGCGGCACCCCGTCCAGCAGCAGCTCCGCCGCGTAGCTCCCAGGTCCTGCCGGACCCTGTCGTCATCCGACGGCGGGGTCCTCGGCGTTCGCGCAGACGGCTAGGGTGCGGACCATGGCGACCAAAGCGAACGCGGAGATCGGCGTGATCGGCGGCTCCGGCTTCTACTCGTTCCTCGACGACGTGACCGAGCTCCAGGTGGACACCCCCTACGGACCGCCCAGCGACTCCCTCTTCCTCGGTGAGGTCGCCGGCCGGCGGGTGGCCTTTCTGCCCCGGCACGGACGCGGCCACCATCTGCCACCGCACCGCATCAACTACCGGGCCAACCTGTGGGCGCTGCGGTCCGTCGGTGTGCGCCAGGTCCTCGGCCCGTGCGCGGTGGGCGGCCTGCGCGCCGACTACGGTCCGGGCACACTGCTGGTGCCGGACCAGCTGGTGGACCGTACGAAGTCCCGGGCGGGCACCTACTTCGACGGGCTGCCGCTGCCGGACGGCACGGTGCCGAACGTCGTGCACGTGTCCCTGGCCGACCCGTACTGCCCGGCCGGGCGGGCGGCGGCACTGAAGGCGGCCCGTGGGCGGGACTGGGAGCCGGTGGACGGCGGCACGCTGGTCGTGATCGAGGGGCCGCGTTTCTCGACCCGTGCCGAATCGTCGTGGCACCAGGCGCAGGGCTGGTCGGTGGTGGGCATGACCGGCCACCCCGAGGCGTCGCTCGCCCGTGAACTGGAGCTCTGCTACACCTCGATGACCCTGGTCACCGATCTCGACGCGGGCGCCGAGACAGGCGAGGGCGTCTCCCACGACGAGGTGCTGCGGGTGTTCGCCGCGAACGTGGACCGGCTTCGGGGCGTGCTGTTCGACGCGGTGGCCGCGCTGCCGGCGGCCGGGGAGCGGGACTGCCTGTGCACGCACGCGCTGGGCGGAATGGATCCCGGATTCCCGCTGCCGTAGCGGGGCCACGGCATCCCGGGGAGGGCGGAACGCCCCGTTCGGGTGAGCGAGTTGTCCACAACCCGCCAGTAACCCACCGGCCCCGGCGGGAATCGGCGCGAAGCCGCATCGTGGCAGGGCAAGCCGATCCCTCGTCGCAGGTGGTGGTCCCCGTGCCCTTCGCTCCTCCTCCCTTCCCCTCCGTTCCTGCCTTCCCCTCCCTTCCTCCCCTCCCGCCCGGTACGGACGCTCCCCCGACGTGCGAGGTACCGCACTTCGCCCCCGTGCGGGTACGCGGCGGGCGCCGTCATCTGCAACGGCTGGTACGGCACCGCAGGCGGGCCGTGGCGGCCGGTCTGGCGATCACGGCGGCCGCGCTCGTGGCGGCGGGGCCCCGGGACCCGGAGCAGCCCCGCGGCCACCCCGTGGCGGATCCGGTACGGGAGCACCGCGCCGTCCGGCTGGTGACGGCACCGGTGCGGATCGCCGACGGGGCCACGGTCCGGTTGCTGCGGCCCGGTGACCGGGTGGACGTCATCGCCGCCGAGCAGACGGCCACCGGCGGCGACGCCCATGTGGTCGCGCGCGGGGCGCGGGTGGCGAAGGTGCCCGAGGCGCTGGACGGCACGGCCGAGGACGGGGCGCTGGTCGTGCTGTCGGTGCCCCGCTCCACCGCGGCTCGGCTGGCCGGCGCGAGCACGACGGCACGGCTGGCGGTGACGCTGTGCTGATCCATGCGACCGCCGGCCCGCGCATGCTGTCGTCACGTCCCTCGTCGGAGCTACCCCCTGGGACACGGGCGCCTTGTCCTGACGTAGGTTGCGGAGCTGTTCGTTCCCCAACCCGCGTGTATGAGGAGAGTCCCCGAGTTGAGCGAGAAGAAGCCGAGCGTCTGGCAGGGTTTCAAGGCCTTCCTGATGCGCGGGAACGTCGTCGATCTGGCGGTGGCGGTGGTCATCGGGGCCGCCTTCACCAACATCGTCAACTCGGTGGTGAAGGGGATCATCAACCCCCTGGTCGGGGCGATCGGCACCAAGAGTCTCGACAGTTACAGCTCGTGTCTCGAGTCCCCGTGCAAGGTCGCGGCGGACGGCACGGTGACGAGCGGCATCCCGATCATGTGGGGCACCGTCCTCGGCGCCACCCTCACCTTCGTGATCACCGCGGCCGTCGTGTACTTCCTGATGGTCCTGCCGATGTCGAAGTACCTGGCCCGCATGGAGGCCCGCAGGAAGGCGAAGGAGGGCACGCAGGAGGTCATGGAGGTGACCGAGCTGGAGGTGCTGAAGGAGATCCGCGACGCGCTGGTCGCACAGCAGCGGCAGCGCGGCCCGGGCCACACCGAGCGGTAGCGGCGGCGGTCCGCCTGGCCCGGCGGGCTCAGATGTGGTGGGGCGGCTTCTCGTCGAGGAAGCGCCTCAGGTCGGCCGCGCTGTCGGCGCCGGGCCGCTCGCCCCACCCACGGTCGGTGTCGTCGACGGACTGCTGGTCCAGCGGATCGTCGAAGACCAGCGCGGCCTTCGGCTCACGCGGCTCGGGCTCGGGCTCGGGGGCGGTGCTCATGCGTCCAGGGTACGGCCCGGGGGCGTCACCACCGCTGGTGGAGCCGTTCACAGGAGCCTCCGCTGCTCAGTGCGCGCATGGTGGAGGCGGGGGTGGTGGCGGTGGCGGTGGCGGGGGGCACGGGCCGCCGGACAACGCCGGTGGGCGCGGGAGCGTCGCAGCCGCCGGTGGGCGTCGGAGCACTGCGGCCCACGGTGGCTGGACGAGACTGGACCTCATGACAGTTGACGCATTGACGGACATCACCGGAGTGCGGGTGGGGCACGCCACGTGTACCGGCGAGGGGTGGCTCACCGGGACGACGGTCGTGCTCGCGCCCGAGGGCGGGGCCGTCGCCGCCGTGGACGTGCGCGGCGGCGGGCCCGGCACCAAGGAGACCGATGCCCTCGATCCGCGCAACCTCGTGCAGAAGGTCGACGCGATCGTGCTGACCGGCGGCAGCGCGTACGGGCTCGACGCGGCGTCCGGGGTGATGGCCTGGCTGGAGGAGCGGGGGCGGGGGGTGCGGGTCGGGGCGGACCCGGCGCACGTCGTACCGGTGGTGCCCGCGGCCTGCGTGTTCGATCTGGGGCGGGGCGGCGACTTCCGGGCCAGACCGGACGCGGCCACCGGACGCGCCGCGGTGGAGGCGGCCGCGGCGAGCCGAGCCGGCGCACCTGTGCCGCAGGGGTGCGTGGGGGCCGGCACGGGAGCCACGGTCGGGCCGCTCAAGGGCGGTGTCGGCAGCGCGAGTACCGTCCTCGGCTCGGGAATCACGGTGGCCGCGCTGGTGGTGGCCAACGCCGCGGGCTCGGTGACGGATCCGGAAACGGGTGTGCTGTACGGGGAGTTGTTCCAGGGGCGGGTGGAGTACCCGCAGGCGCCTGTCCACGAGGAGGCGCTCCGGCGCCTGGCCCAGGTCGCGGCGGACAACGCGCCTCCCCCGCTCAACACGACGCTGGCGGTGGTCGCCACCGACGCGGTCCTGTCGAAGGCACAGGCCCAGAAACTGGCCGGCACGGCGCACGACGGCATCGCGCGGGCGGTGCGCCCGGTGCATCTGCTGCACGACGGCGACACGGTGTTCGCGCTGGCGACCGGCGCACATCCGCTCGGCGCCGACGACCCCCTCGCGCTCAACGAGATCCTCGCGGCGGGCGCGGACACCGTGACCCGCGCGATCGTCCGCGCCGTGCGCGCCGCCGAGCCGACGGCCGGTCCGGGCGGAGTGTGGCCGTCGTACGGGGAGTTGTACGGGGCCGGGTGAGGGATGCGCCGGCCGACGGGCTGAGCGAGCGATTGTCCCGGTTCTGTCACGTGATGGCCTTCACCCGGGGCTTTGGGAACCCGGTCCGTCCGCGATCCCTTCTTTCCTGACGGATTCGTTTCCTGACGGATCTCTTCCTGACGGATCTCTTCCTCACGGATCTTTCTGCACAGCCGGAGCGGATCACCCACACGACAAAAACCTGGAGCAGCTCGTGACAACGCCGGACACAGCAAAGCGGCGCGCGTTGGGGGCCGGTGCCGTCCTGATGGTCGGCGCCCTGACCCTGACCGCCTGCGGTGGGAGCACCGACGCCGAGAAGGACGGAAAGGGTGGCGCGGACTCCCCGAAGACCTCCGCCGCCAAGATCCTCATCTCGGCGAAGGACGGCTCGACCGGCGCGTCGATCAACGCGACCGGCGTGAAGGTCACGGACGGCCGGCTGACCGACGTGAGGATGACGGTCGCCGGGACGGGGGAGGCCGTACCGGGGGCGGTATCCGCGAACGGCGGCGCCTGGAAGCCGAAGGAGCAGCTGGAGCGCGGGACGAAGTACGAGATATCGGCGACCGCGAAGGACACGGACGGCAGGACCACCGCCGCCGACTCGGTCTTCACCACCGTCAGTCCGGCGAACAGCTTCGTCGGGACGTACACGCCGGACGGGGGCACCACGGTCGGCGTCGGGATGCCGGTGTCCTTCAGCTTCGACAAGGCCATCAGCGCCAAGAAGGCCGTGCAGTCGCACATCACGGTGACGTCGAGCAGCGGACAGAAGGTGGTCGGGCACTGGTTCGGCGCGCAGCGGCTCGACTTCCGGCCCGAGGAGTACTGGAAGACCGGGTCCAAGGTCACGATGAAGATCGACCTGGACGGGGTCGAGGGCGCGAACGGTGTCCGCGGGGTGCAGAAGAAGACCGTCACCTTCACGGTCGGGCGCTCGCAGGTGTCCACGGTCGACGTGAACACGCAGACCATGACGGTCGTGCGGGACGGCAAGACCGTCAAGAAGGTGCCGATCTCGGCGGGCGACGCGAAGTACCCCACGTACAACGGGCAGATGGTGATCTCCGAGAAGTTCACGCGGACGCGTATGAACAGCCAGACGGTCGACCTGGGCGGCGAGTACGACATCCCGGACGTGCCGCACGCGATGCGGCTGACCACCTCGGGGACCTTCCTGCACGGCAACTACTGGTACAGCAAGAGCAGCCCGCCCTTCGGCCGCGAGGGCACCAGCCACGGCTGCGTCGGCCTCGCGGACGTGCGGGGCGGGAAGGGGGACACGTCCGCCAAGTGGTTCTACGACAGCTCCCTGATCGGGGACGTGGTGACCGTCAAGAACTCCCCGGACAAAGCGGTGGCGCCCGACAACGGGCTCAACGGCTGGAACATGTCATGGAACGAGTGGGTCGCGGGGAGCGCCGGCTGAGCGGGGGCGCCGACCGGGCAAGGGGCCTCTGACCGGCGGTTTTTGACGGATCATCGGGCCGCGTGGGAACTTCTCTCGCGGTCCGCGCGTTTTCCGGGCGTACGTTTTCTCGGTTCCCGGACATGATGTCCGATCGAGGGGCTACGGTATGCACCCACAAGGTGACATGCAGCAACGCCGGGAGAAACCTTGAGCGTTCCGTACGAGACGGCAGCGTACGAACCACCCGAGTCGCCGGAGTCTCCGGAGGAGCATCTCGCGCGGCTCCTCGGCCGTGCCCTGAACTCCTTCGAGCTGCCCGACGAGACGATACAGCGACTGGACTGCGCGCTGGCGTACGACAGTTCGCTGCACTCCGCGCACCACAGCGCGGGGCTGCACCGCGAGACGTACCGGCACACCTGGCTGCTCGTCGACGGTTCGGCGCTCACGCTGTGGGAGCTCGTCCACAACACCGCTCCGGGCAGCGACCCGCAGCACGAGGTGTACGTCGACGAGGAGGAACTGCGGACCGCCACCGCGCGGCTGCCGCTGCCGCCGGAGGCACCGGACTTCGAGCTGCCGGTGACGGCGCAGTTGTCGCCGGTCCCGGTCCCCGTGCCCCGGCACGCGTACGTGCCGGACGACTCGGCGGATCACGCGCGCCGGCTGCTGCGCCGGGCGGAGAACCCGGACCGGCCGGGCACGGAGACGGCCGCGCTGCTGGCCACGGCGTTCGCCCATCAGATCACCCAGGCCTTCGGCCGGCCGTGCCGCGCCGGCCGGGCGAGGCTGTGCTTCTCGCTCTACGAGCACGCGTTCCTGCTGCGCGACGGCGAGGAGGTCTCCCTCTGGGAGGTCGAGCACACGGCGACGCCGGACGGACGGCACATGTGCGAGGTGTACACGAGCGAGGACGCGGCCAGGGACGCGATGGAGCGGCGCGCGGCGCGGGTCTCCTGAGCGGGGCGCGTGGCTCGCGTGGAGCGGGTCAGCGGCCGGCGCTGAGGCGCCGTACCAGTCCCGCGAACTCGTCCTCTTCCGCCGGGCTCAGCTCGACGGACTCGCGCTGAGGGCCCGTCTGCCGCTGGTGCGGCAGCGCGGGCAGGGTCCGCGCACGCCACCGGGCGGTCTCGACGCGCCCGCGGCGCAGCATGAGGGCCAGACCGATCCCCCAGGCGACGGTCACCAGGACGAGGAAGGTCATACCAAGCAACTGGTAGACGGAGACGTGCTCAGGCATGCGGTCCAGTAGACACCACGGTCCGGGACTGTGGTCCCGGACCGTGACGTATCTCGCAGATGCTGTGAACGGCGCACAGCAGCCCAAAGGGACAGGAACACGCCTTGTTCCGTTCCTGCCCAGCCCAAGGGGACAGGAACACGCCCGGTTCCTGTCCCCTTGGCGGTCGTCGTGCCGCTCAGGCCGCGACGGGCTGCTTCCGTTCCGTCGAGGCCGCGGCCGACTCCTCCGCCGTCTCGGCGGTCACGGCCCCCGGCGCCGGCTTGCGCATGCTCTTCAGGACGACGACCAGCGCCGTCGTGACGCACACGCCCGCCGCGATGGCGACCAGGTAGAGGAGCGGGCTGCCGATCAGCGGGACCACGAAGATGCCGCCGTGCGGGGCGCGCAGCGTGGCGCCGAAGGCCATCGACAGGGCGCCGGTGACCGCGCCGCCCGCCATCGAGGCCGGGATGACGCGCAGCGGGTCGGCCGCGGCGAACGGGATGGCGCCCTCGGAGATGAAGGAGGCGCCCAGGACCCAGGCGGCCTTGCCGTTCTCGCGCTCGGTCGGTGTGAAGAGCTTCTTGCGCAGGGTGGTCGCCAGCGCTATGGCCAGCGGCGGGACCATGCCCGCGGCCATCACGGCGGCCATGACCTTCATCGCGGAGTCGCTGGGGTCCTGGACGGCGATGCCGGCGGTGGCGAAGGCGTACGCGACCTTGTTGACCGGTCCGCCGAGGTCGAAGCACATCATCAGGCCGAGCAGGACGCCCAGCAGGATGGCGTTGGTGCCGGAGAGGCCGGAGAGCCAGTCCGTCATGCCCTTCTGCGCCTCGGCGATCGGCTTGCCGATCACGACGAACATCAGGAAGCCGACGACCAGCGAGGAGATCAGCGGGATCACGACCACCGGCATGATGCCGCGCAGCACCGGCGGGATCCTGACGCGCTGGATCGCGAGGACGACCGCGCCCGCCAGCAGACCGGCGACCAGGCCGCCCAGGAAGCCGGCGGCGATCTGGGAGGCGATCATTCCGCCGACGAAGCCGGGGACGAGACCGGGACGGTCCGCCATGCCGTACGCGATGTATCCGGCGAGGACCGGGATGAGGAAGCCGAAGGCGACCCCGCCGATCTGGAACAGCAGGGCGCCCCAGCTGTCGATCTGGGTCCAGGAGAAGTGCTCCATGACCGAGGGCGCCTTGTTGATCTCCCAGCCGCCGATCGCGAAGCCGAGGGCGATCAGCAGACCGCCCGCGGCGACGAACGGGACCATGTAGCTCACGCCGGTCATCAGCCACTTGCGGAGCTTGGTGCCGTAGTTGTCGCCGGACTCACCGGCCCGCTCGACCGGCGTACCGTCCCTGGCGCCCGCGGTGACCTCGCCGCGCTCGGCCTTGCCGCGCACGCCGGCGATCAGTTCGGCGGGCTTGTTGATGCCGGCCTTCACGCCGACGTCGACCGTCGGCTTCCCGGCGAAGCGGTCCTTGTCCCGTACGGGCACGTCGTGCGCGAAGATCACGCCGTCCGCCGCCGCGATCACGGCCGGGTCGAGCCGGGTGAACCCGGCCGAGCCCTGCGTCTCGACGACGAGTTCGACGCCCGCCTCGCGGCCCGCCTTCTCCAGCGACTCGGCCGCCATGTAGGTGTGGGCGATACCGGTGGGACAGGAGGTGACAGCGACGATACGGAAAGGACGCTCCCGCTGAGCGGAGGCGGCCGGGGCCGGGGCTGCCGGAGCTGCCGGGGCGGCCGGGGCGGCCGGGGCGGCCGGGGCACTGTCACCCGCTGTGGCGTCGGCGGAGGCCGCCGCCGACGCCACAGCGGAGTCTTCCGAGGCACTGTCCGTCGCCGGCGCCTGGTCCCCGCGGATCAGCGCCGCCGCGGTGGCCGCGTCGCCCGCCGACCGCAGCGCGTCGGTGAACTCGGCGTTCATCAGCTGGCGGGCCAGCGAGGACAGGATCGTCAGGTGGGCGTCGTCCGCGCCGGCCGGCGCGGCGATCAGGAAGACCAGGTCGGCGGGGCCGTCCGCCGCGCCGAAGTCGATCCCGGCGGCGCTGCGCCCGAAGGCCAGCGTCGGCTCGGTGACGTGCGCGCTGCGGCAGTGCGGGATGCCGATGCCGCCGTCGAGGCCGGTCGGCATCTGCGCCTCGCGGGCCGCCACGTCGGCGAGGAAGCCCTCCAGGTCGGTCACCCGGCCCAGGGCCACCATGCGCTCGGCGAGGGCACGTGCCGCCGCTTCCTTGGTCTGGGCGGACAGGTCGAGATCGACCAGATCCGCGGTGATCATCTCGCTCATCGCGGGCTCCTTCGCACGCGTATCGCCCGGGGCGTGGGGTGGGCGGGGGTGAGGACAGGGGTGCTGTGGGGGGTGGTGGGGCTCAGGGGCGAGAGGGGGCCGGGGACGGCCCGCCTCCCGGGGATGGCCGGGCGGCTCGCGCGGCCCTGCCTCCCGTGTGCCGCGGCGAGTAACGGGGAGTACCGCCGCGCGAGGGCCGGCCGAGGGGTCGTAGCCGTGGAGGTGGTGGTGAGGACGTTCATGAGACCGGCTCCTTCAGTACGCGGTCCACCGGCACCTCGGCCGTGACGGTCACCGCCGCCGGGTCCAGGTCGCCCGGCGTGGGCATCACGCTGCCGGGCAGCTGTACGGCCGCCGCGCCGTGCGCGACCGCCGAGGCGAGGGCCGTCGGCCCGCTCCCGCCGGCGATCAGGAAACCGGCCAGCGAGGAGTCGCCGGCACCCACATTGCTGCGTACGGCGGCCACGCGCGCGCCGGCGAACCAGGCGCCCGCGTCGTCCACGAGCAGCTGCCCGTCGGCGCCCAGGCTGGCGAGCACGGCGCGGGCGCCCATCGCGCGCAGCTCCTCGGCCGCCTTCACCGCGTCGCCCACTGTGGCCAGCGGGCGTCCGACGGCCTCGGCGAGTTCCTCGGCGTTCGGCTTCACCACGTCGGGCCGCTCGCGCAGCGCGGCGAGCAGAGCGGGCCCGGAGGTGTCCAGTGCGATGCGCGCGCCCACGGCGTGCGCCCGCGCGACGAGCTCGGCGTACCACTCCGGCGCGAGGCCGCGCGGCAGGCTGCCGCAGCAGGCGATCCAGTCCGCGTCGCGCGACTGCGTGCGCACCGTCTCCAGGAGCAGCTCCTGCTCCTGCGCCGACAGCTCCGGACCCGGTGCGTTGATCTTCGTGAGGACGCCGTCGGACTCCGCGAGCGCGATGTTCGAGCGGGTGGCTCCGGCGACCGGGACCGGCGCGACCTCGATGCCCTGCGCCTTCAGCAGGTCGGCGACGAGTGCGCCCGGCGCACCGCCCAGGGGCAGCACCGCGACCGTGCGCTGTCCGGCGGCCGAGACGGCGCGCGAGACGTTCACGCCCTTGCCGCCGGGGTCCATGCGCTCGCCGGTGGCGCGGATGACCTCGCCACGCTCCAGCGAGGGGACCTCGTAGGTGCGGTCCAGGGACGGGTTCGGGGTGACGGTGAGGATCATGCGCGCACTACTTCCGTGCCGCCGCGCTCGATCGCGGTGGCGTCTTCGGGGCTCAGCCCGCTGTCGGTGATCAGCAGGTCCACGTCGCTCAGGGCGCCGAAGCGGGCGAACTGCTGCTGGCCGTGCTTGGAGGAGTCGGCGAGCAGCACCACGCGGCGGGCCGCGGTCATCGCCGCCCGCTTCACCGCGGCCTCGGCGAGGTCGGGGGTGGTCAGGCCATGGCCGGCGGAGAAGCCGTTGGCCGCCACGAAGGCGACATCGGCCCGGATCTCGCCGTACGCGCGCAGGGCCCAGGCGTCCACGGCGGCGCGCGTACGGTGCCGTACGCGCCCTCCGACGAGGTGGAGCTGGATGCCGGGGTGGTCCGCGAGGCGGGCCGCGATCGGCAGGGAGTGCGTGACGACGGTGAGCGAGGCCTCCAGCGGGATGGCGGCGGCCACGCGGGCGACCGTCGTCCCGGCGTCGAGAACCATCGTGCCCTCGGTGGGCAGCTCGGCGAGGGCCGCCTTGGCGATGCGGTCCTTCTCGTCGGCGGCCGTCGTCTCGCGCTCGGCGAGGTCCGGCTCGAAGTCGAGGCGGCCGGCCGGGATGGCCCCGCCGTGCACCCGGCGGAGGAGGCCGGCGCGGTCGAGGGCCTTCAGGTCCCGGCGGATGGTCTCCGCGGTGACCTGGAACTCCTCGGCCAGCGACACCACGTCCACCCGGCCGCCGTCCCGGGCCAGCCGGAGGATCTCCTGCTGCCGCTCCGGTGCGTACATGTCCGTTCGCCTCCGACCTGTGCCCGAACCTGTGGTTTCGCCAGGGAGGCTACGCCCGGATGTCCGGAAAGTAAACAGGTTGAGACGCGATTCGGGCATGAACGGACTTCCGTATGTGCCGGAGCACGCACGGAGGCCGGATTTCCGTACGTGGCCGAGCACGCACGAAGGCCGCACTTCAGTGCACGCAAGGAGGCCCGGCACCTCCGGTGCCGGGCCCTGTCTGGTCATGACGCGCCGTACGGCGGCCGCCGGCTCAGGACACGAGCTCGGGCTCCTTCTCCGCCACCGCCCCGAGCTCCGGTCCCGTCCCCTCCGCATGCTGGGCCGGCCGCTTCGGCAGGGCGAACATCAGCAGGAAGATGGCGCCCATCACGGCGGCCACCCAGCCCAGCGCGTGCTGGAAGGCGTCCGCGAAGGCCGGACCCAGCTGGGCCGGCAGCAGGTCGTCGCCGATCTTCCCGAAGAAGACCACCGACACCAGGCCGAGTCCCAGCGCGTTGCCCATCTGCTGCACGGTGTTGATGAGCCCCGACGCCGAACCCGAGTGTTCGCGCGGCACCTCCGAGAGCACCGCGTCGGTCAGCGGGGCGACGATCAGACCCATCCCCACGCCCATCACGACCAGCGGCGGAACCATCTGCCAGGACGTGATGGCGAGGCCGTACCGCTCGGACTCCCAGATGTAGAGCAGGACGCCCGCCGCCATCAGCAGCGCACCCGCCTGGAGCACCTTGCGGCCGAAGCGCGGGACCAGTTGCTGCACCGACAGACCGGCCGCCAGCGACACCGCGATCGAGAAGGGGACGCCGGTCAGCCCGGCCCGCAGCGGGGTCCAGCCCAGGCCGTCCTGCATGTACAGCGTCCACACCAGGAAGAAGATGCCGAGCCCGATCCCGAAGACGGTCTGCACGGCGATACCGGCGGCGAAGCTCTTGACCCGGAACAGGGAGAGCTCGATCAGCGGGGAGCCGTCCCGCGCCGCCTTGCGCCGCTCGTACGCCACCAGCGCCGCGAACACCCCGAACGCGCCCGCCATCGAGCCGTATCCCCACAGCGGCCAGCCCAGCTCGCGGCCGCGGGTGAGCGGGTAGAGCAGCATCAGCAGGCCGACGACGACCAGGGTGACCCCGACGAGGTCGAGCTTCAGGGCCTTCGGCGCCTTCGACTCGGTGATGAAGCGGCTGCCGAGGACGAGTCCCGCGATGCCGACCGGAAGGTTGATGAGGAAGATCGGCCGCCATTCGAGCCCGAACAGGTTCCACTCGGTCAGCAGCGCGCCGAGCAGCGGACCGGAGACGGCCCCCAGCCCGACGACCGCGCCGAACAGCCCGAACACCTTGCCCCGCTCGTGCGCCGGGAAGGTGGCGTGCACGATCGACAGGACCTGCGGCACCATCAGCGCCGCCATGCCGCCCTGGAGGATGCGGGAGGCGACCAGCATCTCCGGGTTCGCGGCGAGGCCGCACAGCGCGGAGGCGACGGTGAAACCGCCGATGCCGACCAGGAACACCCGCTTGCGGCCGTGGATGTCACCGAGCCGTCCGCCGGTGATCAGCCCGGCGGCGAAGGCGAGCGCGTAGCCGGCCGTTATCCACTGGATGTGGCTGAAGGAGGCACCCACGTCCTGCCGGATCGACGGGATGGCGATGTTGACGATCGTGACGTCGACAAGGTCCATGAAGGCCGCGGTCATCACGATGGCGAGGGCGAACCAGCGGCGCCGGTCGCTCGGTGCCGTGGGCCCGGTGGTGGTGGATGAGGTCATGTCCGCCAACCTAGGACCCCATTAGGCCAGATCGTGTCCTACTTCTGCGGCATCCTCGGACGCATGACGACGGACACTCCGGCACGGCTCCTTCAGCTCCTCTCCCTCCTCCAGACGCCCCGCGAATGGCCCGGCGGCGAGCTCTCCGAGCGACTCGGGGTGTCCCGCCGTACGGTCCGGCGGGACATCGACCGGCTGCGGGAGCTGGGATATCCGGTGCAGGCCAGCATGGGGGCGGACGGCGGGTACCGGCTGGTCGCGGGGAAGGCGATGCCGCCGCTCGTGCTCGACGACGAGGAGGCGGTGGCGATCGCGGTCGGGCTGCGGGCGGGCGCCGGACACGCGCTGGAGGGCGTGGACGAGGCGTCCGTGCGGGCGCTGGCCAAGCTGGAGCAGGTGCTGCCGTCCCGGCTGCGGCACCGCGTGGCCACCCTCCAGGCCGCGACGACCCCGCTGACCAGCGGGGACGGGGCGAGCATCGCGCCCGAGACACTCACCGTGATGGCCTCCACGGTCGCCGGGCGGGAGCGGTTGCGGTTCGCCTACCGGGCGAGGGACGGCGCCGAGTCGCGGCGGGTGGTCGAGCCGTACCGGCTGGTGTCGACCGGGCGGCGGTGGTATCTCGTCGCGTACGACCTCGATCGCGGCGACTGGCGCACGTTCCGCGTCGACCGGGTGAGCTCCCCGTTCGCCACGGGCACGCGGTTCGCTGCGCGGGAGCTGCCGACGGGCAGCGCGGCGGAGTACCTGCGGCGTTCGATGTACCAGCGGCAGGAGACGTACGCGTTCACCGTGACGTTCGACGCGGCGGCCGAGGCGGTGGCCGCGCGGGTGCCGGCGTGGCTCGGGGTTCCGGAGGCGATCGACGGCGGACGGTGCCGGTTGCGCGGGACCGCGGGGGACGCGATGGAGTGGCTGGCGGTGCGGCTGGCCCTGCTCGGATTCGACTTCACCGTGCAGGAGCCCACGGAACTGGCGCGGTGTGTACGGGACGTGGGCGGGCGGCTGGTTCGCGCCGGGGGCGGTGAGGGTGAGGCGCGCGGTGATGACGGTGATGAGGGTCAGGCGCGGGGTGAGGAGAGTGGGCTGTAGGGCGGTGACGGTGAGGCGCGCGGTGGTGAGGGGGCTGAACCCTCTACCGACCCGACCCGACCCGACCCGGCCCGCAGCCCAGCGGCGCGTCAGCGTGTTCGTCCACCCGCCCGTGGGGCGTCAGCGCGCTTCAGCGCATCCCTCCGCGCCGTCGCTCCCGGCACTGCCATCGTTCCCGGCACTGCCGTCGCTCCCGGCACTCCAGTGCCCCCACACCCGCTCCCAGGGGAAATCCCCCACCGCCTCCAGATTCCGCAGCGCCAGTTCCGCCGGGCCCTCGGGGCCGTCGGCCGGGGCGTCGCTCGCCACCCAGGCCTCGACCGCCGTACGGACCGCGGCGCTCGCCACCGCCGCCGCGAACCGGAGGTCGGGGGACACGGCCACCTGGGAACGCTCGCCGACGCCGTCGTCATCCGGCGTCAGCCGCCGGCGTTCCGTCAGCAGCTCCGCCAGCGTCCGCTCCCCCGCGTGGCACACCTCCGCCCACACCTTGCGCAGGGCGGGGCTCGTCTCCGTCAGGCGGATGAGGGTGCGGACCCATTCCCAGGACGCCACCGAGCCGTCGGCGCCCGGGACGAGGGTGCGGCGGACCGCGTGTTCCAGCACCTGGGGGACGGGCAGGCCGGGCGGGGCGTTGCGGACGGCCTCCGCCCAGAGGTGGGCGCCCGCCGCGTAGAGCGGGGTGACGGCCTCCTCCTTGGTGGCGAAGTAGCGGTAGAACGTGCGGGGCGCGACGCCCGCGGCCTGGGCGATGTCCTCGGCGCGGGTGGCCCGCAGGCCGTGCCGCACGAAGAGCCCGGCCGCCGCACGGGCGATCTCCATCCGGGTCTCGGCCTTGCGCCGTTCCATGAGGGAGAGGGGTGCCGTCGGAGAAGACGGCTGGGTGGGGCTGCTCACGTTGGGCAGGCTATGCCCATGTGGCACAATCTGCCATCCGGCGGGCCACCCCGGAGTTCAGGTACGGGGTGTCCCGCCGCTCCGGCATGCCCGGACGGAACGGGGCGGATGGCGGAACGGGGCGGATGACGGGGCCGGACGGATGACGGGGCTGGGCCGGGGACAGAAAGCGAGCCGGACCCCGGCGCCCCGGGGGGAGGGCGCCGGAGCCCGGCTCGGGGAGAGTCCCGGCGCCGGGGGGAGTGCGACGGGACGTGGCTCTGGGGGCTGAGCGGGACCGAAGGTGCCGGTGGGAACCCGGCCCGGGGTTCGAACTCATGGACCCTGAAGTTTTGTTCCCGGGTCCAGCCGATTGAAGCGGCGTTACACCGCCATGTTTGCGCTGTCTTTCGCCACCCGGCGTACGCGGCCGACGCGGGGGCGGCACCGGTCGCACGCCGCCCTGCGCGCACGAACCCGCCCGCGCCGTGGCCCGCACCGCACCGGCGCCACCCGGCACCGGCTCGCCCACGCGCCGACGCCGGCGGGGACTGCCGGCACGAACGGACCCGGCTGTGAGGTAACGGGCCGGCGCTCGAACAGACCCGGCTCGAACGGACCCGGCTCGGACAGGCCCGCCTCACACCGGAGTTCGGGCTCACACCGGGCCTCAGGCTCACGCCGGGCCTTGGGCTCACACCGGACTTCGGGCTCGCACCAGACCTCGGGCTCACGCCGCCGCGTCGAACCCCGTGTCCCGCGCCAGCTTCTTCAGTTCCAGCAGGGCGTGCTTCTCGATCTGGCGGATGCGTTCGCGCGTGAGGCCGTGCTCCTTGCCGACCTCGGTGAGCGTGCGCTCCCGGCCGTCCTCGATGCCGTACCGCATCTTGATGATGGACGCCGTGCGCTGGTCGAGGCGGCCGATGAGGTCGTCGAGCTCCTCGCTGCGCAGCAGGGTCAGGACGGACTGCTCCGGGGAGACCGCCGACGCGTCCTCCAGGAGGTCGCCGAACTGGGTCTCGCCCGCGTCGTCCACCGGCATGTTGAGGGAGACCGGGTCGCGGGCCCAGTCCAGGACGTCCGTCACGCGGGCCGGGTTCGAGTCGAGCTCGGCGGCGATCTCCGCGGGCTCCGGGTCGCGGCCGTGCTCGCGGTTGAACTCGCGCTGCACGCGCCGGATCCGGCCCAGCTCCTCCACCAGGTGGACGGGCAGCCGGATGGTGCGCGACTGGTCCGCTATGGAGCGGGTGATGGCCTGACGGATCCACCAGGTCGCGTACGTCGAGAACTTGAAGCCCTTGCGGTAGTCGAACTTCTCGACCGCGCGCACCAGCCCGGCGTTGCCCTCCTGGATGAGGTCGAGGAGCGGGAGGCCGCTGCGGGGGTAGCGGCGGGCCACGGCGACGACCAGCCGGAGGTTGGAGCGGATGAAGACGTCCTTGGCGCGCTCGCTCTCGTCGACGAGGGCCTGGAGCTCCTCGCGGGAGGCGTCCGCCGGGGACTCCTCGTATCCGTCGAGGATCTGTCGCGCGAACACACCCGCCTCGATGATCTGGGACAGCTCGACTTCCTTGGCGGCGTCGAGCAGAGGCGTACGCGCGATCTCGTCGAGGTACATGCCGACCAGGTCGCGGTCGGCGATCTCGCCGCCATGGGTGCGAACACTGCTTGCCGCGTCGGTCCCGCCGGTGGCGGACTGACGACGGGCGACGGCACGGGTTGCCATGCGTGCTCCCTTGCGATGGTGAGGTCAGCGGGTGGTCCTTGAGACGCTGGGCACTCTCCTCGGGTGCCCTGCTTCCGATGGAAACAACGACTGGAATCCGGACAGAATTCCCAACGCACCCCTCTATTTTTCTGATCATGCAGTACCCTGTCCGGCCACGTGAGGAGGCACGGTGCTGTCGGGATATACAGAGGTGCAGGTCAGACCGGGAGTCGAGGGGGATCTCAAGGCTCTCACCGACCTCTACAACCACTACGTGCGTGAGACGTCCATCACGTTTGACACCGTGGCCTTCACTCCGGAGGAGCGCCGCCCCTGGCTGCTCTCTCACCCTGAAGACGGCCCGTTCCGCCTGATGGTTGCCACGCGGGCGGACACACAGGAGATTCTGGGCTACGCCACATCCAGCCCTTATCGCGCGAAGCCCGCGTACGCGACCTCCGTGGAGGTCACCGTCTACCTCGCCCCGGACGCGGGCGGCCAGGGGGTCGGCACGCTCCTCTACAAGGCCCTCTTCGCGGCCCTGTCCGGCGAGGATCTGCACCGCGCCTACGCGGGCATCGCCCAGCCCAACGAAGCGTCCACGCGACTGCACGAGCGCTTCGGATTCCGGTACGTCGGCACGTACCGGGAAGTGGGCCGGAAGTTCGGCCGCTACTGGGACGTGGCCTGGTACGAGAAGGATCTCTAGGGGCTGCCGCGAACCTCCGGCCGAGACCGCGGGAACTCACGGCACGGATCGCGCGAGTGCCGTGCCGTGCCGCGCGAGTGCCGCGCGTGCCGTGCGAGTGCCCGGGCCCCCTCCTCAGCCGAACTGCACCGACCGCTTCGCCATTCCCAGCCAGAAACCGTCGATCACGGACTTCTGGGCGTCCAGCTCGCCGCCGGCCTCCGCCGCGCCCATGGTCACGAACAGCGGGGCGAAGTGCTCGGTGCGCGGGTGGGCGTAGCGGCCGGCCGGGGCCTTGTGGAGGAAGTCCAGCAGGGCGTCCCAGTCGCGGGACTCCAGGGCCCGGCGGCCCCAGTCGTCGAACTCCGAGGACCAGGCCGGCACTCCCGGGCCGGTGTGCCGCAGCGCGGCCAGGTTGTGGGTGAAGAAGCCGGAGCCGACGATCAGCACGCCCTCGTCGCGCAGCGGCGCGAGCTTGCGGCCGATCTCCATGAGCCGCACCGGGTCGAGGGTCGGCATGGAGATCTGCAGGACCGGGATGTCGGCCTCGGGGAACATCTCGACCAGCGGGACGTACGCGCCGTGGTCGAGGCCGCGGTCCGGGATGTCCTGCACCGGGATGCCGGGCGCCCGCAGCAGCTTCCGTACGGACGCGGCGAGTTCGGGGGCGCCGGGCGCCTCGTACCGCACCTGGTAGTAGTGCTCTGGGAAGCCCCAGAAGTCATAGACAAGGGGGACCGTCTCGATGGCGCCGAGGGCGAGCGGGGCCTCCTCCCAGTGGGCGGAGACCATGAGGATCGCCTTGGGGCGTGGCAGGCCGGCCGACCACGCGGCGAGTTCGCCGGGCCAGACCGGGTCGTCCGCGAGCGGCGGGGCGCCGTGACTGAGGTAGAGGGCCGGCATGCGCTCCTCGGTGGCGGCGGACATGGGGCGGCTCCCTCCGGAAGGACAGACGCTTGAAACCTCAAGCTATGACTCCACTGAGTGTACGCCGCACTTGTTTAAGATTCAAGGAGAACTCTCGTACAGTGGGATACATGAACACGGCATCCGCATCCGCGCGCGCTGAGGAACCTCGCTGGCTCACCGACGAGGAGCAGCGTGTGTGGCGCTCCTACCTGCACGCCACGATGCTCCTCGAGGACCACCTGGACCGACAGCTCCAACGGGACGCCGGCCTGCCGCACATCTACTACGGCCTTCTCGTCAAGCTCGCCGAGTCGCCGCAGCGGCGGCTGCGCATGACCGAACTCGCCATGCACGCGAAGATCACCCGCTCCCGCCTCTCGCACGCCGTCGCCCGTCTGGAGAAGAACGGCTGGGTGCGCCGCGAGGACTGCCCCTCCGACAAGCGGGGCCAGTTCGCGGTGCTCACCGAGCAGGGCCGGGAAGTGCTCCGGCAGGCCGCGCCGGGCCATGTGGCCACCGTACGCAACGCGGTGTTCGACCGGCTCACCCCGGAACAGCAGAAGTCCCTCGGCGAGATCATGGAGATCGTCGCCGAGGGACTCCAGCCGAACGAAGCGGGTGCGGACCTGCCCTGGCTGCGCTGACCGCGGAGCGCGGCCGGGCAGCCAGGGCAGGTCCTGTGGGAGGTACGTACGGGGCGTCCCCTCCCCGTACGTACCGATGGCCCGAAGGAACTCGAAGGCCCGAAGGCCCGGAGGGATACGGCCGGACGGCCGCCGTCAGTGCGCGATCACCGGCACCGGCAGCTCGTCCTCGACACTGCCGCCGGAGCCGGTCACCGTGGTGGAGCCCGGCTTGCCGGCGGTGATGAAGGTCGCGGCGACCGCCGCGGCGGCCACGAGGATGCCGACGGCGAACCAGATCGCGGTGGTGTACCCGTGCACCTGGCCCTCCAGCTGGACCAGCTGCTGCTGGGCCTGGGAACCGGCACCGCCGATGTTGTCCTTGATGTACGAGGTCGTCGCCGAGGCGGCGATCGTGTTCAGCAGGGCGGTACCGATCGCGCCGCCCACCTGCTGCGAGGTGTTGACCATCGCGGAGGCGACACCGGAGTCACGCGGCTCGACACCCTGGGTGGACAGGGACATGGCCGGCATGAACGCCGTACCCATGCCGAGGCCGAGCAGCACCATCCCCGGAAGGATCACGCCGGCGTACGAGGAGCCGATCTCCAGCTGGGTGAGGAAGAGCATGCCGGCCGCGGCGACCAGGAAGCCCGGAGCCATCAGCAGGCGCGGGGGAACCCGCGTCATCAGGCGGGTGCCGATCTGCGTGGAGCCCACCATCATGCCGCCGATCATCGGCAGGAAGGCGAGGCCGGTCTTGACCGGCGTGTAGCCCTTCACGATCTGCAGGTAGTAGGTCAGGAAGAGGAACAGGCCGAACATCGCGATGATCGCGAGACCGAGGGAGAGGTAGACGCCTCCGCGGTTGCGCTCGGTGAGGACGCGCAGCGGCAGCAGCGGGGCCTTGACCTTGGACTCGGTGAACACGAACGCGGCGAGCAGGACGGCCGAGGCGACGAACAGGCCGACCGTCATCGAGTCGCCCCAGCCCTCGGACTCGGCGCGGGTGAAGCCGTAGACGAGGGAGACCAGACCGAGCGTGGACAGGACGACACCCGGGATGTCGAGCGGCGAGCGGTTGCGGCCGCCCTCGGGCTCACGGATGACGAAGTACGCGCCCGCGGCGGCGATGACCGCGAACGGGATGTTCACGAAGAACGTCCAGCGCCAGTCGAGGTACTCGGTGAGGACACCGCCGAGGATGAAGCCCACGGCGCCGCCGCCACCGGCGATCGCACCGTAGATGCCGAACGCCTTGGCGCGCTCCTTGGGCTCCGTGAACATCACGGCGAGCAGCGAGAGCGCGGCGGGCGCGAGCAGCGCGCCGAACGCACCCTGGAGGGCACGGGCACCGAGCATCATCGCCTCGTTGGTGGCCGCGCCACCGAGGGCGGACGCGCCGGCGAAGCCGATCAGCCCGGCGACGAAGGTGCGCTTGCGGCCCCACAGGTCGGCGATACGGCCGCCGAAGAGCAGCAGACCGCCGAAGGCCAGGGCGTAGGCCGTGATGACCCACTGGCGGTTGCCGTCGGATATGCCGAGGTCCTGCTGGGCGGACGGCAGCGCGATGTTCACGATGGTCGCGTCCAGGACGACCATCAGCTGGGCGAGCGCGATGAACGTCAGCGCCTTCCAGCGATTGGCATGTGCTGTTTCAGACATGGCTGTACCCACTCCGGGACTTCGTAACGGAAAAACGGGACGTAAATACGGGACGTAAATACGGGACGTAGTGGTGGAAAAGTCTTCTCAACGGGTGTGGCGAAGGAACGACTCGTCAACGGTGACGGCCGGAGTCTGTGGGGGGCCTGGTCGGTGGAAACCGGTCGGTGGGGCGACCGGTTCCGGTGATTGCCGGGCGGTGACTGGCGTGTGGTGATCGGCGTGTGGCGATTGGCGTTTGGCAACTGGCGTGTGGTGACTGGCGTGTGGAGCGCCTAACTGGTCGGTCAGGTCAGCCGCAGGTCCTCCATGGTCACGGCCGTGCCCGTCAGGACAGAACGGGCCGGGGCCCGCAGTCCGTCCAGGAACAGCTGGAGATGACGGTGCACGAAGCGGTCGGCGCTGACGCACCCGGTCCCCGCCGGGGGCCGGCTGAGCTGGGCCACGGCGACCATCAGGTCGCCCACACCCACGTCGGTGCGGAGCTGTCCGGCCCCCTTGGCGTGGTCCATGAGCTCGCCGATGAGCTGCTCGACCCGCTCCCGCGCCGCCACCAGGTCGGGGTGGTGCTGGTCGAAGGTGCTGACGGCCATCGGGCACAGCGCGCTGATCCGCTCGTCGGCGGCGACGTGCACGAAGCGCTCCAGCGCCGCGAAGGCGTCGCCGTTCTCCGCGAGCGCCTGCTCGGCCGCCTCCGCGGTCCGGTCCATGACCGAACACACGACCTCACGGACCAGGGCGTCCCGGTCCGGGAAGTTGCGGTACAGCGTGGCGTTGCCGACGCCGGCCCGTCGGGCGATCTCGTCGAGCGGCACGTCGGGGCCGAACTCGGTCAACATCTCCCGGGCGGCGGTGACGATCCGCTCCCGGTTGCGCAGGGCGTCGGCACGCGGCCGGGTCGCCTTGCGCTGCACGGGGGTCGCGGTCTGCACGGCGTACTCCTGAGGCTGGTGGTGGCGATGAGCGAGACGTTGGATCAGACGATGGATGAGGCGGCCTTGGGTCAGGCTTTGGATCAGGCCTTGGATGATGCGTTGGATCAGGCGACGGTTCGCGATCCGGGGAAAGGCTCCCCGTTTCGATCCGACACATGGCTAAACGGGGAAGTGGTCCCCGGTTATTTCCCGCCCAGCGGACGATTTCCTGTGACCTGAGTCACATACCCCCTTCGGGGAAACCCACGTTCGGCCTCTCCCGGCGCGCGCCCGCGAACCCCTCGTCTCAGGGTGATCGAAAGGGCGCAGCCTTCAAGCCGGCGGCTGCCGCTGACCGAAGGGGCCGACCGAAGGGGCCATCCATGCAGCCGCAGTCTGGGGAACCCCGGGAAGGGGCGGGCGCCTCCCCGGAACCGCGCCTCCGCCGCCGGATACGCCGGCGCCGCGTGGCCGCCCTGGCGTCGGTGACCGCGCTGACCCTCGCGGTCAGCACCACGGCCGGCACCGGACACCTCCCCCCGGGCCCCGCGACGGCCGGAGCGGGTCCGACCGCCCTCGCCCACTCCGCCACCCACGGCCCCTGCATGATCAGCGGCGGCCCGGCCGTCGAGATGTCGGAGGGCCTCCCCACCCCCGGCGGCTACTCCCGCTCCACCGGCACCGTCCGCGCCCTCACCCTGATGGTCGACTTCTCCGACGCCCCCGGCCAGGGCAGCGCCCTCGACCGCTTCCGCGAGTTCTTCCCGCAGACCCGGGAGTGGTTCCGCACCAGTTCCTACGGCCGTCTCGACTACCGCCCCGAGACCCCGGTCCCCGGCTGGCTGCGGATGCCCAAGCCGTTCAGCGCCTACGGCATAGAACGCGGCGCCCCCTTCGACCCCGGGTACCGGCAGCTGGTCCAGGACATGGTGGCCGCGGCCGATCCGCAGGTGGACTTCCGGTCGTACGACTTCCTGAACGTGCTGGTGACACCGAACGCCGGCCCGTCGGCCCTGGACACGGTCCTGTCCGTCACCTTCGCCGGCAACACGGAGGCACCGGTCGCCGACGGCGTCCCCGTCGCGAACGCCTCCTTCGTCTACTCCCGCCAGGACGACGGCTCCGGCTCCTACGACAAGACCGGCTACCGCGTCCTCCCGCACGAGAACGGCCACGTCTTCGGCCTGCCCGACCTGTACACCCAGGAGGGCGGCGGCGCGGTCGGCCACTGGGACATCATGAGCGAGGACTGGGGCGCCAACAACGACCTGCTGGGCTGGCACAAGTGGAAGCTCGGCTGGCTGGACGCGGGCCAGGTGGACTGCGTGACGACGCCCGGGACGACGGAGCACACGCTGACGCCGCTGGCCCGGGCGGGCGGTTCGAAGCTGGTCGTCGTCCCCGTCGGCCGACGGACCGGCTACGCCGTCGAGTTGCGCACCCGCGGGGGCAACGACGAGACCGTGTGCCGCCCGGGCGTCCTGATCTACCGGGTCGACGCGGACGTGGACACCGGCCAGGGCCCGGTCACGGTGTACGACTCCCACCGCGACAGCGGCGGGTGCACCCGCTCCCCGAACGTCCACGCGGAACTCTCCGACGCCCCGTTCGCCCCCGGCGAGGACTTCCGGGACACGAGGAGAGACATACGCATCGCGGTGGCGGGGGCCGATCTATCCGGGAACTACCGGGTGGTGGTGACGCGGGGGTGAGGGAGGGGAGGGCCGGGAGAGCGGGGAGAGCGGGGAGTGCCTTTTTCCGCGGATCGCGGGGCCGTGAGGAGGTGGGGGGCGGGCCCTTCCGGGAACCACCGGGTGGTGGTGGCGGGGGGGCGGGGTGAGGAGCGGCGGCGGAGCGGCAACGGCTCCGGCTCCGGCTCCGGCTCCGGCTCCGGCTCCGGCTCCGGGAACGGCCGGTTGCCGGGGCACGGCGTGGTGAGAGGCGGCTCCCGGATTACGGTAGGGCTGCCGCGACCGCCGTACCGGAGAACCGATGCCAGCTGAGACACCCTTGAACGAGCCCCCGCCGTGGGACACCGCGGGACCGGCTGAACCCTCCGCCGACGGTTCGGCGGCTGAGGCGGGGACGGAGGCGGATGGTGCGGGGGTGAGCGGCGCGGGGGCGAGTGATGTGCAGGCGGGCGGCGCGGAGGCGAGCGGCGCACCCGCGACCGGCCAACCCGCGACCGGCGCCCGGGGAGCCAGTACACGGGCGGCCGGCTCACCGAGGCGCGGCACTCCGGCGGGCGGCGCACCGGCAGGCGGCGCACCTGCGGGCATCGGCGCACCGCCGCTCGAGAGGGCTGACGTGCCGCCCGAGGCGGTCACGCCGTTGATCCGGGGTGTCGGTGTGCTGCGGCAGCTGACCGAGGCCGGCGGGCGGTCGAGCCCGAGCGGGCTGGAACGCGCCACCGGTCTCGCCCGTTCCACGGTGGACCGGATCACCTCCACCCTCGCCCGCATGGGATACGTCCGTCTCGACGGCCGGGACGTGGTCCTCGCCCCCCGCCTGATGGAACTGGGCAACGCCTACCTGGCCGCCCTGCGCCTGCCCGCGCTGCTGGCCGCACGCGCGGACGCGCTCGCCGACGAGCTCGACGAGTCGGTCTCCCTGGCGGTCGGCGACCTCGACGGCATCCGCTTCATCCACCAGGCCACCCGCCGCCGCGCCATGTCCCTCAGCTTCCGCATCGGCGACCTGCTCCCGGCCGAACGCACCGCCCCCGGCCCGCTGTTCGCGTCGGAGTGGACGGACGACGAGTGGCAGGCGTGGCGCTCACGCCGGGCGGCGGACCCGGAGGACCGGGGCTTCCCGGCCGTACCGCCGCGCGAACATCCCGCATCCGGCCGGGACTTCGAGCAACGTGCCGCGCGGGCACGGCAGGACGGCTGGGCGCTGGACGACCAGTTGATCGAACCGGGGCTGGTCGCCGTCTCCGTACCCGTACGGGATCCCCGTACCGGCCGGATCGCCTGCGTGGCGAGCGTGGTGAGCCACACGAGCCGGCACACCGCGACCCACCTGCGCGACGCACTGCTCCCCCGGCTACGGGCGGCGGTCACCGACATGGAACGCGCGCTGCGGGAGGCCGGAGCGGCACCCGGGCCGGGTGAGCCGGAGATGGTGGCCCCGTCGGGACTGGCGGCCTGGACCGGGGCGTCGAAGCAGGAGCTGGGCCGGGAGTTCGTCGAGTCGCTGGCCCGCGGGCTGACCGTACTGACGGCGTTCGGCGAGGGCAGGCCGGCGCTGACCCTGACGGAGGTCGCGAAGGCTACGGGCCTGGCACGCGCGACCGCACGCCGGGCGCTGATCACGTACGAGTACCTGGGCCTGGTGACCCCGGTCCCGCACCGGGCGTTCGCGCTCACCCCGCGCGTCCTGTCCCTCGGCTTCCCGCCCCTCTCCCGTACCTCCCTCCCCCGCATCGCCGACCCTCACCTGGCGGACCTCGCCGCCCGGCTCCACGAGTCGGCGTCACTGGCGGTCCTGTCCCCGACGGGCGAGGAGATCCACTACACGGCCCGGGCAGCCGCGCACCGCGTGATGAGCGTGGACATCACAGTCGGCACCCGCCTGCCGGCCCCGGCGACGTCACTGGGCCAGGTACTGCTGGCGCAGCGGGACGGGATGTCCCACACACCTTCCGTGCCGGGTTCCCTACCGGGACGGATCCTGGACGACGTACGACGGCGGGGCTACGCCCTCCTCGACGAGGAGTGGGAGGAGGGCCTGCGCTCGATCGCGGTCCCGATCCACGACCGCACCGGCAGGGTGGTCGCCGCGGCCAACGTGGCCCTGCACGCGGCCCGCCGCACGCCCGAGGAATGCGTCGACGAGATCCTGCCCGAGCTGAGAGCGACGGCGGCGCGGATCGAGGCGGAGCTGGGGGTGGCGGGAAGATTCGTACGGGTGGCGCTGCACTGAGGAAAAGGTGCCGCCGGCTGCTGACTTCGCTGACGTCAGCCGTCGTAGGGCCGGGCGGCCCGTCCCTCCCGCAGGGTCAGCCCCCACCAGGCGAGTTGGTCGAGCAGCACACCGGCGGCCTTGGCGGCACCGTCCTCATCACGGGGACGCCCCTGTTCGTCGAACTTCTCCCAGGCCATGTGGAATCCCACGGTGTCGCGCAGGGTGACGGCATGCAGCTCGGCGAAGACCTGCCGCAGTTGCTCCACGGCCCGCTGCCCGCCGGCCATACCGCCGTACGAGACGAACCCGACCGGCTTGGCCCGCCACTCGCTGTAGACGTAGTCGATGGCGAGCTTCAGGGAGGCCGGGTACCCGTGGTTGTACTCGGGCGTGACGACGACGAACCCGTCAAGGCCCCCGATCCGCTGGGCAAGCCCCGGAACGTCACCGGAACGCTCCCCGGACCGGTCGAAACTCAGCTTGAGCTCATCGACGAGAGCGGGCTCGGCCAGGTCGATGACATGGATGTCCATGTCCTCACGCAGGCCGGCCTCGGACATGAACCAGTCAGCGACCGTGTCGGCGAACCGTCCGACACGCGTGCTGCCGATGACGACACCGATCTTGAGCGGGTTGGGATGCATGCCAGGACCGTAAAACCCCAACCAAACTTGAGGTCAACCCCGCCCCACCCCACCGCCCACCCCAGCCGAAGACCCCCCACCCGCTACACTGACGCCGTACGCCGCCACCCCGGCGACGCACAGCCTTGCCTTCGTAGCTCAGGGGATAGAGCACCGCTCTCCTAAAGCGGGTGTCGCAGGTTCGAATCCTGCCGGGGGCACAACGCATTACCGCTCTGACCTGGAGTTTCTTCCCCAGGGAGGGCTTCTACTCGGCCTCGGACTCCTCGTCCGGGGCCGTTTGCGTGAGCGGTGCGTGAGCGGACGGAGAGTTGATCTCCGGAATTTCTCCCAACGGGTCATCATCATCCGGCACGGACCCCGGGCCGGGATGCTCCGCGTCGTCGGGCTCGGCCTCCGCTTCGGGGGCGGTGTTTTCGGAAGTGGCGCGGGCGCGCGGTACGAGCCTGGCTGTGGCCTCGGCGATCGCCAGGTCCGCTTCGGGGAGCAGGCTCGTCATCGCCGCCGCCCGCTGGCACCAGCTCCGCCACCACGACCGACAAGTCACCGCCGCCCAGCAGACCCTGCTCCACCTCCAGGCCACCTACGACCAAGCAGCCGCCGCACCGCTCGCCGCCCTTGCACAGCGCCAGCCGCCCCAGCAGGCCGTGGACCGGAACATCCGCCGCCTACGCCAGATCCTGCCCGAGCACGCGGAGCAGATCATCGAAGACCCCGCTTTCGCAGCCCTCACCGCCGCCCTCGCCGAGGCAGAAACAGCCGGACACGACCCGGAACGGCTCCTCCAACAGGTCGCCGACCCGCGCGCCCTGGACGACGCGCGCCGCCCCGCACGAGTCCTGACCTGGCGCATACAACGTCTCAACGCAAGGCCGGCACCCAGCGCAGGAGCCCGCGCAGCACAGGGCCCACGCAGCACAGGCCCGAAGCACCACACAGCGCCCCACCGCCCCAGACCACACGGCAGCAGCCGCCCCGGCTCCGCAGCCACAACAGGCACGGCGGCGCTGATCACGACCTTGTGGACAACCTGGGGGCACGCAGCTCCAGCCCTTCGACGAGCTCCCAGGTCCCTGCGTTCATCAGGCTCTCTCCAAAGGGGCTGCACGCCCGAGATCTGAGGGGCACGCAAGGCTTACCCGGATCACGCTGTCGCTGGCGCGAAGTGCCGCCGTCAGTTCGCCCTTCAACTCGTCCGGCATGGTCCCTGCCCCGAGGGCGCAGGAACGCACCAGTGCACGGCAGTCCTGTACTTGCCGGCCCGTGGCGATCGCGGTGAACAGAGAGTGAGCCAGGTTCTCGCGGGCCGCGTAGCCGTCTTCGGCCTCCGTCGTCCTGCGGTGGAGGTCCTCGACGATGCGGTGCGCGGCGGGCGAATCGGCGGAACCGATCGCGTCGAGGACGGTAAGGCCGAGCCGGGCATCGAAGACAGTCATCCCAGGTCCAGACCGACGCTCAAGATAGGTGGCCGCCAGGTCCGCCAGGTGGCCGTCGACCCTCTGCCCGGCGTCGCGGCGGCACAGGACGGTCAGGCATGCCGTAACGGCTTGCTCCCACGGATCGCCAGGCATCGTGTCGGCGAGGAGCACGGCGGCCCGTGCCGTGTCACCCGCAACGAGGGCGGCGAGTATGGCGACTTGGCGTCCGTCGAGCATCCGCTTGCCTACGCCTCGGTAAGTTTCGATGTGCGTCAGGGCCTCGGCCCAGCGCCCCTTGGTGGTGAGTGTGCGCGTGCCGTCGGCGAGGAGCACACGCCACAGCCACGCACGGACCTCGTGGCGGTCCTCGTCAGTCGCGGTGAGGTCGGCGGGTACCTCGACACCCTCGAACCGAGCGTCTACGCCCGCCTTGACGGCCCCATGCAGGTCGAGCAGTCGCCGGCGGCCTTCATCAGCGCGGCCCGCGCGGATCTGGAGGCGGGCGAGGTTGACGACGGGTTCCAGCCCTCGGATTGCGCTCATGCCGGGCAGGGGGCAGGCGTGGAGGTAGGCAGCAGCGTGCTGGTGGCACATCTGGCGTGCGAGGTGGGGAAGGTCGAGATCGGAGGCTATGAGCGCGGCCTGGTTGTAGGCAGCTGATGCGAGCCCCTGGTCGGTCTTGTTCACCGCAGTGTCGGCCAGGTCGACGAGAGCGCGCACACGCTCGGGCAGAGGCAGGCAGGCGGGCCGGAATCGGGCAACGAGCGGGAAGCGTTGGGCTGTGGGTCCGTGCGGGTCCATGGGTCCCCCAGGCATAAGTGAGAACTGGTGAGGCGACGGTGCCCGCCGGCCGTACGCGGCGGGCACCGTCCGCCACACGTGGGGCGTCACTGCCAGTCGACGACGATGCGGTTCAGCGGGGTGTCGAGAGCGAAGAGGCCGGGGCGCCGCTCGATGCTGGGGGCGTCGAGGGGCTGCATCTCGAACGTGGCTTCGCGGCTGCGGTATTCGCGGTCCCAGGTGCGGATGGCGTCGGCGACCTTCGCGGCCAGTTCGTCGCTGCCGGGACCGTGGCCGATGACGCCGAACTCCCAGAGTTTTCCGCCCTCGGGGGTCCTCTTCTCCGACAGCCGCCGCGCCAGGTAGGTGACGGCGCCCTTGTCGACGACGGCGGTCGACGAGGGGTAGGGATCCTCGGTGAGCACACCGCCCTTGGCGCTCTGGGGGAACAGCATCCGGATCAGGCCGGAGGGAAGGGAGCAGGCCACGAACAGTTCCATCCACTCCGGCGACTCCATGGCCTGGACCGTCATGCCAGTCCATTCCTCGGTGCGGGGCTGCTCCAGCACACCGGCAAGGGCGTCGGTGTCGATGTGCTGCCCCGCGGGGGCCTGAAGCCGGACAGTGCCGTCCCCACTGAGCGGGATGACGCGGCGGTCGTCGTCGGCGATGCCCCGCCGAAGCGGCATGAAGGTGTTCATCTCGCTGCCGAGGGACACCCACCGGCCATCACGCTGCTCGTAGGCGATGGAACGGGACACCGTGCCCTTCAGTCGCTGGGGGACGAGGAGCCGACCGTCGGGGGCGAGCTGCTGCAGCCAGGCGTGCGGCACGCCGTGCGCGCCCACGGTGGCGATGATCCGGTCGTACGGCGCTGCTTCGGCGTAGCCGAGTGCCCCGTCGCGGGTCACGGCCTCGACGTTGGTGATCCCGGCAGCGGCGAGGTGCTCGCGGGCGCCCTCTACGAGGTCGTCGTCGACGTCGAGGGTCGTCACGTGTCCGCTCTCGCCGACCAGGTGGGCGAGCAGGCCGGCGTTGTAGCCGGTGCCGGCGCCGAGTTCGAGGATGCGCTCGCCGGGCTGGGCGTCGAGTTGGTCCAGCATGAGGGCGACGACGCCCGGCTGGGAGGCGCAGGAGATCGATGTGCCGTCGGTGTCGTACTTGATGTGCACCGGTGTGTTGGCGTAGGCGTCTTCGAGTGACGCGTCGGGCACGAACACATGGCGGGGCACGGTCCGCAACGCGGCCTCGACGGCGGTCGTGCGGGCGTGCCCGTCCGCGCGAAGCTGGTCGACCAGGGCGTTGCGGAGGCGCTCGGCGTCCGCCGTAGGGATGGCGATCGTGTCGGTGTTCACCGCGCTGACGCTATCGATCTCGGCCGTTGCCTCGGTGGGCAACTCGGTGTGGTCACTCGTTCCCATGACTACCTCTCGTGCGATGTGGGACAGGGCGCTCTGGTCGTCCCGGAGGAGACCGGCGCGGTTGGCGTGGAAGATCACGTGGTGGGCGATGACGGCTCGCAGGCCGCGGGTGAGGGCGCCGCGGCCTGCGAGTTCGGCGAGCGTGGCTCCGGCCCGTTCGAAGGCGGTCACCCATTCCTCGTGCGCGTGGAGTGGGCCACGCGGGCGGCAGAGGCTGTGGGCATCGGCGGTCATGAGTTTCCGCATGGCCGGAGCCAGTTCGGCGGCTCGTTCGGGTGGTCGTGGATTGGCGGCCGGTCGAAGGGCCGTGATCTTCGCCCATATGTCGCCCTGTTCGAACCAGTCGAGTCCAGCACCGCGCATCATGACGCTCGCCAGCAGGACGGCGGTCTCCCGGCGTCCCAAGTGCATCGGGCTCTGCTGGTAGGTGAGCAGGTGGAGGGAGTCGCTGTGGAACAGTTCGTGGGCTGCGTCCATGGCCTCCGGGCCGCCGAACGTGTCGGTCTCGGGCTCGTAGATGCAGGGCAGACACGACACAGCCACGCCGTCGCCGATGAGATCACTCAGGAGCGACTCAATGGCTGGTGAGGGCTCGTCGGCGAGGTAACGCAGCGGCCAGGGCTGCTTGTTCATGAACCACCAGCCGGTGAGCTGCCCGTCGGTCTCGGCCTCGATCAGGGCGGGGCCGAGGCGTTCGGCGATGGTGCGCCGGGCCCTCTCGCGCTCGACGAAGGTGATGTTGTGCTGCTGCCAGTGGTCGGGAGGCATAGAGGTCCTTCGGTCGGTGTATCAGGCGATGAGGAGGCATGTGTCCCAGGCGGACCGGGGTGGTGCGGCGGTGCTGGGCGCCAGGAGGGCCAGGGCTATGCCGGCGGCCCCGTCGAGTAGGCCGGGGCCGCCTTCCTCGTCCTGAATGAGCGCCGTGGCCATGAGTTCGGGGTCGGTGCCCGGTGGAATGACCGCAGCCAGCAGGGCCGGCATCGCGGCGCGGAGTTCTCCCGCAGTCGAGGGGTGGGCGTCGTCGGCCGTACGCGCGGCAGCGTGGGCGAGGCCGGCGAACCCGTGGCAGAGGCCGTTGTCCGTCGTGGCCTTCAGCTGCTCGGGGTCGGTGAGGGCGGCCACGAGTGCGTTCTCCGCGTCGATCTGGCGGCTGGTATCGCCGAGCGCAAGCGCAGCAAGTTGCTGGGCTCGGGCGAGGCCGGCGGTGCCGTAGCACCAGGACGGCCGCCTGAGGGCTAACGAGCCGAGACGCCCCCGGCGCAGCTCTCCCTGAGTGACCCAGTACGGCCAGACCGGTCCGCCGCTGGCCCTTTCCTTCCAGCGGTCCAACCAGGCCAGGGTGGTGCGCAGTGCGGCGTGGTGCCCATCGGTGACGGAGCCGTTCCGAGTTGCGAGGGCCAGGAGCGCGAGCACTCCGCCGATGCCGTGTGCCATACCGGTGTTGGCGTGCCCGCCGGGGAATCGGTCGTCTGGGCTGCCCGAGGGCCCGGTCTCCGCCCACCAGCCCGGCAGGGTCTCGCCGTGGTGGGTGATCGGTTCGGTGAGGCGCACGCAGTAGTCGAGAACGGCGCGCATCGTGGAGCTGCCGGGGTTTCGGCGCAGTAGGTAGGCGCCGTATCCGGTGAGGCCCCGGATGGTGTCGAACTCGGCGAGCTGCGGCAGGTGTCCGGCGTCGATGCGGCGGTGTGCGGCGTCGAGACGGCGTCCGACGTCGACTGCGATCTGGGCGTCCATCGTGTCGAGGGCGCGTTGGTAGGAGTCGGGAAGGTGGTCGGCGGCACAGGCCAGGGCGTGGGCGAAGGCGGGCACTCCGTAGAAGGGGTGGCTGTCCGGGCCGCTGGTGAGCGGCTGCCGGGAGGCGGCGGCAAGCCAGTCGTGGGCACGGTGCCACGGAGCGAGGCCGTTCGCGGCCAGCTCGATGTGCAGGAGCGCGATGCCGGGCGGGCCGTAAGCGAGATGCTGCCGGTCCCAGGACAGCGTTCTGGAGCCGAGGGGCACGGTGTCGGGGTCGGCGAGCCGGACGGCGATGGCGTCGACCAGGCCTAGCGTGGGGTGAGCGGTCACGAGGCCCTCCCATGGGTGCGGGCGGTCCAGGCCAGGGCGGCGGCGCGCGCCAGGTAGAGGCACACCTCTTCCTCCGGGAAGTTCACGGCGACGTGGCGCACGAAGTGGACGTGCAGCAGGGAGGTCAGGACGTCGTCGACGGCGATGCCCTGGGTGTCCGGGCCGGGCAGGTGCGGCCGGTACGCGGCGAGCGCCGCTTCCCGGTCGGCCCATCCGGACACGATGGCGTCTCCGCCTCGAACGCTGCGCAGGGCCGACCAGTCGTCGCTCGGGTCGGCGAGCCGTACGGCCTCGGTGAACTGCGCGCGTGGAACGGCCACGGGTGCAGTCGGCGAGACATGGTCGATCAGCCACTGCATCCCAGCCTCGGTGGTGCCGAGGAAGGCGGAGGTGATAGCGACCGTGTGGGCCGCCACCAGCGTGCGCTGACTGGGGCGCTGTGGCTGCGCGAGCTGGGCCAGGATGGCGCGCGAGTCCGCCCGGAAGACCTCCTCGGCCGCCTCCCATGCGGTGCCTGAGCCCCAGCGGCCCATCTCCCGGTAGGAGGTGGGATAGCGCAGGTCGGCCAGCAGGCCGATGCCTCGTAGCTGGTCGGCCCAAGCGCTCACCATTCGGGCCGTGCCGGCGAAAGCTTCCGGGTCGGAGAGAGCGATGCGTACGCGGAGGTGTTGGCCCGGGTCGCGGAAGCGGATGAACCACCACGGCGGGTTGCCGAGTCGTGCGAGGAGGCCGGGCAAGTGCCGGGAGAGCAAGACGTCTTGGCGGCGGGGGTCGCCGTACAGGGCGGCCAGAAGAACCGAGGAAGCGGCAGGCGTCTGTATCTGGGCCGCAGACAGGGCACGGGCACGGCTGGGGGCTGGCAGTGGCGGCCATGCCGACGGCCTGGTTGCTTTGAGGGGCACCACGACCTCGTGGACTCGCCCGCCGCACCAGCCGTACGCCTCTGGTTCCGGGGCCTCGACGAGTACGGCCAGGCGCGAATGATCGAGGTGTCTGCGCAGGAGCGCACGGTGGCCAGCCTCGTCGATGTCGAGGAAGAGGCGCCGGTCATCCTCTACTAGGTAGACGCGGTGCGGCAGCCTCCGCCGGGCACGCCAGTCGCTGAGTGCGGCGTCCCACTCGGCCCGAGGGCGGGCATGGCCGGGCAGTTGGGACGCTTCCAGCCGCCAGCGTGCAGGGGCCAGCACGGTCCGGCCGTACCGCAGACGTGGCAGGAACGGCATCGCCGCTGCGGCGCCCCAGTCGAAGACGGTGACCTGCGCGCACTGGGCGCGGGACAGTTCGGTGAGGAACCGCACCAGCGGCGGGGTGTGGGTGTGGAGGTTCAGCGCGTGCATCCCGATGGCCTCGACGCGATGTCCGCGCTCAGGGACTGCGAGGTACATGCGACGGCCGTCGCACCCCACAGCCAAGTCCTCCGGGGTGAGGACGGTGTCCTGCGGGGCGCGGTGCTCCTGAAGGCTGATCACGGTGGGTAGAACATGTGGGGAGCGGGTGACGTGGGCGCTCTCGGGGAGCAGGGGCGGGAAAGAGAGCTGCGCGGGCATGGTGTTGCCGTCTGCGGCCGGGAGGTCGGCAAGCTCTGCGACCAGGGCCTCCCGGTCGGCGGGGGCCAGCACGCTGAGGAACCGGCCCATGGAGACGCCGGCACCACGGGACACACTCACGACCTCCAGCCGGAACCGCTCACGCGGCAACTCCTCCAGGCTGGCCGCGTGCACCCGCACCCCGATCTCCAAGTGCGGCGGCAGCCGAGGCTCGTCAGGACCCATGTCCAGGGCCTCGATCTGTTCGTCCGTGAGGATCACTTCGTCACGGCCGTCGAGCGCGGCGGCCTGAGCCAGCCGTACGAGGGCGTCATCCCGGGCGGAGACGCGGGGCCTGCGTGCGCTGGCCGGAGCGCCTGGATAGCCGTCGGGATAGCCGGTGCCGCTGTCCGCCACGGCCTCCACGAGCGGCACCATCGTGCCGATGCCGTACCGCTCGTAGAACCGCTGGTGGTACTCGTTCCAGGCAGCGGTCCCGTACGGGCGGATGCTCAAGCGGGTCAGGATGAGAGCAGCGCGCTCGATCTCTCGAGCGACCGCTTCAGGCAGAACGATCTGCGCGTCCAGGCGGAGGTCGAGCGCGACGGGGTGGCGACGCAGGCCAGGGACGAGGTCTCGCATCCGCGCTGCGACGCTGTCCCGGCCGCCGTGCGTGGCGCACTCCTCCAGGCCCGCCCGGACCGCGTGGAGTGCTCGTACGCTCTCCGCGACCGGGGCAAGGCTTGCAGCGTCGATCGCGTCAAGTTGGCCCACCAGATACCCGAGGGCATCGGTCTCGGTGCTCGGAGCGTGCAGGCCCGTGATCAGCACCCGCCGCCGAATCAACTCCGCCAGCAGTTGACGCGCCTTCTCGGGACCGGCCTCGGGGAACTCCGCCCGGAGCTTGTCTACGAGGGTGCCGAACCGGATCGGCAGTCGGGTCGCGGCAAGGACCGCGCGCACCGGTCCGGTCAGGGCCACAGACGCCTCGACCGCGCGAGTCCGGTCGTCCTGGGCATCGGGCTGGAACGGCACGATGAGCCGGTCTCCCCGGTACGTCACGGTGTTGTTGATAACGACGGGCAGCCGTTCGAGGAGGTCCGGACACGACTCCAACCGCTCGACCACGGCCGCCAGCCACTCTGTCCCCGCGCGGCCGACGGCCACGTGCTCCTCGCCCCAGTCGGCCCGCGCCTGCGGGCCGAACTCCGCGGTGGCCACCCCGGCGAACAGGCCGAAGGGTGTCGCCCGGTGCTGGGCCCGCAGCAGGTAGCGGGCCACGGACAGCGCCGCGCGCCGCACATCACGGAGGGCTGGGCGCTCGGCCGTGCACAGGGCCCCTACCTGTGCGGCCAGGACCGGGCTGGAGTGCTGGAGTGCCTCGGCGACGTCCTTGTTCGCCCAGACCCCGCGTAGCCACGCCACGCGGGCAGACGAGCCACTGGGCGAGCGGTCATCGAGGTCAGGGCATGGCGGGAACGGCAGCGAGGGCTGGGCCACGGCGCGCACGAGAGCGGTGGAACCGGTGCGGAACGCTGCGGGCGAAGCAACCACCAAGTACCTCCGTAGGCGAGGGGACGGGCGGCTGGTGCCGTCGCGCGGAGACGCGGCGGCACCAGACTGGGGTGATCTCGGGTCCGGGTCAGGCGACGTTGGTGGTGCAGGCGCCGCAGGTGGACCCGCAGTTGTCGTCGGTCAGGTTGACCAGGCCCGCCGGGTCGGCGATCTCGACGAGGGAAACGTCCAGGTCGAAGCCGTCCGATGCCCCCGGGATCTGCGGGCGTACTTCGGTGCGGCTGGGAACTACGGTGCTGCGCGTCATGCTT
This sequence comes from Streptomyces sp. NPDC003011, assembly GCF_053591515.1. NCBI lineage: Bacteria > Bacillati > Actinomycetota > Actinomycetes > Kitasatosporales > Streptomycetaceae > Streptomyces > Streptomyces sp. NPDC003011. The sequence goes on from NZ_JBSFTY010000001.1 coordinate 41,099, forward strand.
AAACTCCTCGTAATCGTTGTGGTGTTACTGGGCTGGAACGCCCACCAGGTGCTGTCACGGGAGCGCTGCCAGGCAGCTGCTCACCCGACGGCTCCTGGCCGCCCGGCACGAGGGGACATGCTCCGCGTGGGAAGTCTTCGCGGGCTGTCTGCCTCACGCCGGGAAGTCGTGTGCCGGGAGTCTGATCAAGCGGACGTCGGCCGCCGCTCCATGAAGTAGGCGAGCGCCTGGGCCTTGAGGCGATCGAGGCACGGCCCGCACGCGTAGAAGGGCGCGTGCTGCCCGTCCCACTGCACCGGGCCGAGCCAGATCACCAGGACGCCGGTACGCCCGCAGCCGAGCCAGCAATCACCGGTGATCCACGGCCACTCCATGGAAGGACATCCCCTTTCTCAGCTGGTCGGGATAGTCGATCGGGCGGCCTGGCAGTTGGGAGCACAGGCCCAGAGCTGGAACGTCAGGCCCCAGTGGCATATCTCGCCCAGCCGTCGACCGCTCGCTCCCAGCCGCCGGGCACAGAGGGCGCAATCCATGGCCATCTGCCGGCGGGGCCGGAGTCGGGCCAGATCCGGAAGGGGCGAGGGTGCCGTGGCCGGGACGCTCACTTGCCGCCCTCGGTGCGGAGTTCCGCCCAGACCTCTTTGCCCCACGGCCGTCTGTCCGAGCCGTGCAGGTCGTAGCCCCACCGGTCGGCGACTGCATCGACGAGGAGCAGCCCGCGCCCCGACTCGTCGTCGTCAGCCGCCTGGCTGAGTGTGGGCAAACGCGATGGTTCCCGGTCCACGACCCCGACACGCAGTCGTGTCGCGCTCGGCCGCCCAACCGTGAGGCGGATCTCGGGACACGGAGTGTGCCTGGAGGCGTTCGCGATCAGCTCCGTGATGATCAGCGCGGCTCGGTCGGCGAGGCCGTCGAGGTGCCACACGCCGAGGACGTCCCGGACGAGTTCACGGCCGAGCTCGGCCGTGGACGGCTCGCACGGGAAGGTCTGGCTGTACGTGGGGTGGCAGACGGAGAGGGCCTCAACTGGTGTTCTCAGACTCGTCATTGGGGTGGAGCCTTCGTGTCGTCTCGGCGCCCGGCCCACCCCCGCGGGGAAACCTCAGGGGCGGGCCGGGCCGTCAACAGCCGCCCGCACGGTGGGGCGTAGAGGGCGACCGGTACCCAGACAACTCCCTTTTCCAGCAGGTTGGTTAGGACGTTCAGTTGCTCAGCCGACGGACCGACCTAGGGCGTTTTGACCTCTCCTTTACCTGGCGAGCTGGGATCGCGCGGACTACCGTGCCCGCATGGACACCACCCGCAATACCGTTCTTGAGGCGTGGATGACCGAACACGGCTACAGCTCCAACAGCCTCGCCGAGGCCGTGAACAGGGCCATTGAACGGTTGACCGGGCGCCCTGGAGGACTCGACGGCTCATCGGTCCGGGCATGGAAAGCGGGCCGGGTCGCCTGGCCAAAGTCAGCCGCCCGCAAGGCACTTGAGGACGTCACCGGACTACCCGCCGTCGCTTTAGGGTTCGTGCCACGGAGCCGGCCTTCGTCCACCCCGGCCTCACCGCAGCAGGAGGACTCCGACATGAAGCGCCGCACCCTCGTCGGCAGCATCGCGGCGGCTGCCGCAGCAGCAGCCGCACCCGGCACCGCATCGCCGCGCCGTATCGGCATGAGCGACGTCAACCGCCTCAACAAGCGCTTCGCCGAGATCATCGCCAGCGACCACCGCCACGGCGGACAACTCGGCATCGAGCAGCGGGCCGCCGCCCTCGCCGACGAGGCACTCAACCTCCAGAACGCCGGCAGTGCCACCCAGCGCGTACGCAGCAACCTCTATGCCTCAGCAGCCGCTTTCCGCTCCTCCGCGATGTGGGCCGCCATCGACGGCCGGCGCTACGACGTCGCCAAGGCGCACATGCGCGAGTCCCAGGCCCTCGCCGAGATGTCCGGCGACCAGGCGATCAAGTTCCGCATCTGGAGTCACGCGGGCACCATGTACCGGCACATGGGCCGACCGGCGGACGCGTTCGCCGCCAACGACGTCGCCCGCAACCTGCACCTCACCCGCCGTGACCCCCTGTTCGCCTCCCTCGGCCTGGCCCGCCAAGGCGCCATCCACGGCGCGGCACAGGACCGCACCGGCACCCGCCGAGCGTTCGATCAGGCACAGGACGCCATGCTGCGCGCCGACCCCACCGACTACCGACCGGTGTGGATGCTCGCCTTCTACGACCAGGCCGAACTGGACTCCCTGGCCCTCTCCGCACACTTGGCGCTCGGCGACTACTCGACCGCCGAGTACCACGCCCACCGCTGTCTGTCCGCCCTCCGGCCCCACATGATCCGGTCCCGGGCCATCACCACGACCCGGCTCGCCCACGCCCAGCTCGCCCAGGGCGCCCCCGACGCCGCCACAGCCACCGCGATGAAGGTCCCCGCCGAAGCCGCCACCCAGCACGCCCGGGTCACACGCATGCTGCAGGAGTTCGGGGCCGCACTGCGCGCCACCGCGTCGGGTAGCTCCACCGTGCAGACCTGGACCGAGCACACCGCCGCCTGGAGGATGGCTGCATGACAACGGCGCCCGCCATCGAACTGCGCACGTTCACGACTCTCGACACGGCCCGCGGCGACCTCCTCGACGTGTACGCCGACGTGCGCGCCCCGTTGCTCCACCTGCCGAACTACGCGGTCACCGCGTTCGGGGAGCGCCTGGACCGGCACGGCACCGAGCCGAGGTTCACGGCCGTCCTCGCGTATGCGGACGGGAATCCGGTCGGCTACGCCTACGGCAACACCATCGAGCACGGCGACCGGTACTGGCAGCGCACCAGCCCGACGCCGGCCGAGAAGTACACCAAGCGTCCGGCCGTGGCCATGAAGGAGATCGGTGTCCGGCCGACCTGGCGGAAGACGGGTACCGCCCGCCGTATCCACGACGCCCTCCTCGCCACCCGCGACGAGCCGTTCGTCACTCTCATGGTCAACCCGGCTGCCGGCGACGGGAAGGTCCACGCGCTCTACAGGTCGTGGGGGTACGAGGACATCGGGCGGAGCCAGCCGTCACCGGCCTCGCCGATCCTCACCGTGATGATCCGCGTCATCCGCTGATCGGCGCTTACGACCCCGCCGTCTTCGAACGACACCGACTGCTCTGCCATATCCAAAGCCCTGGCCAGAGCCAGCCGCACGCATGACATCGCGACTCATGGAATGCTGATCCACGCCCCGTTCAGCGTGACTTCGGGGCCCGCAGCCCTGGCTAGTGGCCCGGCCCGCGGATGATCAGGCAGGGGGCGGGACCATGGAAACGTTCGACGTGGGCAGGCTGACGGACTTCGACTTCGAGGCCGTGTGCAAGGACCTCCTCGAGCTGGAATTCGGCGTTCGGCTGGAGATCTTCACCTCCGGGCCGGACGGAGGCGTGGATCTGCGGCATATGCAGGGAGACGATCCCGCCCTCATCGTGCAGTGCAAGCACTTCCACCGGTCCGGCCGAGCCAAGCTGCTGGCCCACATGCGGAAGGCCGAGGCCCCCAAGCTCGCCCATCTCAAGCCAGGGCGCTACGTCCTTGCCACATCGGTCGAGCTCAGCCGTGCCGCCAAGGACAAGCTCTACGACATGCTGCAGCCGTTCGTCAGGTCACCGGGCGACATCTACGGCAAAGATGACATCGATGCGCTTCTCCGCAAGCACGATCAGGTGGTCAGGCGGCATCTTCGACTTTGGCTCACGAGCGCTTCGGTACTCAACTCCCTCATGTCCAAGAGCATCGTCACTCGTTCCCACGCCCTCGCCGACGCAGTCAAGGCCACACTGCGCACGTATGCCGACAACGGCAGCCTCGGGGAAGCGCTGCGACTTCTTGACGATCGGCACGTGTGCGTGGTCGCAGGGGCTCCGGGAGTAGGTAAGACCACGCTCAGCCATGTGCTGTGTGCCCACTACGCGAGTCACGGGTACGACATCATAGAGATCTCCGAAGACGCGGAGGAAGCAAATGCACTATGGGACCCTGACGTCCCTCAACTGTTCTACTACGACGATTTTCTGGGACAGACCGCGATCGACGAAAAGCTGGGGAAGAACGAGGACGGCCGCCTCATATCTCTGATGCAACGGGCGACGAACTCCCCCAACAAGAGGTTTTTGCTCACCACGCGGGAGTACATTCTCGCGCAGGCCAGACAGAGGTACGAGCGCCTCGATAGGCACCGTTTCGATGTCCAGACGTGCGTGCTCGATGTGGCCGATTACACGTACGGGGCGAGGGCGTCAATCCTCTACAATCACGTCTCTGCCTCCAGCCTTCCGGACCGCACGAAGTCAATATTCGCATCTCCAGATGCGTACGCACCCATTGTCCAGCACGAGAATTTCAATCCGCGCGTCATCGCCGCGACGCTGTCCGAGGCTGTAGCATTCGGAACCGCCGGGAAGCGCATCGCGACCGAAATGGTCGCGAACCTGAATGACCCCGGCCGCGTTTGGGGCCACATCGTCAACCATCAAATCGGGGCATCTGACACCCTCCTACTTAAAACGCAACTATCCTTCCTGTCCGGTATCCGGATGGATACGCTCGAAAGCGTCTGGGCTTCGTCGGGGGGTGCACTCCGGGACCTGCACAATGCACTGAAGGTGCTGGACGGGACGATGCTCAGGAGTGTGCGTCACGGAGAAGTGATGTTCGTGGAGTTCCATAACCCGTCGGTGCGTGACTACATGCGCGATTTCATCTCTTCCGATCACTCCGAGATGAAGGACTTCGTCGGTCGCATCCGGCTCTTCGAGCAGGTCGAGTCGCTATGGTCCATGCTCTCCTCCCGTAACGCGGAGCAGGTGCTGCAAGCCTTGATGCGCTGCATGCCGGAGTTGGAACGGAGTGCGGAGCTTGCCTTCCGGGCGGAGACCGTCGTGGTGGAAGGTCACCACTCCGCGCATGACAACGCCCATCGGGCCCTGCTCTGCCTGAAGCTGGGAACCGCCGTGGCGTCCGAGCGCGTGCATGACATTGGGTGGCGGAGCATCAGCGAACACAGCGTGATCAGCGAGGCATGGGATCCGCAGACGGTTCAGGACATTCTCAGCTTTCTCGGCGATTCGAAGAGACAGGATCTCAGAGAATTCTTCCCGCAAGCGGTCGACCAGGCAGCCGAATGGATCATGGAGTTCGATCTTCCGGATTGGCGATCCTTGAGCGACGCCCTGGATTTCGCCTCACTACTGACGGATTTCGAAAAAGGCGAAGAGGCGCATGAGTATGTCGTAGGCCGCATGGACGATTACGCCGAATGGGCTCTGGAGAGCTGGATGGAACACGGTGATGGGTCCAGATATGACCTGACCGAGATGGAGGCCATCTTCCGTCATTACGAATCCGGGAATGGGGACGTTTACCGGCTTGACGAGGAGATGTTCGCCAAGGTCCGCGCTCTCGTGGAGGCATCGGCATCGTCCCTCAGCGCCCCGAGGACCCCGAGACGCCCCGCGCCCGCCCGTTCGACCGGGCCGACGGTGGCCGAGAGGGAGGGCGTGGCCCGCATGATGGCCACGCTCACTCCCGATGGCACCTGAGGCCGCCCTGCTCGTGGCGCTGTCACGCAGTCAGACACGCACCACCGCTCAACGGCCCTTCATGTACAAGGCCGTTGTCAATGTCAGCCTTTAAGAATCCACCCCTCCACCCGCTCCCGGACACCGCTCCAGTCCATCGCCCCCATAAACCCGAAGCGTAGGCCAAAGGATCTGCTCCAGAGCAAGCACACAGCCCGGGCGAAGGCAAGCGGCGTCAGTGTCGTCGGGATATCGGGATATCGGGATGTCGGGTCGGTCTTGAGCCAAGCCGACGTTCCTGCCGCCGTCGAGGGAAGGGCGGCGGCCGGCCGTGCCGAGGCAGGGGACGGGCGGGCTTGGCGCGGAGAAGGTACGTCGCTACTTGAGCTCGTTGGCGGTGTAGTAGCCGTCCTGGACCAGGATGTCGTAGTTGGCCTTGTCGAGGCTCTGCGGCTGCAACAGGTGGGCGGGCACGTCCTTGACGCCGTTGTTGTAGTCACGCCGGTTGTTCACCCGCGGCACCCTGTCGCTGAGTATGTCGTCGACCATCTCCGATGCGGCCCTGGCGAGTTCGCGGACGTCCTTGTAGACGGTCTGCGACTGCTGACCCGCGATGATCGACTTGATCGAGGCCAGCTCGGCGTCCTGACCGGTGATGACCGGGAGCGGTTTGCTGCCGGAGCCGTAGCCGTCCGACTCCAGCGCGGACAGGACGCCGATGGAGATGCCGTCGTACGGCGACAGGACCGCGTCGACCTTCTTGGCGCTGTACCACTGGGCGAGAAGGCCGCTCATGCGCTTCTGCGCGGTGGGCCCGTCCCAGCGCAGGGTGGTGATCTGGCTGAGCTCGGTCTGGCCGGACGGGACGACCAGCTGCTTGCTGTCCAGGAACGGCTGCAGGAGCGCCATCGAACCGTCGAAGAAGTATTTGGTGTTGTTGTCGTCGGGGGAGCCGGCGAACAGCTCGATGTTGAACGGGCCCTCGCCGTCCTCCAGGCCGAGCTTCTTGATGATGTGGTGGGCCTGGATCCGGCCGACCATCTCGTTGTCGAAGGAGACGTAGTAATCGACGTTCTTGGTGCCGAGGATGAGCCGGTCGTAGGAGATCACCGGTATCTCCGCATCCGCGGCCTGCTGCAGCACGCCGTTCAGCGACTTGGCGTCGATGGCCGCGATGATCAGCGCGTCGACGCCCTGCTTGATCAGGTCCCCGATCTGCGCGACCTGGACTTTCGGGTTGTCGTCACCGTAGACCAGCTTGGTCTTGTACCCCTCGGTCTTCAGGTTCTCGACGACGCTCTTGCCGTCGGTGAGCCAGCGCTCGGAGGACCTGGTCGGCATGGCGATGCCGACGGTACCGCCCTCGGGGCTGGTCTCGGAGCTGCCCTCGCTGTTCTCGCCGCAGGCGGACAACGTGAGAGCGAGAGAGACGGCTCCGGCGAGGGAGGCGAGGGCGGCTCTTCGGGTGTACATGGTGATCGGTCCTTGTTCTTCTCGTCGTTGAGAGGATGACGGCGTATCGGACGTTGCTGGGGAAACGGTGGAGCGGGCCGGGCAGTCGGCCGGGCAGTCAGCCGGGCACTCGGCAGGACGGTCGGGAGCGAGGCGGACGCTCCGACCCGTTCCCGGGTGACGGGCACCCGGGGATCCACCCGTACGGCACCCGTCTGCGATGTCTGACCCTGGACGGATCCGACGAGCCGACGAGCCGACGAGCCGACTTCAGACGGAACGGTGCGCCGGGGCGGATCAGCTCGGCGCCCTCATCGGTCCGCACGTAACCGCCGAGGTCGTCGGAGGTTCTGGTGTCGTCGCGTCGGGGGTCTTGGGGGTACGCAAGTTCCAAGGCGACTGAAGAACCGGCGGACCTCGCTCACATGGTTGAGGTCAGGTCGGCCCTGCGCGCTGCCTGAGCCGGCGCTGGGACGCCTCGGTGCCCCGCGCATCGCGGATCAGTGCGTTGCTGCGACCCGGCGTCCGGCGCTCGCCGGCTCCCGTGATCCCTTTGCCGGTGTGCTCCTGTACGTCAGGCTGCGCCACGGCGTTCCGGCCACGTGCGTGCTGATTCCGGGGCTGCACAGGGCAGTCACCTTTCAGGGTTCGAAATCTCGTCCAACGTTCGCAATGTTGGCGTGACAGTAAGGGGACGTGTGCAGAGTGTCAACGGGACGGACGGGAACGGTTACAGAAAGGCGGACGGGGTCGGATCGGTGACGACGCAGTCACCTTTGGTGACGGTAGGCGACAGGGTGAACGGGCGGTAGGTCGCGCGGCCCGACGGGTTGGGCCGGTGCGGGTGGCTGGCGAGGGCTTGGCTGTGCCATCTCATGACGGCAGCACCAGTCGAGCCGCTCCGCCCGTGGCTGGACAGGCGGCCAGCGGTCGGTCGCCCGGCCAACGCGGAGAGTCAAGAGCGGTCGGCTGGTGCGGGGTCGAGAGACGTGTGGCGAGTCGAGGGGACCAGGCCGTCCGTTCCTCCGTACCGCACGTGGAGTCCTCCGCTTTCCCGAGCGCGGTCCGAGCGCGGTCCGAGTGCAGTCCGAGTGCAGTCCGAGCGCGGCAAAACATCGCCGGCATCCGAGGGCGGGCTCGCCCATAAGGCAGGCGGGCATCGGGAACGCAATTGGCGATATACGGAACGGCGTCATAGGGCCATGGTTTCACCACGTAAGTCAAGACTTATCTTCAGGGTGCTTTGACCGTATGGTATGGCTCGAATCGAAGGAGCCCCCTGTTGTCGAAAATGAATGATCCCGCTGTGCGTGCGGTTGAATTGGAGCGGGATTATGTGTCCTCCTTGTATGAGTTGCTCACCGAGCGGCTTTCCGAGGCGCGAGCACACCGAGCGAGTGTGCTGAAGGCCCCGGCGGAAAGCGCCGGTGAGGCATACGAGAGGGAAATCGCCGCCGAGCGTCTGGCCAAGGAAATCGGCCGGCTGGAGGGCGCCGAAAAGGGGCTGGTCTTCGGGCGCATCGACTGGACGGACGGCACGGCCCTGCACATCGGGCGGATCGGACTGCACACGGAGGAGGATGACCTGCCTCTGCTCGTGGACTGGCGCGCGAACGCGGCGCGGCCCTTCTACGAGGCGACACCGGTCCACCCGATGGACCTGCGGCGGCGCCGGCACCTGCGCCTCGCGGAGCGCACGGTCATCTCGGTGAGCGACGAACTGCTGGACGGGAGTGCCCCGACCGACGAGGACGTCGTGGGGGACGGCCCGTTGGCCGAGGCTCTGTCGGCACGGCGTACGGGCAGGATGCACGCGGCCGTCGCGACGTTGCAGGCCGAGCAGGACGAGATCGTCCGCTCCGCCCACCGCGGGGTGACCGTGGTGCAGGGCGGGCCCGGCACCGGCAAGACGGTGGTCGCCCTGCACCGGGCGGCCTATGTCCTGTACGCGTTCCCGCGCGCCGCGGAGGAGGGTGTCCTGGTGGTGGGCCCGAACGCCCGGTTCCTCGACTACATCTCCCAGGTCCTTCCCTCGCTCGGAGAGAACGACGTCGTTCTGGCGACCTGCCGGGAACTGGCCGGAGTGTCGACGGACACGGCGGCCCCGTTCGACACGGCGCGTCTCAAGGGCAGCTCCGACCTCGCCGACGCCCTGGCCGGCCTGCTGCGCGTCCACCAAGCCCCCGCCGGTGACTTCACCGTGCGGGTCGGACAGGAACTGGTTCACCTGTCCGGCGAGGAGGTCGCCACGGCACGCGACGCCGCCGTGGCAGCCGCACCGGGGCACAACCCCGCGCGCCAGGTGTTCAAGGAGCTCTTGGTCGACGCTGTCACCGACGCGATGCGACGAGACATGGGCGACCTCCTGGAGCAGATCGACGCCGATGCCGAAACGATGACGGGCATCGACCTCGACCGGTTCACGGGAGCCGCCCAGCGCCGTGCCGAAGGTGCGGCCGACTCGGGTCCGGTCCACGAGCTGGACCTGGACGCCATCCGAGCCGATCTCCTCGACGACGCCGGCGTCGACCGAGCGGTCGAGGTGTTGTGGCCGCGGCTGGCACCCGGTGACCTGGTGAAGGCGCTCCTGACGAACGCCGGCGCTCTCGCCGAGCGCCTGCCCCGCCTGACCGCGCAGGAGCGGTCCCTTCTGCTGCGCGGTCCGGACGACCCGTGGACCGATGCCGATGTGCCGTTGCTGGACGAGGCGGCGAGCCTGGTCGACGGCCCCCCTGAGCGGACGTACGGGCACGTCGTCGTCGACGAGGCGCAGGAACTGACCGCCATGCAGTGGCGGATGATCGTCCGCCGCTGCCCGGCAAGGGCGATGACGCTGGTGGGTGACTTCGCCCAGGCAGGCCCGGTCGCGACAGCGCGCGACTGGAAGGAAGCACTGAGCCCCCACGTCGGACCGCGGTTCGCACTGCACCACCTGACCGTCAGCTACCGCACCACGCAGGAGATCCTGGAGAGCGTCCGGGACCTGCTCACGCGGATCGCTCCGGACCAGAAGCCCACACGGTCACTGCGAAGCGGTGAGAGCCCTCGCACCGTGACCACGCCTGCGGACGGGTTGGTCACCGCCGTCGTTCAGGAACTCCGCGCCCAGAGCACCGCGCACCCGGGCGAGCTGCTGGGAGTGATCTGCGCGGACACCAGGGTGAGCGAGCTGACGGCCCAGGGCATCGCTCACCACGCACGCATTGTGCCGGCGTCCGAAGCACGCGGCCTGGAATTCGACGGGGTCGTCGTCGTGAACCCCGAGGAAATCAGCACGGCCCGCTCCGGTGGGGAAAGGGACGTGTACGTAGCCCTGACCCGGGCCACCAAGCGCCTCTGCACCATCACCGTCCAGCCCGCCTGACGACTCGGCGCGCGGGGCTGCCCGCCGCCTCACCGCTCGTGGCCGCACCCGGCGGCTTTTGGCCTTGCCTCGGCCTTCGGCACTACCCCTACGACACCCTGCTCACCCTCGGTACCCCGGCCCCGGCCCCCGGACCCGGCGCAGGACCGGGCCGCCGAAGGGGCCTGCACGGCCCTGCTGGAGTCCGCCTCACGTCTCGCGCCTCGCGCCTCACGCCTCGGGAAGCGGCTCCGCCGTCCGGTCCGACGCCGGCCAGACGTAGGGCAGGTCATCCGGTACGTCGGGGAAGAGCTGTGCGTACGTGGTCGGGTCCTTGCGGACCAGTGCCGACCGGTGGCTGCGGTGAAAGGCGTCGTCACCGAGCCAGGACGGCAGCTCACCGGCGTCCGCCAGCAGCGCCTGGTCGCGTATCGAGGCACCGGGACGGAACGCGAACAGATCGGCGACGAGAGTGGTCGCACAGCTGTCCTGGCGGCCCTGCTCACACCACACCTTGCAGATTTCCAGGCCGTACCGGACCAGCGCCTCCTCGTATCCGGTCCACATCCGCACCGCCGGATGGTGGCGCCACCCGTAACCCGGCACGATCAGGCCGCGCAGGACCTGCAATGCCTCGACCCGCTGTTTCCCGAGCCGGCGACGGTCCAGGGCCAGGGCCGAGGCCCTGAAGTCGGAATAGGGCAGGAAAGTCTGCATGCCGTCGTCCTTGTGTCAGACGGGGACCTCTTCGCAGGCGATGAACGCGCTGCGCGCCGCCCTTACCGCGGCGTCAGTGCCGGACACCCCGTCGGCTGAGGAGAAGGGCGAGACCAATCATCGCGATGCCCAGGACGAAGTGCAGCCAGTCGTCGGCGGCGTTGACGGGGACGAAGTTCGCGTCACTGCCGTGGCTGACGACCAGACCGTAGATCCACAGCACCAGGTAAATGGCACCGCCGCCCAGCAGGTAGGAATACGCTCCGGAAGCCGTCCGGGCCAGTGCCAGGCCGGCGATGCCGAAAGCCAGGTGGACGAGGTTGTGCAGGATGGAAACCTGGAAAATGCCCAGCAGCTCGGCACCCGATTCGTGCGAGGCGAATTCCATCGTGCTGTAACGCGTGGTGATGCCGGGGATGAATCCCAGGATGCCCACGAGGAGGAATACGGCTCCCACCGCCATGGCGGCCTGCTGTACGGGGGTGCGGGAGGTACGGGCCGGGTGGCGCGTGTGTGCGGTCATGGCTCTGGTCCTCACGGTCGGGCCGGTGACGAGTCGGCTGTCGAAAGCGGCTCCTGTGGGCGAGTACCACGTCTGGCGCAAACCCCACATGACCTGGGCGACCAAACTGCGCCGACGATCAGCCGGCGATCAGCCGGGGACGGTCGGCGGCGAGCGGCGAGCGGCGAGCGGCGTGCGCCCCGGCGGGCAGGGGCGGGCGGTGGCGAGCGGTGGCGGGCGGTGCCGAGCGCGTCCGCCCTCATCGCCCGCTCACCCTCATCGCCCGCCCGCCCTCATTCCGCCCGCCCTGTTCCGTCTGGGGGGCATTCGCCGGAGCGCGGGTGTTTTCCGGGAGAAGGGGGCACCCTCAACCGAAGGCAGTGCCTCCTGAGATCCTCGGGGATCCCTTGAGTTCCCTGAGTTTCCGAGGCGGCAATCCGACCACCATCTCCTGGGTAGAAACAGCATGAGCGCTCACAACGACGTCCCCGACCACGCCCATCAGCGCCCCGAGGGCCTCAGCGACACGATGGTGCAGGCCCTGGGTTCTCTGTCGAAGGCATTGGAGACCACAGAGCGGGCCCGCGGGCATCTCTACAGTTTTCACCAGCTGACCGGCACGGCGGATCTGGAACTGGACCGCGCGGTGGAGCTCCTGCGAAAAGCAGATCACGCGGAGTGGGCCGAGAAAGTAGAGACAGAGGTCCTGGGGCGCAACGTCATCCCCGGCCACTGGACTTTCCAGATCATCGAAGCTTATGACGCCACCTATTACGAGCCGTTCAAACGGCTCGAACGCGCCGCGGTGGACCAGTTGGCCGAAGGCCGTGACCATCTGTACGAGGCGGAGCTGAAGGAGACCCGCCGCACAGCCGGCCATCCTGCCCACACATCCCGCCCGGACTCCGCCTCCTGACATCGCCTGGCACTTCGGAGTCACGCCTCGGGATCACGCCTTGGGATCACGCCTCGGGATCACGCCTTGGAGTCACAGGCTTCGCCTCTCAGCATGATCGTCAGACCAAGCGCATCCGTGAATGGATCCCCCAGCGGCACAAGTGAACCTCGGTTCACACGAGTCGGCAGCCAGGAGAGGGTCGTGCCACCGCTTCCGAGGCAGTGACACGGCCCTCTCTGTCAGCTCTGTTTGATCCGGAAATTCCTCGAAACTTTCGAAGAATCGAGGGTCCACACAGATCGCGACCTTCGGCAACCTTGCCAGCCATGGCCGAACAGGTCCACCGCGAACGGGTTCTGATCAGGCATTACGCGCCCTCGCCCCCTCAACCACCGACCGAATGTTTCGCGATCATTGCCGAAACAGTTGACAGTTGACGTGGCCAGACCAACACTGTCGCCGTTGGCAGGGCTCAACCGCTGCCACTTCGGTCGCCGCCGTCCCTGCGCGGCCACCCTCACCTGCCGGTCGCGACCACCGCAGGTCATGTCCCGCTGTCTGGTCCGCCGCCGGCCTCACGAGGACGAGGAGGAACACACATGAACGACGCACCCGCACCCGCACACCCCGAACACCCCGCCGACCGGGCACGCGGTCGCGGTCGCGGCCTCGGCCGCTTCCGGACGCTCAGCCGCTTCAGGCTGTTCATCAGCGGTGTCTGCGCCACCGCGCTGGTCGCTGTGGCCGCGATGACCATGCCGGGCACCGCCCACGCCGACACGGTCGTCAACACGAACCAGACCGGCACGAACAACGGCTACTACTACTCGTTCTGGACCGACGCCCCCGGCACGGTCTCCATGAACCTGGGCTCCGGGGGCAACTACAGCACCTCGTGGAGCAACACCGGCAACTTCGTCGCCGGCAAGGGCTGGAGCACCGGCTCACGCAGGGCGGTGACCTACTCGGGCACGTTCAACCCGTCCGGCAACGCCTACCTGACCCTCTACGGGTGGACCTCGAACCCGCTCGTCGAGTACTACATCGTCGACAACTGGGGCACGTACCGGCCCACGGGGACGCCCATGGGGACCGTCACCAGTGACGGCGGTACGTACGACATCTACAAGACGACGCGGTACAACGCCCCGTCCGTCGAAGGCACGCGCACGTTCGACCAGTACTGGAGCGTCCGGCAGTCGAAGAGGACGGGGGGAACCATCACCACCGGCAACCACTTCGACGCCTGGACCCGCGCCGGAATGCCCCTCGGCAGTTTCAACTACTACATGATCCTCGCGACCGAGGGATACCAGAGCAGCGGAAGCTCCAACATCACGGTGGGTGGCACCGGTTCGGGCGGCGGTACCGGCGGCGGCACCGGCGGTGGCACCGGCGGTGGCTGCACCGCGACCGTGTCCGCGGGCCAGCAGTGGAGCGACCGCTACAACCTCAACGTCACCGTCTCCGGCTCCAGCAACTGGACCGTCACCATGAACGTCCCCTCCCCCGCCAAAGTGCTCTCCACCTGGAACACCACCGCCACCTACCCCAACACCCAGACACTGACCGCCAAACCCAACGGCAACGGCAACACCTTCGGCGTCACCATCCAGCCCAACGGCAACTGGACCTGGCCGACCGTCTCCTGCAGCGCGAGCTGACCCCGCATCCCAGGCTGGAGGAACACTCCGTATGAGCACCAGACCACGTCTCTCGATGCGCTGCTTACGCGCCCTGGGCACCGGGCTGGCCGTCGTCGCGACGGCCGCCGCCGGCACGCTCACCGCGCACACCGCACAGGCCGCGCAGGCCGCCCCGGCGCGGGCCGCCGCCTGCAACGGGTACGTCGGGCTCACCTTCGACGACGGCCCGTCCGGCAGCACGACGAGCCTGCTCAGCGCGCTCAGGCAGAACGGGCTGCGGGCCACGATGTTCAACCAGGGCCAGTACGCCGCCGCCAACCCGTCCCAGGTACGGGCCCAGGTCGACGCCGGCATGTGGGTCGCCAACCACAGCTACACCCATCCGCACCTGACCCAGCTCGGCCAGTCCCAGATCGACTCGGAGATCTCCCGGACCCAGCAGGCCATCGCGAGCGCGGGCGGCGGCACTCCGAAGCTGTTCCGGCCGCCGTACGGCGAGACCAACGCGACGGTGAAGTCGGTCGCGGCCAAGTACGGCCTGACCGAGATCATCTGGGACGTGGACTCCCAGGACTGGAACGGCGCCAGTACCGACGCGATCGTGCAGGCCGCCGGCCGGCTCACCAACGGCCAGATCATGCTCATGCACGACTGGTCCGCCAACACGCTCGCCGCGATCCCGCGGATCGCGCAGGGGCTGGCCGCTCGCGGCCTGTGTGCCGGGATGATCTCGCCGCAGACCGGCCGCGCCGTGGCTCCCGACGGCGGCGGCTCCGGCGGCGGCACCGGCGGCGGCACCGGCAGCGGCTGCACCGCGACCGTGTCCGCGGGCCAGCAGTGGAGCGACCGCTACAACCTCAACGTCACCGTCTCCGGCTCCAGCAACTGGACCGTCACCATGAACGTCCCCTCCCCCGCCAAAGTGCTCTCCACCTGGAACACCACCGCCACCTACCCCAACACCCAGACACTGACCGCCAAACCCAACGGCAACGGCAACACCTTCGGCGTCACCATCCAGCCCAACGGCAACTGGACCTGGCCGACCGTCTCCTGCGGTACGGGCTGACCCGGACCACCCGGAACACCGCACCTGTGGCGCGGTGGCCCTGTGCCACCGCGCCACGCGGCGCGTGAACGTCCCGTGTCTGAGGTCAAATGGGCGGAAGGTCAGGGTGCGGCCGGGGGGCCGACATCTCGCGCGGCTAGCATCCGCTCATGACGACTGAGACGACTGACACGCACGGTTCCTCCCCCCTCGACGTCGGGATCGCCGCTCTGAAGGGCGGTTCCGCGAATCTCTCGCAGTACGCAGGCCAGGCGGTGCTGGTCGTGAACGTGGCCTCCAAGTGCGGGCTGACCCCGCAGTACAACGGGCTGGAGCGGCTGCACGAGCGGTACGCCGGCCGCGGGTTCACGGTGCTCGGGGTGCCGTGCAACCAGTTCCTCGGGCAGGAGCCCGGCAGCGCCGAGGAGATCGCCGAGTTCTGCTCGGCGACGTACGGCGTGACCTTCCCGCTGACCGAGAAGGTCGAGGTCAACGGAGAGGGCCGGCATCCGCTCTACGACCGTCTGGTCGGCTTCGCCGACGCCGAGGGCCACAGCGGGGACATCCGCTGGAACTTCGAGAAGTTCCTGATCGGCCGGGACGGCAAGGTCGTCGCCCGCTTCTCGCCGCAGACCGAGCCGGAGTCGGCGGAGGTCGTGGCCGCCATAGAGGCACAGCTCGCCGGTTGACCTTGCCCCTGGGGCAGGGCCGAGTGTCCTGGTCACCGGGCGGAGGAAGCCGCCCGGTGACGGACGACGGCGTGGTGGTGGACGGGGTGGACGTCGTGGACGACGAAGCACTGCTCACCATCGGCGCGTTCGCGGCGCGGGCCCGCCTGTCGGCGAAGGCCCTGCGGCTGTACGACCGGCTCGGGCTGCTGGCCCCGGCGCACGTCGACGAGGTCAGCGGCTACCGCTACTACCGCGCGGACCAGGTCGAACGCGCCCGGCTCGTGGCGCTGCTGCGGCGGCTCGACATGCCGCTGGCGCGGATCGCCGAGGTGGTCGAGGCGGACGGGGCGCAGGCCGCGGACCGGCTCGCCGCCTACTGGGCGGACGTCGAGAGCCGGCTGGCCGCGCAGCGGACGCTCGCCGAGTACCTCCGTGGACGACTGTCGGGGAGGAGCTCCGAGATGTACGGGAAGTTCGTGGTCGAGACGGTGGACGTGCCCGAGCAGGTGGTGATCGCCGAGAGCCGGCACCTGCTGGCGGCTGAACTGCCGGAGTGGATCGGCGCGTCGCTGGGGCGGCTGGAGGAGGCGGCCCGGGAGTGCGGGGGGACGACGGGGGCGCCGTTCGTCGCCTACCACTCCGAGGTGTCGATGGAGAGCGACGGCCCCGCCGAGTCGTGCGTGCCGGTGGCCGACGAGGCGGCGGCCCGGGCGTGGGCGGAGCAGCGGGGGCGGGCCTGGCGGACGACGGTGCGAGTGGAGCCGGCCGGACGGCTGGCGTACACCCGGATCACCAAGGCGCAGGTGGCCTATCCGCAGATCCTGGCCGCGTTCGAGGCGGTGGAGCGGTGGATGGCGGCCCAGGGGCTGCGGCCGGCCGGACCGTGCCGTGAGGTGTACTTCGCGGACTGGGACGCGGCGGGAGCCGAGGACCCGGTGTGCGACGTGGCGTTCCCGATAGGGAGGTGACCTGGCCCCGGCGGGGCCGGGGCACAAGCCGAGCCCTCTCGGCTAGGACGGCGAACTGGTCGAGAGGGCTCTTTCGGTGGTGCTTGTGAAGTTGCCGGCGAACCGGGCAGAGGATCGGGAGGATCCGTCCCTTACGCCTTGACCGACGCCACGAAGGCGGTCCACGCCTGGGCGGGGAAGGCCAGCGTCGGTCCCTCGGTGACCTTGGAGTCACGGACGGCGAGCGCCGTGACGGTGGGCGACTTGACCTCGACGCAGGCGCCGTTGTTGTTGGAGTACGAGGACTTCGTCCACGAGTCCGTGGCGCCCTGAAGAATTGCCATGTTTGCTCCGTTAGCCAGTTCCAGTTGCGCAGTGCGGTTCACGCCAACCTTTGCTGATCGTTGGCGTGATCGACGCTACTCGCTCGCACCCTCTTCTGGAGCAGTCGTTCACTCGTCTGGATGGCATATTCCAGAGGATCCTTCCAGTGAGACCTGGGCGCGGTGTAACATCCCGCCTCCGCCGCGCGAGCAGCTCCCGCACCAGCCCCGGAAGGCACACCGGATCAGGGGGCGTACTCCCGGGCGTACTCCTTCGCCACGTCCTCGATGAGCCGGGTCGACTGGTCGACGTTCAGCGCCTGCGCCCTCAAGTGCTCGTACATCACGGTGTACTTCTGCACGTCGTGCGCCTTCTCCAGGTAGAGGTCACTGGTGACGCCCTCGATGTACACCACGCTGGAGTCGGCCGCGTCGGCGAACTCCAGGATCGAGTACTGGCCGTTGATGCCGGGATGCGCCCCCACCTCGAAGGGCAGCACCTGCACGGTGATGTGCGGCCGCTGGGACATCTCCGCGAGGTGTTCCAGCTGTTCGCGCATCACCTGACGGCTGCCCACCACCCGGCGCAGCGCCGCCTCGTCCAGGACCACCCACAGCCTGAGCGGCTCCCCCTCGGCGGCGATACGATCCTGCCGCCGCAGCCGGACCTGCACCCGCTTGTCGATCTCGGTGTCCGAGGTCTCCGGCGAACCGCCCCTGATGATGGCCTCGGCGTAGGCGCGGGTCTGCAACAGCCCGGTGATGATCTGGGGTTCGTAGACCCTCAGCGACTCCGCGTCCGTCTCCAGGCCGATGTAGACGCTGTACGGGATGTCCCCGAACGCGTGCCACCAGCCCTGCTGCCGCGAGTCCTTGGCCATCTGCATCAGCGACTCGACGACCCGCTGGTCCTCGACCTCGTAGACCCCGCACAGATCGCGGACGTCGCGCTGGCTGATGCTGCGCCGCCCGTTCTCCAGGCGGCTGATCTTCGACTGTGACACCAGCAGTCGCTCGGCGACCTCCTCGGCCGTCATGCCCTTGAGCTCGCGGAGCCGGCGCAGCTCCTGGCCCAGCCGGCGCCGCCTGACGGTGGGATTGACATTGGACGCCACGGGACGTGCACCTCCGGCTGCGTGCCTCGTACTTGCCACTTTGCGTATCTGCTGTTGAGCAGACTGCCACCAAGGTGCTCAGTACCGCTGGGAAACGGTGGATATGCGCCGCGTGCACGGGGATCGGGGAATCCTCGCCACCAACTCCTCACCCACAGACGGCCGCGCGGGGCGGCGGGACCGTTTCTGCGACCGGTGGCCCGGACGTACGGTCCCGTCGCCCCGCGCGGACCAGCGGCTCCCGTACCGGGTCTGGGGACTGCGGTGCGGCGCTCTGTGGTGCGTGGTGCGGGTGCGTTCGTACTGCACGCAGCGCGTACTGCGGTGGTGCGCGTACTGCGGTGCTGCGCGTACTGCGGTGCTGCGGGTACTGCTCTGGTGCGCGTACTTCTGTGGTGGTGCTGTCGCCCTGTGAGCCGCGGCTCAGTGGGCCACAGCGCGCGCCATGGATCCGCGGTGCGGTTGCATCGGAACACCGCGGGCGGGTTCCGGTGCGGGCCTGGCTCCGGGGGCGACCTGACGGCCGGCCGGTGCCGGGCTGCGGCGCGGCTGGGCCGCCACACCGTTCTGAACGTCCATCACGGCGTGCGCCACGAGGCCGCCCATGGGGTCGTGCCTGATCAGGTCCCTGAGCCGGGAGCGGGAGGACCGCCCCTCGTTCCCGGGGTACAGATGCTTGCCGAGGCCGACCGCGTGCGCCAGTGCGGCGAGCGCCGCGGTCCGCGGGTCCGGCGGTACGCCGGTGCGGATCGCGGAGTCCAGTCGGGATTTGATCTCCCGGCTGATCTCGGTCTGACTCGCCTGGTAGCGAGTCGTCGGCAACACCCCGCACATCTGGCCCGCCACGGCATGCACCATGCCGCACCGCTCCAGATGCGAGAGGTAGGTCTGGCGCAGCCCGAGACGCGGCCCGCCAATCCAGTGGACCGCCCGTACGGGAGCGCCACGCCTTCGCAGCAACTCCAACGCGCAGTCCAGTGTCGGATCTCCAGTCGGCCGTGGGGACACCACGGCGATACGATCCCCGTCTGGGGCTATCCGTCCGGCCAGCGCCAGCTCCACTAGCTGTGCTCCGGCCAGACCAAGGTCGAGCGACTGCGGCTGTGCGGTGGTACCCGTGGCCGGGTCCAACGCCAGCAGCAGAAGCTCCTCCGGAAGTGTTCTGCGGCTCCTGCCCATCCATGCCTCCCCGCGTGGATGAATGACAGGGTGACCCCTCTCACATTCATCTGTCGAGGGTGCGTGACCTGTTTGTAAGGGAACCGGTAGGTATGTCGTTCTCGTCTACCGCTTGGGCCAAGCCCGCAGACAGGACACTGGTACATGGTTCGGACAGCGCTTCGGAGCGGTGTCCCGGGCGCGGCGGTTCACGGTTCGGTTGCCGCACGGACGACGTGTGGCGCATGGAGGAGGCATCGGTGGCGGGCGAGTCCCCCGACAGGTCGAAGCAGCAGGAGTCGTCGGCGGAACCGACGTCGGGGAGCGCGGGTCCGGTTCCCGAGGCCAGGAACGAGACGAGCACGCCGCGCGATCCGCGTCTGGCGGTGGCCCGGGAACCGGAACCGGCTTCGGCGGCCCGCGGCGGCGTGGACACGGCGACGAGAGTGCTGTCCGCCCGGGAACTCGCGGAGGCCGCACGGAAGCCCGCGGACGCCGCGCAGGACGCCTCCGGGGAGGCCGGGGACCCCGGGGCCGCCCGGGAGGCCGCGGAGGCCCATGGCGGGGACGTGGCCGCCAAGACGGCGGACGCACCGGCCGGCACACCGGCCGACGGCACCCCGGAGACGGCCGGCAGTTCCGACGACGCCGACGACTCCGACGACCGTGACCCGAAGACCGCGGCGGGGAACGCCCGGCTGCGCGACGCGGTGGCCGCCTGGGTGGCGACGGCGGACGAGAAGCCGGCGGAGGACGCGGAGGACGCCGACGCCACGGACGACACCGGCGAGCCCGACGACGCCGAGGACGCGGACGCCGAGGACGCGGATGCGGACGCGACGGACGACACCGCCGAGCCCGAGGACGCCAAGGACGCCGACGCCACGGACGACGCAGGCGAGCCCGAGGACGCCGTGGAGCCGGCGAGCGGCGAGGGCGATGCGGAGGCTGCCGACGGCGCCGATACGGATGCCGGTACCGACGCCCCGGTGAACGCACATGCGAACACTGCAACGGGCACCGCCCCGGAAACGGACTTGGACCCGGAAACGGACCCGGACCGCGCCGACCACGACGTGAGCGCCGCGGGCGACACCGACGAGCCGACCGGGACCGACGCCGACGCGGACGCCGACACCGACACCGACCAGGCACCCGACACCGCCCCGTGCACCCCCGGCACCCCCGGCAAACCCGCCGTCGATCAGCCCACCGCCGTCTTCAAGGCCGTGCGGCCCCCCGCGCCGGCCGTGGACCAGCCGACGACCATGCTGAAGTTCGGCGGGGCGGCCAAGGACAAGCCAGGCACACCCGAGTCCGAGGCCAGGTCCGAGGCCAGGTCCGAGGCCAGGTCCGAGTCCGAGGCGAAGGCCAAGCCCGAGGTCAAGCCGAAGACCGAGCCGGAACCCAAGACCGGGCAGGAACGCCAAACCAAGCCGGAATCCAAGTCCGAGCCGGAATCCAAGTCCGAGCCGAAGTCCAAACCCAAGCCGGAACCCACAACCGAGCCGGAACCGAAGGCCGCTCCGAAACCGAAGACCGCGCCGGAACCGAAGGTCAAGCCGGAGTCCGAAGCCGAGCGGACCAGTAAGTTCGTCGCGCTCAAGCCCTTGGACGAGCCCCCGGCGCGCAGGCCGCAGGCGGCCGACGCCACCGCCGCCCTGCCGCAGGCCGCCCCGCCCGTGCCGCAGGCGGCCGGGGCGGAGCGGACGACTCAGCAGCCGTTGCCGCCGAGGCCGCCGCTGGACCTGCTGGCGGAGCTGACGAACACGCCGCCGCCCCCGGAGACGCCGGTCCGCACGGCCATCCGCCGGGTCAAGATCTGGACCCCGCTGGTCCTGCTGCTGGTGGTCGTGTTCGCGGTCGTCCAGGCCGTCCGTCCGCTGCCGACGCCCGAACTCCGGCTCACCGCCGAGGACAGCTACACCTTCGAGGGCGGCAAGCCCGAGATGCCCTGGCCGTCCGCCGGGCAGGCCGCCGTGGACGTGCAGGGCATCGGCACCTTCGGTTCGTCGGGCGAGCAGAAGCCCGTGCCGATCGCCAGCGTCGCCAAGGTCATGACCGCGTACGTCATCCTGCGCGACCACCCGCTCAAGAGCGGCGCCGACGGCCCGAAGATCAAGATCGACCAGGCCGCCGAGGACCAGTCGGACGCCGGCCAGGAGTCGACCGTCGACGTGACCGCCGGTGACTCCATCTCCCAGCGCGAGGCCCTGGAGAGCATCCTCATCGCGTCCGCGAACAACGTGGCCCGGCTGCTCGCCCGCTGGGACGCGGGGTCGGAGAAGGCGTTCGTGGCGAAGATGAACGAGGCCGCCGACGACCTCGGCATGACCAACACGACGTACACCGACCCCTCGGGCCTGAACAACACCACCGTGAGCACGGCCGTGGACCAGGTGAAGCTGGGCAGGGCCGCGATGACGGAGCCGGCCTTCCGCGAGGTCGCCGCGATGATGTCGTACGACGACTACAAGGGTGTCAACCATTCCAACTGGAACCACCTGGTCGGCAAGAACAACGTCGTCGGCATCAAGACCGGCACCACCACCTCGGCCCTCGGCAACCTCGTCTTCGCGGCGAAGAAGGAGATCGGCGGGGAGACCCGGACCATCGTCGGCGCCGTCGTGCGGCAGCCCGCGGGCGGTGCGGACAACACCATCCTCGGCGCCGCGCTGGATTCGAGCGACAAGCTCATCCGCGCCGCGCAGGAGGCGCTGGAGTCCGCGACGATCCTGAAGAAGGGCGACGTCGTCGGGTACGCCGACGACGGACTCGGCGGCCGTACCCCGGTGGTGGCCACGAAGGACGTCACGGCCGTCGGCTGGGCGGGCCTGACGGTCAAGCTGACGTTCGCCGCCGACGACCTGCCGCACACGGCGAAGGCCGGCACCCAGGTGGGCACGCTCACCGTCGGTGACGGCTCCGGCAGCGCGGTCAAGGTCCCGGTCGCCCTCCAGAAGGATCTCGTCGAGCCGGGCTTCACGGACAAGGTGACGCGCATCGGCTGATCCGGACGGAGAAGTGCGCCACCGCACCCCGCCGGCCGGAACCCGTCCCGGTTCCGGCCGGCGGGGTGCGTGCTAGCGTCACGAAACGGGACAGGCGCCGCTGACGGGACGCGGCAGGGAACAGAAGACGGGACACCACGGGGAGTGCCTTCAGGTGGCCACAGCGGAGCCGAAACGCGCCGACGAGACCGACCCGGGCCCGGGAACCGGCCCGCGAATACGGCTGCCCGTGCCCCCGGAAGACGCCCCGGAAGGGGCTGAGGACAGCCGGGCGACGCCCTCGGCGTCCCCCGCGTCGTCCTCCGCGTCGTCCTCCGAGGTCACCGCCCCCGCCACCCGCGCCGGCACCGCCACCGCCACGGCCCGTGTGTGGATCCAGGGCCACCCGATCCTCTTCGTCACCGCCCTCGCCGGCGTGCTGCACATCGTCTGGTTCTTCACTTTCGCGAACAGTGGCGGCGATCTCGCCGCGCAGGACGCGTGGGCGGAGTTCGTCGGCCGGCACCCGGACTCGGCGTACAACCTCGCCTGGTACGGCGGGATGCACCCGGTGTCGTACAGCGTGGTGTCGCCGTATCTGATGTCGGTGCTCGGTGTCCGTACCACGATGATGATCGCGGGCACGCTCTCCGCGGCTCTGCTGATGCTGATCCTCGTGCGCTGCGCCCCGGTGAAGAAGCCGCTGTGGCCGGGGCTGGCCGGGGTGTTCGCCTTCCTGTGCAACGCGGCGTCGGGGCGGGTGACGTTCGGGCTGGGCACGGTGTTCGCGCTGGGCGCGGTCGCCGTGGTGTTCTGCTGGCCGTACCGCTGGCGCTACAAGCGGTGGGCGAAGGCGCTGTGCGCGGCGCCGCTGGCCGCGCTCGCCACCATGTCGTCGCCGGTCGCGGGTCTGTTCGTGGGGCTGGTGGCGGCGGCGCTGTTCCTCCAGAAGCGACGGCCGGGCGCCTGGGCGCTGGGGCTCGCGCCGGCGGCCGTGGTGGCGGTGTCGGCCTGGCTGTTCCCGTTCTCGGGCACCCAGCCCATGGGGTTCGGGTCGGCGATCCTGCCGCTGGCGTCCGCGGTGGCCGTCTTCCTCCTGGTCCCGCGCGAGTGGACGACCGTACGGATCACGTCGGCCGTGTACGGACTGGCGGTGCTGCTGGTGTGGCTGATCAGCTCCCAGATCGGCTCCAACATCACGCGGCTGCCGATGCTGTTCGCGGGGGTGGCGCTGATGGCCGCGCTGCCGTTCACCGTGCCGCGTTCGCGCAAGTGGTACGCGGTCGTGCTGTCCGCCGTCGGGTTCACCGTCTGGATCGGCTTCAAGTCGGTCGACGACGTCGTCCACACCACCCCGGCGGCGTCCTGGGCGCGTGAACTGGCGCCGCTGGTCAACGAACTCCAGGAGGTCGGCGCCGAGAAGGGCCGGGTGGAGGTCGTGCCCGCCCGCTCGCACCGCGAGGCGTCCGCGCTCGCCCCGTACGTGAACCTGGCCCGCGGCTGGAACCGGCAGGCCGACATGGAGCGCAACCCGCTCTTCTACGACGACACGCTCAACTCGGCCAACTACCACGAGTGGCTCCAGCGCTGGGCCGTGCACTTCGTGGTGGTGCCGAAGGACGAGCCGGACGGGGACGGTGGCGAGCGGGAGCGGGAGCTGGTGCAGCGGGGGCTGCCGTATCTGCGGCAGGTCTGGGGCGACGCCAACTGGCAGCTGTTCCGGGTGACCGATCCGGCGCCGCTCGCCGAGCCGAACGCGGTGGTGGAACGGGCGGCGCAGGGTGAGCTGACCATGGAGGTGAAGAAGGCGGGCCGGATCCTCATCAAGATCCCGTACTCGCCGTGGCTGAGCATCGTCGACGCCGAGGGCGGCAAGCTGAAGCCGCCGCAGGAGACGGAGGCGTCGAAGGAGCGGGCCGACGGGGAGCCGAAGACGTACGACAACGTCAACGGGTGCCTGATGGAGACCGAGGAGGACGCGGAGGGCGACCGGTGGACGATGCTGCTGGCGCCGGAGGCGGGGACCTACCGGCTGGCGGCGCCCTACACCCTGCCGCGGGGCACGCCGTGTCCCGACGAGTTGCGGTGACCGTGCGTCCCGGCGGGGCGCAACGTGGCGCCCGGCCGGTGGGAGTCAGCGCAGCCGGTCCACGTACGTGTCCGTGCCGGGGACGGTGGGGACGAAGGGCGCCAGCAGCTCCACCCGCCCCGGTCCGGCCTCGGTGACCGCCTCCTCCAGTCCCGTGAAGTGCCGCTCCCAGCACCGCCTCGGATCCGTCTCCAGGAACCACAGCAGCGTCAGCCGGGTGCCGACGCCCTCGACCTGCTTGACGTAGGTCATGCGGTCGCCGGGCAGCGGGGTCGGCCGGAAGACGGTCACCATCGCCGACGGGGAGCCCGCCAGCCGCTGGGGGAGGTGGCGGGAGACCAGCCACTCCAGGAGCTCCGCGCGCCGCTCGGGCGACTCGGTGTCGAGGACCTGGAGGACCAGGCCGGCGTAGGGGTGGTCGAGGGCGTGGAAGTCCCTCGGCCCCGCCGCTCCGTCGCGGTACACCGTCGCCTCGTGGTCCTGGAACGCCGTGAAGACGTGGGTGCGGTCGCGGTGGACGCGGCCGTCGCGGTTGAGCCGCTTGTTGATGGCGACCGTCCAGCGCATGTGGTCGTCGTAGCGGCCGTCGGTGATCCAGTACGTGGAGAGGTAGCAGCCGGCGGTGACCGGTTCGGCGACCGCCGACTTCTCGGGCCGGCGCAGGAGTTGCAGGTCCCGGGTGGCCACCCAGCGGCGGCCGGCGTACATCCAGGGCATGGCCATCGCGCCGGCGTAGTAGTGGTCGTCCTCGTACCAGCGGTTGTACGCGTGCTCGTGGCCCGGGTGCGGCTCGACCATGGTGATCAGGGCGTGGCCGGGGCGGACTCCGTACGGGCCCACGGCGGCCAGGTCGGCGTACGTCTCGCTGCGGGTGTCCTCGGACATGGGGCTTCCCCTCCGTCTTCCCTTCCGTCCTCCTGCGGTCGCCCATACTCTGACGCCCCGTCAGACAATCCGCCAGAGCCGGGGAGGCCATCGATGTCACTGCTGTCGGGCAGGACCGTCGTCGTGTCGGGAGTCGGCGCCGGGCTCGGTCACCAGGTCGCGGCGGCCGTCGTACGGGACGGCGGGAACGCGGTGCTGGGCGCGCGGACGGAGGCGAACCTCGCCAAGAGCGCGGCCGGGATCGATCCGGGCGGGGCGCACACGGCGTACCGGGCCACGGACATCACCGACGAGGGGCGGTGCGAGGCGCTGGCGGAGCTGGCGCGGGAGCGGTTCGGGCGGATCGACGCGGTGGTCCATGTGGCGGCCTGGGACGGCCACTTCGGCGGGCTGGCGGACGCCGACTTCACCACCTGGCAGTCGGTGATCGACGTGAACCTGCTGGGGACGCTGCGGATGACCCGGGCCTGTCTGCCGGCACTGAAGGCGGGCGGCGGCGGTTCGGTGGTGTTCATCGGTACGCAGTCCTCGGTGGCGGCACCGTCCCAGGTGCGGCAGGCGGCGTACGCGGCTTCGAAGGGGGCTCTGACGAGCGCGATGTACTCGCTGGCGCGGGAGCTGGGCCCGTACCGGATCCGCGTCAACACGGTGCTGCCGGGCTGGATGTGGGGGCCGCCGGTCCAGGCGTACGTACAGTTCACCGCGCACACGGAGGGCGTGCCGGAGGCCGAGGTGCTGGAGCGGCTCACCGAGCGGATGGCGCTGCCCGAGCTGGCCTCGGACGCGGACGTGGCGGACGCGGCGGTCTTCCTCGCCTCGGACCGGGCGCGGGCGATCACCGGGCAGTCGTTGCTGGTCAACGCCGGGGAGTTGATGCGCTGACTGATCCTTTTCAGCCAACCTGCGGTTCATGTACATAAACGCAGGACACCCCTCAGAACTATTTTACGCTCTCTTGACCTTCCTCTTGCTTGCCGTGAGCATGCCCTCCAACCCAGAGTTCACATGCCTGACCCTGGCGGCGGACCCTGGAAGGGGGCCCATGAACAGTCTCGACTGGGCCGTGCTCATCGGATACTTCGGCGTGATGGTCGCGATCGGCGTGTGGTCGCACAAGCGTGTGGACAACGTCAGCGACTTCTTCACCGCGGGCGGCAAGATGCCGTGGTGGCTGTCCGGTATCTCCCACCACATGTCGGGCTACAGCGCGGTGATGTTCACCGGGTACGCGGGCATCGCCTACACCTACGGCGTGACCTCCTTCGTCACCTGGTCCTTCCCGATCGCGCTCGGCATCGCGATCGGCTCGAAGCTGTTCGCGCCGCGCATCAACCGGCTGCGGTCGAGGCTCCATGTGGCCTCGCCGCTCGAATACCTCAAGAACCGCTACGACCTGAAGACCCAGCAGGCGCTGGCCTGGTCCGGCATGCTGCTGAAGATCGTGGACGTCGGCGCCAAGTGGGCCGCCATCGCCACCCTGTTGTCGGTCTTCACCGGCATCTCCCTGAACCAGGGCATCCTCATCACCGGCACCATCACGGCGATCTACTGCACGATCGGCGGCCTGTGGGCGGACGCGCTGACCGAGCTGGGCCAGTTCATCATCCAACTCCTCGCCGGCGTCGCGATGTTCGTCGCCGTGGTGCTGGAACTGGGCGACAAGGGGATCGGGTTCATCGACGCGTGGGACCAGCCCGCGTTGCAGGGCCACGAGAAGCCGCTGGTCGCCGACTACGGCGCGGTGTTCCTGCTGGCCTTCCTGTTCATCAAGCTCTTCGAGTACAACGGCGGCATGCTCAACCAGGCCCAGCGGTACATGGCCACGTCCAGCCCCCGGGAGGCCGAGCGCTCGGCCCGGCTGTCGGCCGCGCTGTGGCTGGTGTGGCCGCTGGTGCTGTTCTACCCGATGTGGATGTCACCGCTGCTGGTGGAGTCGCAGAAGCCGGACGGCTCCGACTCGTACGGCCTGATGACCGAACAGCTCCTCCCGCACGGCCTGTTGGGCCTGGTCATCGTCGGGTTCTTCTCCCACACCATGGCCATGTGCTCCTCCGACGCCAACGCGATCGCCGCCGTCTTCACCCGGGACGTGGCACCGGTGATCTCGACCCGGGCCCGGAGCTGGAGCCAGCGCTCGGGGCTGATCGCGGCCCGCATCGCCACGGTCGTCTTCCTCGGCCTGTCCATGGCGGCGGCCACGCAGGTCAACTCCCCCGCCTTCAAGGACATCATCACGGTCGTGATCAAGTGGGTGGCCGGTCTGATGGGCCCGATGGCCATCCCGATGATGCTGGGCCTGCTGCGGCCGTTCCGCCGCTCCGGCCCCACGGCCGCGCTGACCAGCTGGTCCATGGGCCTGTTCGCCTTCTGGCTGGTCAACTACCCGATCAACTGGAACGTCGAGGGCGGCGTGCCGCTCCAGTACCAGGTCTCGATCCCGCTGGCCGTGTCGCTGACCCTCTACGTCCTCATCGGCTTCCTGAAGCCCGAGGACACCCCGGAGCGGCTCGCGATCATCGAGACGATCAACACGGACGGGGACGGTTCGGTGGCGGCGGCCGTCCCGGCACCGGCGGACCCGGTGGACGACGTGCTGCGGACCCCGGCCAAGGACTGACGGCGCGGGAGGACGAGGGCGCAGGGACGCGGAGGTCGCCGACTCGGAGGAAGCCTGCCCGCAGACGGTTCACGCCCGTGGATAGCGGGCGAGCCACCCGGGCGACGAGCCCGACGGACCGTGCAGCGCCGGGCCCTGGGTCATCTCCATCGCGAAGTCGTCGGCCAGTTCCAGCAGCGTGGGACGGCCCTCCAGCTCGGCCAGCCAGGCCGGGGGGAGGGCCGTCTCGCCGTACAAGGCGCCGAGCAGCCCGCCGGTGAGGGCGCCGGCGGCGGCCGAGGGCCCGTCGTGGTTCACGGCCAGCCGCAGCGCGTGCCGTACGTCCTCCCCCACCAGCGCGCAGTACACGGCGGCGGACACCGGTCCCTCCGCCGTACCCTGCGCGAGGAGCTCCTCGACGCGGGCGGCGGTGGGCCTCCCCTGCCGCACGGCCCCCAGCGCGTGCCGCAGCGCGTCCGCCACCGGCTCGTGTCCGGGCCGGACGGCGAGCAGCGCGAGCGCCCGCTGCACAGCCGAGTCCAGGCTCTCGCCGAGGGCCAGCGCGTGCACGACCAGGGCGTACGCGCCCGCCGAGAGGTAGGCGGTGGGGTGGCCGTGGGTCTGGGCGGCGCACTCCACGGCGAGCTGGACGACCAGCTGCGGCTCCCAGCCGACGAGCAGCCCGAAGGGCGCGGACCGGGCGGCGGCCTCCGGGCCGGCCTCGGCCGGGTTCTTCGGCGACTCCAGCGTGCCCAGGATCTCGTCGCCGAGCCCGAGCAGCAGCGAGCGGGTGGGGTCCCGGCGGGCGTACAGCCACTCCTCGCGGGCGAGCCACCCGTCCTCCTTGCGCCGTTCGTCGGGCCCCCAGTCGCGCTGGGTGGCCGCCCAGCGCAGGTACGCCCGGTGCACATCGGTCGGCGGATGCCAGGCGCCGGTGTCCCGGCGGACCTGGGCGCGTATCAGCCCGTCCACGGTGAACAGGGTGAGCTGCGTGAGGTGGGTGACCGCCCCGCGCCGCCCGTACCCGAACCCGAGGTCGACGAGCCCCTCGGCACCGTACGTCTCCCGGATCTCCGCCAGCCCGAGCCCGTCGACCGGCGCGCCCAGCGCGTCCCCGACGGCCGCGCCCAGCAGCGTGCCGCGCACCCGGCTCCGGAAGTCCTGCTGCTCGGCCCGCCCCCAGACGGCCCCGGCTGTCGCACCCACCAAGACCTCCCACGACGACCGTCCGTCCGTACGACAGTTCAGCACTGTAATCGAACGGGGACAGTCGGTTCAGGGGGCGAACCGGACGGCTGAGGTGACGGACGCGGTTCGGGATCCACTTGATCACCGAACGGACTGGCCTGCCTCTGCCCATCGGCATCTCGGCCATGGGCATGGCCAGCGTCGAACACGTTCTGCGCACGAACGCCGAGGCCGGCGTCGACACCACGCTTCCAGCCGCCGTGGTCGAACTGTTCCGGCGCGGGATGGACGCCGGACACGCGGCGGACAGCGTCTCCAGCCTGGTGGAGCTGATGAAGACGGCCGAGGCATAGGCGCAGCGCGACGCGGGGACTCAACGGTCCGGACATCGGGTCACTGACCCGCGCGGTCCGGCGCCAGTTCCGCCCACACCGTCTTCCCGCGCGCCGGTGCCTCGCAGACGCCCCAGCGGTCCGCGTACGCCGCCACCAGCCGCAGCCCCCGCCCCGACTCCGCACACTCGGGCACGGGGTCCGCGATACGCGGGAGTCGGTCGCCCCTGGCGTCGGTGACCTCGATACGGAGAGCGCCGGCCGTGTCCAGCCGCAGGGTCAGCCGGAAGTCCCTGCCCGGCACGCGGCCGTGCAGCACGGCGTTCGCCGCGAGTTCGGCCACGACGTGCTCAGCGGTCCCCGACGGCACGCCCCACTGGGCCAGTTGACGTTCCGTGAGCAGCCGGGCCAGACGGGCGCCCCTGCGGGTCGCGGACAGGAGCAGCGTGAAGTGACGTACGGGGAGCGCGGTGTGGGTGATTTCCTGGTTCACATCACTCAGCGTGGTCGCCACTGTCTACCCTGAACAGCATCGACGCCAGTACGGAGCGCGACTGTCCGGACACGTTCCGGCGCGGTCCGGCCCGTACGACAGGAGGGGTGAGGGTGGAGGACGAGGAGGCGGCGGCCGTGCTCAGGACGGTCGGCCGGCAGATCAAGATGTGGCGCGAGGCCGCCGGGATGCGACAGCCGGAACTCGGTGACGCGATCGGGTACGGCGGGGAGATGGTGTCGTCGGTGGAGCGCGGCCGGAGGATTCCCAAGCCGGACTTCCTCGACAAGGCCGACGACGTCCTCGGCGCGGGCGGGAAGCTCTCCGCGATGAAGGAGGACGTGGAGCGGGCCCGGTACCCGAAGAAGGTGAGGGATCTGGCCAAGTTGGAGGAGGAGGCGGTGGAGTTGGGGGCGTACGACAGCCACCACATTCACGGCCTGCTGCAAACACCGGAGTACGCCCGCGAGTTGTACACGATGCGGCGGCCCTCGTACACGGAGGAGGAGATCGACCGGCACGTCGCCGCACGCGTGGCACGAAAGGGGGTATTCGAGCGCGTACCTCGGCCGCTTCTCACCTTCGTGCAGGAAGAGGTGACTTTGCGGCGGCCCCTCGGAGGCAGAAGGGTGCTGCGACATCAGCTCGAACACCTGCTGGAGATGAGCAGGTTGCGCCATGTCGAGATCCAGGTGATGCCCACGGACCGTGAGGACCACGCGGGCATGGCCGGGTCGATCCGACTGCTGAAACTCCCTGACGGCAAGACCTTCGGACACACGGAAGCCCAGCTGCACAGCCGTCTCATCAGCGACCCCAGGGAGGTCCGGATCCTGGAGATGCGCTATGGAATGATCCGGGCGCAGGCTCTCACACCCCGCGAGTCGTTGGCTTTCATCGAGAAGGTAATGGGAGAAGAGACATGACCCACGAGCTGGAGTGGTTCAAGAGCAGCTACAGCAGCAACGACGGCCCTGACTGCGTCGAGGTCGCCATAGCCACCGCCGACGCCACCGTCCACGTACGCGACTCGAAGGACGCGGACGGTGTGCGGCTCGCGTTCAAGGACGTCTCGTGGGCCGGTTTCGTGGCGTTCGCGAGGCGCTGAGGCGTCAGTCGGTGGTCTCGTCCGGTGAGTGCTCCGGGTCGAGTTCCCGTGCTCGTTCGACATCGGCCGACGCCTTCGCAGGGGAACCGAGTGCCAGGTGCACCCTCGACCGTTGCCAGAGTGCCCAGACGTACTCCGGACTGAGGTCGAGAGCCCGGTCCAGATCGGCAAGCGCCTCCGCGAGCCGGCCCGTCCTGGCCAGGCAGTCGCCGCGACTCGCGTAGGCCGAGGCGTAGTCGCCGTCGAGGGCGATGGCCCGGTCGAAGTCGGCGAGGGCGTGTTCGTGGCGGCCTGCGCTGGTGAGCGCGTCGCCTCGCTCGCAGAACACCCAGGGCGTGTCGGGTCCCAGGGCGACGGCGCGGTCCAGATCGGCCAGGCGTCGCTCCTGGTCGCCGCGCCACCTCCACACCCGTGCCCGGCGCACCAACGCCCAGACGTAGCCGGGATCCAGTTCCAGGGCCCGGTCCAGGTCCGAGATCGCACCGTCGACGTCACGGAGCTGATGCCGGGCGGCTCCTCGGGAGGCCCAGGCCGTCTTCCTCGACGGATCGAGCTCGACCGCCCTGCCCAAGTCCCGCACGGCTGCTTCGTGGCTGCCCGTCAGGCGGTGGTAGTCACCCCGGAGCGCGAGGGTGCCGGCCTTGTCCGGTGCCAGCTCGTCGGCCCGGTCCAGATCGGCGACGGCACCGCGGTGGTCGCCTTGGTGCGCCCGCGTGATCGCCCTGCCCACGTACGCCGGTGCCGACTGCGGATCGAGTGCGACGGCCCGGTCGAAGTGGACCAGCGCGGTGGCGTGATCCCCGGCAGAGCCGCACCCCACTCCCCGGAGCCGGTGCGCCTGCGCCTGGCCCAGTGCGTCGAGGCGGCCCTTCGCCAGCAGCATCCCCAGTACTCCGAGGACGCCGTCGCTCTCCAACGCCCCCAGGACATCGTTCCCCCAGTCCCCGGCCTTCCCCGCATCCGCGTCCTCCCCCGCCTGCACCAGCGCCCGCGCCCACCGCCGCGCCACCACGTCACCCTCACCGCAGGCATCCACGAGTTCCCGCAACACCGTCGGGAGAGCGGCGCGGGGCCTCGCGCAGAGCAGGTGGTAGGACTGGGCGAGCCGGAGCTCACGCCACTCCTCG
This sequence comes from Streptomyces sp. NPDC003011, assembly GCF_053591515.1. NCBI lineage: Bacteria > Bacillati > Actinomycetota > Actinomycetes > Kitasatosporales > Streptomycetaceae > Streptomyces > Streptomyces sp. NPDC003011. The sequence goes on from NZ_JBSFTY010000001.1 coordinate 73,282, forward strand.
TCTCGCCACAACTCGTCCGAGGGCAGGTCCGCTTCGGCATCCGCGCGCCACCGGCCGAACACCTCGGCCAGGCGGGCGTGCCGGTCGGCCCACCCCCGGGGCGAGCGCAGCCGCTGCAGGCGGAGCATCGGCGCTCGCACCACGTCGTGATACTGCAGCCGCTCCCCGCGCTCGCTGAGGAACGGCCTGCTCCTCAGCCATGAGAAGAGGGCGTCGGCATCCTCGCCGGGACAGTCGGCGGCCGCCCGGAACACGTCCGCGTTCAGCCACCGCGGCAGCGCGCACGCCAGCGCGACGCCCCGGCGCACCGGGTCCCGCTCCCACTTCAGGAACCGCTCCACGGCGTCCGCGCTCGGGTCCCCTACCCCGTCCGGGCCGGCGGGCCGGGTCTCCGCGAGGGTCGACACCAGCACCGGCAGCCCACCCGTGAGCCGAAGCACCTCGGCGACGACCGACTCCTCGCGCACCCCTCTGTCGGCCAGCAGTCCGCGCGCCTCCGCCTCCGTGAAGGGCCCCAGCGGGAAGTCCGTCATGAAGTCGGCGAACCCGCCCCAGCGAGCGGTGTCGAACGGCTGCTGTCCGGCCGTCACCACCACGACATCGGCGGGCAGGACGCCGTACCGGTCGGTCGTCATGATCTCGCTCAGCCAGCCGTCGAGGAACGGCCCGGTCCGCTCGTACGTGTCGAAGAACAGCACGATCCACGGCGCCACGGACGCGGCCTCCGACAGCTCGCCCAGCAGTGCCGGGGTGAGGACGCTCTCGGGGGACAGCACGATCTGCACGTCATCCTGGCTGCGGAAGCGTGCGCTGAGGCCGGCGCGCAGCCGGTCGGCGCCCTGGGCGAGCCGGTCGGCGTCGACGGCGCCGGCGAAGGGGCCGGCGCCCGGTATCAGCCCGAGTCCGGCAAGGCCGAGCCGGACCGCCGTCGTCGTCACCGCCGACGGGCCCTCGGGCTCGGGGTCCAGCGCGGACAGCACCGCCTCGGCTTCGTGCCGCCGTTCCCGGTGTGCGGCCAGCAGCCGGTCGAGTTCCTTGAACCGGTGCCCCTGGGAGGCGAGTTGGCGGCTGATCGCGTCCATCGCCTCCGGCACGCTGCCCGCGTTCTCGTCGACGTACGCCGTGATGGCGCCGCATGCGCGGGCGATGTGTTCCCACTCCCGGACCAGGAAGGTCTTCCCGACCCCGGCATTTCCGTGCACGTGAAACAGGAACCGGTGCCGCTCGTCGTCCGGCGCCATGTCGAAGTTCCGCCGGAACGCGGCTCGCTCGTCGCTCCGTCCCACGAACCCGGCGCGCCGGCGCAGCCGGATCAGCTCCTGCATCGACGGCCGCGTCGGCCTCATCCGCACCACTCCCGTAACCGGTCCGGCAGAAGTCTGGCAGAGGCTCCGGCACCGGGGCAGCCGCGGCGGCCCGCCTCGACCGGCAGCGCGTCAACTGCGTTCGCAGCGCCGTTTGTTCGGCGGGACGGGCCGGGGATTTCGGTCGGCCGCATTCTGGCTCAATGCGTAGGAGACATCGCGTCCTGCGGGGAAGATGGCCGCCATGGCCACTACACACACACGCGGCGCACTTCAGCTCGCCGCCACTCTCCTCACCGGGACCGTCGCCCTCTACATGGTGCTCGTCGCCTTCGGCAACATCACCGACTTCGGGACCAATCAGCAGTTCGTGCGGCACGTGCTCGCGATGGATACGACGTTCAAGGACGACGACCTCATGTGGAGAGCGATCACCAGCGAAGGGCTTCAGGACGCGGCGTACGTCGCCATCATCGCCTGGGAGACCGTCGCCGCCCTCGTGCTCGTCTACGGGACCTGGCTGTGGGCCCGGCGCGACCTCGGCGGTGCCCGTCGGTTCTCCACGTACGGCCTGCTCATGGTGATGCTGCTGTTCGGTGCCGGGTTCATCGCGATCGGCGGCGAGTGGTTCGCGATGTGGCAGTCCGGGGACTGGAACGGGCTGGACGCGGCGACCCGGGCGTTCGTGTTCAGCGGGATCGTGCTGCTGGTGGTCAACCTGCCGTCCTCGGCCACGGAGCGGTCCGCTAGCTGACCACCACGACCGTGGTGCCCGTCTCGCCGAACGTCCACAGCGCCGACCCGTCCGCCTTGCCCATCCGGATGCCACTGGTCCGGACGCCCGAGGCGGGCGGGGGCGACGAGCCGTCCGCCGCGTTCGAGAAGGCGATCGACAGGCCGGACTTGGCGGCGAAGTACATGATGTGCTCGATCTGTACGCCGTCGGAGCCGGTGGTGGCCTCGGCGCGCTGGGAGATCGTGTAGCTGCCGGGGTCCGGGCTCACCGTGCCCGGCCACACCGCGAACGTCCGGCGGGCGATGTCGCTCGCGTCGACCAGCCACACCCGCTTCTGCTTCAGCGAGTAGACGACGCGCCGCCCGGTGCCGGAGTCGTCCGGCACCGCGGCGGGCGCCGCGGACTTCGACGCGGAGGGCCGCGGGCTCGCCGACGCCGACGCGTCCGGCCGGGTGGCCGCGGCGGTGGGGTGCGGACCCTTGTCCGCCTGCACGGCCAGGACGACGACCGCGACGACCGCGCCCACCGTCAGACCGGTCACCCAGACCCACGAGGGAAGCCGTCGGGCAGGCACGGGCACGCATCTCCTCAGTTACGGGTCCCCTCCCACGAGGGGTCCGATCATCGTACTGGCCCGGGCTGCGCCCCTCAGTCCAGCACCGGCAGCAGCTGCGGCAGATGCCCGTCCGAGACGGCCGCCGCCCGCTGCCGCTCCTCCGGGACCTCCCCGTACAGCGTGGTGCGCGGCCTCGCCGGCCGGCCCGTCGCCTCCGCCACCGCGATCAGGTCCTTGACCGACTTGTACGAGCCGTAGGACGACCCCGCCATCCGCGAGATGGTCTCCTCCATCAGCGTGCCGCCGAGGTCGTTCGCGCCGGAGCGGAGCATCTCGGCGGCGCCCTCGGTGCCCAGTTTCACCCAGCTGGTCTGGATGTTGGGGATCCACGGGTGCAGCAGCAGCCTCGCCATCGCCGTGACCGCCCGGTTGTCGCGCATGGTCGGGCCGGGGCGGGCGATCCCCGCCAGGTACACCGGCGCGTTGGTGTGGATGAAGGGGAGGGTGACGAACTCCGTGAAGCCGCCCGTGCGTTGCTGGATGCCGGCGAGGGTGCGCAGGTGGCCGAGCCAGTGGCGGGGCTGGTCGACATGGCCGTACATCATCGTCGACGACGAGCGGATGCCCAGCTCGTGCGCCGTCGAGATCACCTCGATCCAGGTCGCCGCCGGCAGCTTGCCCTTGGTCAGGATCCAGCGGACCTCGTCGTCGAGGATCTCGGCCGCCGTGCCGGGGACGGAGTCGAGGCCCGCCTCCTTCGCGGCCGTCAGCCACTCGCGGATCGAAAGGCCCGTCCTGGTCGCCCCGTTGACGACCTCCATCGGCGAGAAGGCGTGCACGTGCATGCCGGGGACGCGGGCCTTCACCGCCTTGGCGATGTCGAAGTACGCCGTGCCGGGCAGGTCAGGGTGGATGCCGCCCTGCATGCAGACCTCCACCGCGCCCACCTCCCACGCCTGTTGGGCGCGGTCGGCGACCTGGTCCAGGGAGAGCGTGTACGCGTCGGCGTCCGTACGGCGCTGCGCGAAGGCGCAGAAACGGCAGCCCGTGTAGCAGACGTTGGTGAAGTTGATGTTCCGCGTGACGATGTACGTGACGTCGTCGCCGACCGCCGACCTGCGCACGTCGTCCGCGATGCGGGTGAGGGCGTCCAGTGCCGGACCGTCCGCGTGCAGCAGGGCGAGCGCCTCGGCGTCGGTCAGCTTCGTCGGGTCGTCGGCCGCCGTCGCCAGCGCCTGCCGTACGTCCGTGTCGATGCGCTCCGGTGCCATGCCGGGGACGGCCGCCTCGCGCAGGGCGCCCCAGTCGCCGTACACCTCGTCGAAGTCGTCGCGGCGGTCGGACGTGCGGCCCTCGGTGTCGATGGTGCGGTGCAGGTCCGTACGGCCGGTCGCCTCGAAGGCCTCCTCCGGCTCCTGCCACGGGTGGCCCTGGACCACCGCGTCGGGCAGGGCGAGCCCCGTCTCCGGGTCGGCGAGCGCGCGGACGTGCGGGCGCAGCCGCGGGTCCAGCCAGGGCTCGCCGCGCTGGACGAACTCCGGGTACACGCACAGCCGTTCCCGGAGTTCGAACCCGGCCGCGGCGGAGCGTGCGGCCAGCTCCTCGATCTGCGGCCAGGGGCGTTCGGGGTTGACGTGGTCGATGGTGAGCGGCGAGACCCCGCCCCAGTCGTCGATGCCGGCGCCGATGAGCCGCTCGTACTCGCTGTCGACGAGGTTCGGCGGCGCCTGGAGGCAGGCGGACGGGCCCATCAGGTGGCGGGCGACGGCCACCGTGGCGACCAGCTCGTCGAGTTCCGCGTCCGGCATGCCGCGCATCGCGGTGTCCGGCTTGGCGCGGAAGTTCTGGATGATCAGTTCCTGGACGGAGTGGTAGGCCCGGGAGACCTTCCGCAGCGCGAAGAGCGACTCGGCGCGTTCCTCGTACGTCTCGCCGATCCCGATGAGGATGCCGGACGTGAACGGCACGGACGAGCGGCCGGCGTCCTCCAGCACGCGCAGCCGGACGGCCGGTTCCTTGTCCGGGGAGCCGTGGTGCGGGCCGCCGGGCTCGGACCACAGGCGGGTCGCGGTGGTCTCCAGCATCATGCCCATGCTGGGCGCCACCGGCTTCAGGCGCTGGAAGTCGGTCCAGGTCAGCACGCCGGGGTTGAGGTGGGGCAGCAGGCCCGTCTCCTCCAGGATGCGGATGGAGACGGCGCGGACGTAGGCGATGGTGTCGTCGTAGCCGTGCGCGTCCAGCCATTCGCGGGCTTCCGGCCAGCGCTCCTCGGGCTTGTCGCCGAGGGTGATCAGGGCTTCCTTGCAGCCGAGGGCGGCGCCGCGGCGGGCCACGTCCAGGACCTCGTCGGGGGACATGAACATGCCGTGGCCCTCGCGGCGCAGCTTGCCGGGGACCGTGACGAAGGTGCAGTAGTGGCACTTGTCGCGGCACAGCCGGGTGAGGGGGATGAAGACGCTCTTCGAGTACGTGATCACGCCGGGGCGGCCCGCCGCCTCAAGGCCCGCGTCCCGCACCCGGGCGGCCGACGCGGCGAGGTCGTCGAGGGCCTCGCCGCGGGCCTGGAGCAGCACCGCCGCCTCGGAGACGTCCAGGGTGACGCCGTCCCGGGCGCGTTTGAGGGCGCGACGCATGGAGTTCTCGGTGGGGCCGGTTCCGGAGGTCGCGGAAGTCGTCATCCTTCGAGCATACGAGCGAGGTGATCAGGGCGGACGAGCACCGCCCGATTCGTCCCCGGCCGCAGGTGTCACACGGTGTCACGCCCGCCGGAGACCTGCCCGGAGACAGGACCCGAGACCTGTCCGGAGACCTGTCCGGAGACGTGTCCGGAGACCTGGGACGCGCAGTCGTCCAGCGCCTTGAGGATCTCCGTCTCGCCGACCGGGGGCAGCTGCACCACGACCTCCTCGACGCCGAGGTCCGCGTAGTGCGCGAGCTTGCCCGGGGTCGGCTGGACGGCGTACGGGACGATCTGGAGGGCGGCCGGGTCGCGCCCGGCGTCGGCCCAGGCCGCGCGCAGGACGGGCAGTGACTCCGACAGGCCCCGGCCGCCGATCGGCAGCCACCCGTCGGCGTACTCGCAGATGTGCGCGAACAGCTTCGGACCGGCGGCCCCGCCGACGAGCGTGCGCGGACCGACGACCGGGCCGCGCGGCTTCTGGACGGGCTTGGGGTACGCGAGGCTCGCCCGCACGCTGCCGAACGCGCCGTCGTACGGGGTCGGCGCCTCGCTCCACAGGGCCCGCATCAACGCCATCCGGTCCCGCACGAGTTCGCGCCGGGTGCGCCACCGGACACCGTGGTCGTCGGCCTCCTCCACGTTCCAGCCGAAGCCGAGACCGAGGGTGAACCGTCCGGCGCAGAGGTGGTCGAGCGTGGCGATCTGCTTGGCGAGGCCGATCGGGTCGTGCTGGGCGACGAGCGTGATGCCGGTGCCGAGCCCGAGCCGCTCGGTGACGGCGGCGGCCTGGCCGAGCGCGACGAAGGGGTCGAGCGTACGGCCGTACTCGGGCGGCAGGTCGCGGCCGGCCGGGTACGGGGTGGTCCGCTCGACCGGGATGTGCGTGTGCTCGGGCAGGTACAGCCCGGCGAAGCCGCGGAGCTCCAGCTCGCGGGCGAGCCGGGCCGGGGCGATCGTCTCGTCGGTGAGGAAGACCGTCACGGAGATGCGCATGGGTCATCTGTACCGGGCCGGACCCCACCTGTCCATACCGACCGGTCGGCATTATGGGAGGCTCCTGGCCGGTTCGCGCCAATTCCGCTGTCTTTCCACGGCAGTTCACACACGTCCGGCACGGTGGGCGCATGTGTGACGACAACGAGGTCCACCACGGCGTCGCGAGACGCGCGCTGTTCGTGACGGGAACCGCCGCCGCGCTTACCTTGGGAGGCGTGAGCTTCGCTTCCGCGGCCGGGGCGGCCGACGGACGTCAGGAGACGAGGACGCTGCGCTCCACGCTGCCTCCCGGCTCCCCCGACTTCGTGTACGTGCCCGTCGAGATCCCGTCCGGTGTACGGGAGATCAGGGTCGCGTACACCTACGACCGGCCGCCCGTCCCGGCCGGCACCCCGGGCAACGCCCTGGACATCGGCCTCTTCGACGAGCGCGGCACCGGCCTGGGCGGCCGGGGCTTCCGCGGCTGGTCGGGCGGGGCCCGGTCGGAGTTCTTCGTGCGCGCGGACGACGCGACGCCCGGCTACCTCCCGGGCCCGGTGCGCGCGGGCACCTGGCACATCGCGCTCGGCCCGTACACGGTGGCCCCGCAGGGACTGTCGTACGAGATCACGGTCACGCTGACCTACGGCGAGCCGGGCGAGACTGTGCCGCCCGTCTATCCGCCGTCCCGGGCCAGGGGGCGGGGCCGGGCCTGGTACCGCGGGGACTGCCATCTGCACTCCTGGTACTCCGACGGGCGCCGCACCCCCGCCGAGATCGCGGCGCTGGCGCGGGCGGCGGGCCTGGACTTCATCAACTCCTCGGAGCACAACACGCACGCGGCGCACGCCCACTGGGCCACCGAGGCGGGCGAGGACCTGCTGATCCTGCTGGGCGAGGAGGTCACGACGCGCACCGGCCACGTGGTGGCCCTCGGCACGGACCCCGGGACCTTCGTCGACTGGCGCTACCGGGCCCGCGACCACCGCTTCGGCCGCTTCGCCCGGCAGATCCGCCGCGCGGGCGGCCTGGTCGTCCCGGCCCACCCGCACGCCACCTGCGTCGGCTGCGCCTGGAAGTTCGGGTTCGGCGAGGCGGACGCGGTGGAGGTGTGGAACGGGCCGTACACCCCGGACGACGAGGTCGCGCTCGCGGACTGGGACGGCATGCTGGTGGCGTCCGTGCGGGACGGCGGCCGGGACTGGATCCCGGCGATGGGCAGCAGCGACGCCCACCGCGCCCCGGACGCGGTCGGCCTGCCCCAGACGGTGGTGCTGGCCGACGACCTCACCCGCGAGGCGGTCCAGGACGGCATCCGGGCGGGCCGCTCGTACGTCGCCGAGTCGCAGCACGTGTCCCTGGCCTTCACGGCGAGCGGCGGGCGAGGCGAACAGGCGGGCATCGGCGGGCGGTTGGCGGTCGGCCACGACACGCCGGTGACGGTACGCCTGGAGGTGACGGGCGCCCCGCGCTGCGTCGTCCGCCTCGTGACCGACCAGGGCGTGCTGTTCACGAGCGCGCCGCTGCCGGTGGCCGGCTCCGGGGTCGTGGAATGGCGCACGACCCCCTCGTACGCGGCGTACGTCCGCGCCGAGGTACGGCACGAGACGGCGGCGGGGCCGGTGCCGGGAGCCCTGGCGGCGTTCACGAACCCGGTCTTCCTGGGGCGGGCCGGGTGACGACCGGGTGCGGGTGCGGTGCGGGTGACCGCCGGGTGCGGGTGCGGTGCGGGTGACCGCCGGACCGTGCGCGCGGTGCGGGTGACAGGGCCGGTCCGCGTCACTCGGTGGCGGCGACACCGACGCCGATGCCGATGAACAGCCAGCCCGTCGCCTGCTCCCAACGGCGGCGGACCAGCGGACGGTTGAGCACGGACCGCAGCCGTGCGGCGACGCCGACGAGCAGCAGCCAGTAGACGACGCCGATCGCGATGTCGAGGACGCCGAGGAACAGGATCTGCTCGGCGGGTGAGCCGTCGTGATGGAGGAACTGGGGCAGGACGCTGAGGAAGAACAGCGCCGCCTTGGGGTTGAGGACGTTCGTCAGGAAGCCCTCGGCGAAGCTCGCGCGGCGGCTGACTCCGGCGGCACCCGCGGCCTCGTGCTCCGCCGGGCCCGCGCCCGGCTCACCGCCCTCCCGGGTCCGGCCGCCGGCACCGCGCCGCGCCTGGAGCAGGGCCCGTACCCCCAGGTACACCAGGTAGCCGGCGCCCGCGAGTTTGATGACGGTGAACACCAGGGCCGATCCGGCGGCGATCACCGACAGGCCGAGGACCGCGGCGCCCATGTGCACGCACAGCCCCGCCTGGGCTCCCAGGGCGGCCGCCCTGCCCAGCGCGGGCCGACGGGCGGCCGCGCGCACGATCACCAGGAAGTCCGGGCCGGGGACCGCGTAGGCCAGCAGCACCACACCGAGGAACCCCACCAGATCGACTGACATCGGCCCGCTCCGTCCTGCGCGCCCGCTCCTGGGCCCACGTCCGGCCTACCGTGTTCCACTGCGAGAGCACGTCATGCGCCCGCCCACGACAGGAGCCCGTCCCCATGTCCCGCCCAGCCGAGCTGAAGTACCGGGCGGTCGCCGCCTTCCAGCGCCGCGTCGGCAACCCCGTCCTTGGCCGCCTGCCGCTCCAGACCGTCCTGGAGACCACCGGCCGCACCTCCGGCCTGCCCCGCCGCACCCCGGTGGGCGGCCGGCGGACCGGGGACTCCTTCTGGCTGGTCTCCGAGTTCGGCGAGCGCTCCCAGTACGTCCGCAACATCAAGGCGGACCCGCGGGTGCGGGTGCGCATCCGGGGACGGTGGTACGCGGGGACGGCCCACCTGATGCCCGACGACGACCCCGCCGCCCGGCTGCGCACGCTGCCCCGCCTCAACAGCGCGGGCGTACGGCTGCTGGGGGCGGGGTTGCTGACGGTGCGGGTGGATCTGGACCGGTGACCGCCGTCTCCCGTCAGCCCTGTCCGGGCCGACGGCGGCCCTGCGCACCGCGGACCGCGCTCGGCCGGCGGCCGGGAACCGCCCGGCTCCTCACCCCGGCCACACGATCGCCTGCACCTCGCTGTACGCGTGCAGGGCGTACGAGCCCACGTCCCGGCCCACCCCGCTCTTCTTGAACCCGCCGAACGGGGCCTCCATGTTGCGGCCGACGGTGTTGACGCCCACCCCGCCGGCCCGGAGGCGGCGGGCGACGCGGAAGGCGCGGGCCACGTCCGCCGACCAGACGTAGTCGATGAGGCCGTAGTCGGTGTCGTTGGCCAGTTCCACTCCCTCCTCCTCTTCCTCGAAGGGGATGACGACGACCACCGGGCCGAAGATCTCCTCCCGGGCCACCCGCATGTCGTTGGCGCAGTCGGCGAGGAGGGTGGGGGCCACGTAGAAGCCCCGGTCGGACACCGACGGCCGGTCGCCGCCCGTCACCACCACGGCCCCTTCCTTGCGGCCCAGTTCGACGTACGCCTCCACCCGGTCGCGGTGCGCGGCCGAGATCACCGGGCCGACGACCGTGTCCGGCTCCCTCGGGTCGCCCAGCTTCAGCCGGCGGGCGTACGCGGCGAGTTGTCCGACCAGCCGGTCATACACCCCCCGCTGCGCCAGCACCCGGGTGGGGGCCGTGCAGATCTGCCCGCTGTAGAAGGAGAACGTGGTGCCGATGCCGGCCACCGCCGAGCCGACGTCCGCGTCGTCGAAGACGAGCGCCGCGCCCTTCCCGCCCAGCTCCATCAGCTGCCGCTTCATCCCGCGCCCGCACACCTCGGCGATGCGCCGCCCGACCGCCGTGGAGCCGGTGAAGCTCACCATGTCGACGTCCGGCGACTCCACGGCCGCCTCGCCGACCTCCACCGACCGGCCGGAGACGACGTTCACCACCCCGGGCGGCACGCCCGCCGCCTCCAGCGCCTGCGCCATCCGGTAGACCGACAGCGGGTCCTGCGGGGCGGGCTTGACGACCACCGTGTTGCCCATCGCCAGCGCCGGGGCGACCTTCCCGGCCGGGTTCGCCCACGGGTTGTTGTACGACGTGACGCAGGTGACGACCCCGACGGGCTGGCGTACGGCCAGCGCCCCCAGCACGGCCGCCCGCCCCTCCCCCACCGCCTTGAAGGCGTGGGAGGCACCCCCGTGCCCCGCCTCGTTGATCTGCGGCGGGATCGCCCACTCGGCGGGCTCCACGCGCGCGTAGCGCCGGAACCGGGCGGCGGCCACCCCGACCTGCATCCGCCGGGCCGTCGCCGTGGTCGCCCCGGTCTCCGCCCGGGCCAGCTCCGCGTACGGCTCCAGACGCCCGCCGATGATCCCCGCGGCCCGGGCGAGCACCGCCGCCCGCTCCTCCGGCGGCGTCCGCGACCACGGACCGAAGGCCTCGCGGGCCGCGGCACAGGCCGCGCGCACCTGATCCCGCGAGGCCTCCGGCGCCAGGCCGACGGTCTCCTCGGTCGCCGGGTCGACCACCGCGTAGTGGCCGCCTTCCGGCTCCACCCAGGAACCGCCGACGAACAACCGCTGCCCCTCGCTCACCTGGTCGTCACCGTCCGGGTGTCCCGCCCCGACCGCAGCACCTTCCCCGGCACCGCCCCGCTCACCACGTCGTCCCGGATCGCCTCGACACCGTTGACCCACACGGCCCGGATCCCGAGGGCCTTGGCGTCCAGCCGCGGGCTGTCACCCGGCAGGTCGTGCACCAGGGTGGCCGTGTCGGCGGCGATCCGTTCCGGGTCGAAGAGGACGAGGTCTCCATGGAAACCCTCCCGGATCCGGCCCCGCTCCCTGAGACCGAAGAGCCGCGCCGGATCGTCCGTCAGCATCTTCACCGCCTGCTCCAGGCCCACCAGTCTCCGCCCGCGCAGGCAGTCCCCGAGGAAGCGGGTCGTGTACGGGGCTCCGCACATCCGGTCCAGGTGCGCGCCGGCGTCGGAACCGCCGAGCAGGACATCCTCGTGCTGCCAGGTCTCGGCGCGCAGCGCCCAGGACGCCGGGTCGTTGTCGGTCGGCATGGGCCACAGGACCGTCCGCAGCTCGTCGGCGGCGCAGATCTCGACCAGGCAGTGGAACGGGTCCTGGCCTCGCTCCGCCGCGATGTCCCGCACGACCCGGCCGCTCAGCCCCCGGTTCGCCTCGCTGTAGGTGTCGCCGATGACGTACCGGCCGAAGTGCGTCAGCCGCCGGAAGACGCCCGCCTCCCTGGACCCGGCGCGGCGGAGCATCCCGGCCCGCACGGACGGGTCGCGGAGCCTGGCGATCCGCTCGGGGACCGGCAGGCCCAGGATCGGCCCCCATCCGGGGATGAGGTTCAGGGCGCAGAACGTGCCCAGCGACATGTTCATCGGGGTGAGGATCGGCATGGTGAGCGCGACGACCCGGCCGCCCGCCTTGCGGGCCTGCTCGCTCGCCAACAGCTGCCGGGGCACCCGCTCGGGGACGGAGGCGTCGATGGTGAGGACGTTCCAGTTCAGGGGCCGTCCGGCGGTCGCGCTCAGCTCCGCGAGCAGGTCGATCTCCGCGTCGCTGAACTGGTCGAGACAGCCCGCGACGATCGCCTCGATCTGGGTGCCCTCGTGTTGGCCGACCGCCTTCGACAGCGCCAGCAGTTCGGCGGGCCGCGCGTGCCGGGAGGCGACCGGCTCGCCGTCGCCGTCGGAGTGGGTGGACGACTGGGTGGTGGAGAAGCCCCAGGCGCCGGCGTCCATGGCCTCGTGCAGCAGCCGGACGATGTCCGCGAGCTGCTCCTCGCCCGGCTGCCCGCCGATCGCGTCCGGGCCCATGACGTACCGCCGCAGCGCGCAGTGCCCCACCATGAAGCCCGCGTTGACGGCGATCCGCCCCTCCAGCGCGTCGAGGTACTCCCCGAACGAGTGCCAGCTCCAGGGCGTCCCCTCCTCCAGCGCGACCAGGGACATGCCCTCCACCTTGGACATCATGCGGCGGGTGTAGTCGGCGTCGCCGGGGCGGGCCGGGTTCAGGGGCGCGAGGGTGAATCCGCAGTTGCCGGCGGCGACGGTGGTCACACCGTGGTTGAGCGAGGGCGTGGCGTACGGGTCCCAGAACAGCTGGGCGTCGTAGTGGGTGTGCGGGTCGACGAACCCGGGGGCGAGGACCAGGCCGGTGGCGTCCTCGGTGGTGCGGGCCGGTTCGGTGACCTTCCCGACGACGGCGATACGCCCGTCCCGTACGCCGACGTCGGCGGTGTACGCGGGCGCGCCGGTCCCGTCGACGACGGACGCGCCTCGGATGACGTGATCGAGCATGGGCTCACCTCCTGGAGCTGCGGTGCGCTGGCCTGCCTGGGGACGCGGGGAACTGCGCGACCCGCCACAACGGACCCGCACCCCGCGACGAGGATCAAGTGGCGGCACGGAACCGGGACGTCCGGTGCACGGGATCCGTGTCGATCTTCGGGATCACGTGCTCCCCGATCAGCCGGATCGTCTGCAGCGTCTCCGCCTTCGGCACCCCCACCGGCAGCCCGAAGCTCAGCTGGTCCGCCCCCGCCTGCTCCCACCGCTTGCACTGCGTGAGCACCTCGTCCGGGTCCCCGCAGATCAGCAGCTCCTCCTCGATGAGGACCTCGACGAACTCCGCCGTGTACGGGGGCAGCGTCTGCGGCCACACCGGGAACCCCTCGGGCCGCGGGAACGTGTCGTGGTACCGGAACACCAGCGAGGGCAGATAGTGCAGCCCGCCCCGCACCGCGATGTCGACCGCCTCGGCGTGCGTCGGCGCGCAGATCGCCGTGGTCGTCACCATCACGTTGTCGTTGACGAAGGCGCCGACCGGCTCGGCGTCCACGACCGCCGTCTTGTACTGCTCCAGCACCCACTCCATGTCGGAGACCTTCTGCACGCTGAAGCCGAGCACCCCGAGCCCCTTGCGGGCGGCCATGGCGTACGAGGGCGGCGACCCGGCGGCGTACCACATCGCGGGGTGGGACTTCCCGTACGGCTTGGGGAGGACCTTCCTCGGTGGGAGCTGCCAGTGCTTGCCCTGGAAGCCCTCGTACTCGTCCTGGAGCCACATCTTGGGGAACTCGGCGATGGTCTCCTCCCAGATCTCCTTGGTGTGGTTCATGTCGGTGATGCCGGGGAGGAAGCCGAGGATCTCGTGGGAGCCCGCTCCCCGCCCGCTGCCGAACTCGAAGCGGTTGCCGGTGAGGTGGTCGAGCATGGCGACCTTCTCGGCGACCTTGACGGGGTGGTTGACCTGGGCGAGCGGGTTGAAGATGCCGGAGCCGAGGTGGATCCGCTCGGTCGCGTGCGCGAGATAGCCGAGGAAGACGTCGTTGGCGGAGAGGTGCGAGTACTCCTCCAGGAAGTGGTGCTCGGACGCCCACGCGTACTTGAAGCCGGACCGGTCCGCCTGGATGACGTATTCGGTCTCCTCCATCAGCGCCTTGTGCTCGGCCAGCGGGTCGGTCTCGGCGCGCTTGCCCACATACCCCTGTACGAAGAGCCCGAATTCCACGGAGTTCACCGTCCCCACGGTCGGTCCTGACGGTCCGTCAGTTCTATGGATGCGACTGTTCCACCGGCCACCGGGAGCGTCAATAGCTGACGGGCCGTCAGCTCACGTCAGCCGACGCTGACGCCCGCCAGCCAGCCGCCGTCGATCACGAACGGCTGCCCGGTGATGTAGGAGGAGTCGTCGCAGGTGAGGAAGAGCGCGAGGCGGGCGACCTCTTCGGGTCTGCCGATCCGGCCGAGCGGCACGAGCTTGCGGTACAGCGCGTCCACGGCCCCCTCGGCGGCGCCGCCCGGATCACTCATCGCGGTGTCGATCGCTCCCGGGCACACGGCGTTGACCCGCACCCCCTGGCCCGCCAGCTCCAGCGCGGCCACCCGGGTGAGCCCGATGATCGCGTGCTTGGTGGCCGCGTACGCCCCCACGTACGCCATGCCGGTCATCCCGGTGTACGAGGCGGTGTTGACGATCGTGCCGCCGCCGGCCGCGGCGATCCGGGGCGCGGCGGTCTTGATGCCGAGGAAGACCCCGACCTGGTTGACCTGCACGATCCGCATGAACTCGGCGAGGGGCGTGTCGACGAGGGTGTTGAAGCGCAGGATGCCGGCGTTGTTGACGAGCCCGTCGACGCGGCCGTACGCGTCGGTGGCGGTCCGCAGCGCGGCCTGCCAGTCCTCCTCCCGGCCGACATCGAGACGCACGTACAGCGCGCCGATCTCCTTCGCGAGGTCCCGTCCCCGGTCGTCCAGCACGTCCGCCACCACGACCTCGGCGCCCTCCTCCCGGAACAGCCGGGCCTCCTGCTCCCCCTGTCCGCGTGCCGCGCCGGTGACGAGGACGACACGTCCGTCCAGCTTGCCCATACGGTCTCTCCTGTTCGGGTCTGTCCAGGTCTTCCCGGGCCCGTCCGGATCACAGGTGCGGGGCGGTCTCGGCGCCGAACGCGGCGATCTGGTCGGTGAGTTCGGCGCGGCTGCGGCTGCGGAAGCGGACCTGGATCTGGCGGACGCCCATCGCGCGGTAGGCGCGCAGCGACTCGGCGAGTTCCTGCGGGCCGCCGGTGAGGGTCCTGCGGCCGACGTCCCAGGCGGGGGTGCCGACGTACAGCGGCTCGGCGATGGCACCGACGGTGAAGGGCCCCTGGACGGCGTGCTGTTCGCGCAGTTCCCGGATCCGGTCGATCTGTGCGGGCAGCCGCTCGCGCGGGTCGCCCTGCGGCAGCCAGCCGTCGCCCTTGAGCGCGGCCCGGCGGACCGCGGCGGGCGAGGAGCCGCCGACCCAGAGCGGCACGTGGGCCTGGGCCGGGCGGGGGCGCTGGCCGAGGTCCTGGAAGTCGTACCGCTTGCCGTGGTGTTCGGGGTACTCGTCGGGCCCGAGGGCGGCGCGCAGGGCGTCGATCGTCTCGTCGAGCACCGCCCCGCGCCGCCGGAAGTCGGCCCCGAGCGCCTCGAACTCCTCCGGCACGTGCCCGGCCCCGACCCCGAGGACGAGCCGCCCGCCGCTCAGGTGGTCGAGGGTGGCGTACTGCTTGGCGGTGAGCAGCGGATGGCGCAGACCGACGACGGCGACATGGCTGAGCAGCCGGACCCGCTCGGTGGCGGCGGCCAGGAAGGCGAGGGTGGCGACGGGGTCGTACCAGACCGTGCTCATCGCGGGCGCGAGCCGGCGCGGGACGGCGACGTGGTCGCAGCAGGCGACGTACGCGAATCCGGCGCGGTCGGCGGCGCGGGCGACGGCGACCAGGTCGGCCGGGCCCGCGCCGGTCTCCCAAGGCTCGGTGTAGAGGGTGGACCGGGACTGGACGGGGAGCTGGATGCCGTACTCCAGGCCGGTCACCGCCGCCCGCCGGTCCACAGGCCGTCCGGCGTCAGCCCGAGCAGGCCGATGGCGTTGCCCCGGACGATCCGCTCCACCACGTCCGCCTCCAGGTGCCCCATCTGGGCCTCGCCGACCTCGCGGGACCTGGGCCAGGTGGAGTCGGAGTGGGGGTAGTCGGTCTCGTACAGGACGTTGCCGACGCCGATCGCGTCGAGGTTCTGGAGGCCGAAGGCGTCGTCGAAGAAGCAGCCGTAGACGTGCTCGGCGAACAGTTCGGACGGCGGGCGGTGGACCTTGTCGGCGACGCCGCCCCAGCCGCGGTTCTCCTCCCAGACGACGTCGGCGCGCTCCAGGATGTACGGGATCCAGCCGATCTGGCCCTCCGCGTACATCACCCGCAGGTTCGGGAAGCGCTCGAACTTGCCGCTCATCAGCCAGTCGACCATCGAGAAGCAGCAGTTGGCGAAGGTGATCGTGGACCCGACGGCGGGCGGGGCGTCGGCGGAGGTGGAGGGCATCCGGCTGGACGAGCCGATGTGCATGGCGACGACCGTGCCGGTCTCGTCGCAGGCGGCGAGGAAGGGGTCCCACTCGTCGGTGTGCACGGAGGGCAGGCCCAGGTGCGGGGGTATCTCGGAGAAGGCGACGGCACGGACACCGCGAGCCGCGTTGCGGCGGACCTCCGCGGCGGCCAGCCCGGCGTCCCAGAGCGGGATGAGGGTGAGGGGGATGAGCCGGCCGTGGGCCCCGGGGCCGCACCACTCCTCCACCGTCCAGTCGTTGTAGGCCCGCACGCACAGCAGGCCCAGCTCGTGGTCCTTCGCCTCGGTGAAGGTCTGGCCGCAGAAGCGGGGGAAGGTCGGGAAGCAGAGCGCGGACTGGACGTGGTTGACGTCCATGTCGGCCAGGCGCTGCGGGACGTCGTAGGAACCGGGGCGCATCTGCTCGTAGGTGATGACTTCGAGCTTGATCTCGTCCCTGCTGTAGCCGACGGCGGTGTCGAGGCGGGTCAGGGGCCGGTGCAGGTCCTCGTAGACCCACCAGTCGCCCAGGGGGCCGTCGTCGCCCGGCCGGCCCATGACCGGCTTGAAGCGGCCGCCGAGGAAGGTCATCTCCTTCAGCGGCGCGCGGACGATCCGGGGCGCGGTGTCCAGGTACTTCCTCGGGAGGCGGTCCTGCCAGACGGTGGCGGGCTCCACGGTGTGGTCGTCGACGGAGATGATCGGCGGGAGCGGGGTGTGGGTGTCCATGGCGCTCACGGTAGCGCTGAACTGACGGATCGTCAGCTGCCGGCCGGCCGCCTCCGCCGGGCGTCACGGAGGCGGGATCCGTCCGTCCGGGAGCGGAGATCGTGTGAGGGCCTCGTGGACTCCCGTGCGCCGCCCTGTGATCGGCGTCTCCCACGGCTGACGCATCTGCCATGAACAAGGCAAACTGGCGTCGTTGCTCACGTGTTCTAGGGGGACGGCGATGGACGGTGTACCGCAGGTACCGGAGGTACCGCGCGTACCGGAGCAGAGGCGTCCCGGCTCCGCACCGGAGTCGGCGGCGCTGCGCTTCGGCGTGCTCGGCCCGGTGCGCGCCTGGCGCGCAGAGGAGCCGCTGAGCACCGGCTCCCCCCAGCAGCGCGCGCTGCTGGCCGCCCTGCTGCTGCGCGAGGGCCGCACGGCCACCGCGGCCGAGCTGATCGACGCCCTGTGGGGCGAGGAGCCGCCCTCGCAGGCCCTGGCGGCGGTCCGGACGTACGCCTCCCGGCTGCGCAAGGTGCTGGACCCCGGGGTCCTGGTGAGCGAGTCGGGCGGGTACGCGGTGCGCGGCCTCGGCGAAGGCGCCCTGGACCTGACCGTCGTGCAGGACCTGGCGACCGAGGCGGAGAAGGCGAAGAACTCCGGGGACCTGTGCCACGCGCGGGACCTGCTCGGCCGCGCGCTGGCGCTGTGGGACGGGGAGGCGCTGGCGGGGGTGCCGGGCCCGTACGCGGAGACACAGCGGGTGCGCCTGGAGGAGTGGCGCCTGCAACTGCTGGAGACCCGCCTCGACATGGACCTGGAGCAGGGCTGCCACGCGGAGGCGGTCTCCGAGCTCACGGCCCTCACGGCGGCCCACCCGCTGCGGGAACGCCTGCGCGAACTGCTGATGCTGGCGCTGTACCGCAGCGGCCGCCAGGCCGAGGCGCTGGCCGTGTACGCCGACACCCGGCGCCTGCTCGCCGACGAGCTGGGCGTCGACCCGCGTCCGGGGCTGAAGGAGTTGCAGCAGCGCATCCTGCGGGCGGACCCCGGCCTGGCGGAACCGCCGACGCCGGTCGCCGAGCCCGCGGTGGTCGCGGTACGGCCGGCGCAACTCCCGGCCACCGTACCCGACTTCACGGGACGGACCTCCTTCGTCGCGGAACTGAGCGAGGTGCTGGCCTCCGCCGAGGGCCGGGTGATGGCGGTGTCCGCGCTGGCGGGGATCGGGGGCGTCGGCAAGACCACGCTCGCGGTGCACGTGGCCCACCAGGCCCGGGGGGCCTTCCCGGACGGGCAGCTGTACGTCGACCTCCAGGGGGCGGGCGCCCGGGCGGCCGAACCGGAGACGGTCCTCGGGTCCTTCCTGCGCGCCCTGGGCACGGCGGACTCGGCGGTCCCCGACTCCCTGGAGGAGCGGGCGGCGCTGTACCGCTCGGTGCTGGACGGCCGCCGGGTCCTGGTCCTGCTGGACAACGCCCGGGACGCGGCCCAGGTACGCCCCCTGCTGCCGGGCACGGAGGGCTGCGCGGCGCTGGTCACCTCACGGGTGCGGATGGTGGACCTGGCCGGGGCCCAGCTGGTCGACCTGGACGTGATGTCCCCGGACGAGGCGCTGTCCCTGTTCACGAAGATCGTGGGCGAGGAGCGGGTGGCCTCGGAACGGGAGGCGGCCCTGGACGTGGTGGCGGCGTGCGGCTTCCTGCCACTGGCGATCCGCATCGCGGCCTCCCGCCTGGCCGCCCGGCGCACCTGGACGGTCTCGGTGCTCGCGGCGAAGCTGGCCGACGAGCGGCGCCGGCTGGACGAACTCCAGGCCGGTGACCTGGCGGTGAAGGCGACCTTCGAACTCGGCTACGGCCAGCTGGAGCCGCCCCAGGCCCGGGCGTTCCGGCTGCTGGGCCTGGCGGACGGGCCGGACATCTCCCTGGCGGCGGCAGCGGCGGTGCTGGACCTCCCGGTGGAGGAGACCGAGGACCTGCTGGAGTCCCTGGTGGACACCTCGCTGCTGGAATCCGCGGCTCCCGGCCGCTACCGGTACCACGACCTGGTCCGGCTCTACGCGCGTGCGTGCGCGGAACGCGACGAGGAACCGGCCGGCGAGCGGGAGGCGGCGCCGGCCCGGCTGCTGGACTTCTACCTGGCGACGGCGGCGGGGGTGTACGCGATCGAGCGGCCGGGTGACCGGCTGGTCGATCACCTGGCACCGACGCGGTACCCGGGGCTGCGGTTCCCGGACGGCCGAGCCGCACGGGACTGGCTGTACACCGAGGCGCACTGCCTGCTGGCCTTCGCCCGGCAGTGCGCCGGCAGGCCGGACGCCCTCCGGCGCGCCATCGACCTGCTGTGGGCCGCCCTGGACATCTCCGAGTCGGGCGCCAACTCCCGGGAGTACGAGGCCACCGCGCGGGCACTGCTGGAGGCCGCACGACAGGTCGACGTACCGCAGGTCCAGGCGCGCGCCCTGATGACCCTGACCCACGCGCATGTCGACGGCGGCCGGTTCGACCTGGCCGACCAGGAAGCGGAGCAGGTCATACGCCTCGCCGGGGAGGCCGACGACCTGCTGCCGGTCTGCTGGGCACGCAACGCCCGGGGAATCATCGCGCTGTACCAGAACCGCAACGCGGACGGTGAGGAGCACCTCTCGCAGGCCATCGAGCATTTCCGGACGCTGGGCGACCGCCCGGGCGAGGCCAGCGCACTCTGCAACCTCTCCCGCATCCGCCTGGCGACCGGGCTGACCCAGAGCGCCGTGACCCTGGCCCGGCAGGGCATCGAGATCTACGACGCCATGGGGAACTCGATGCGGGGAGCGAACGGCCGCTACGCCCTGGGAATGGCGCTCACGCAGAGCGGGGAGCTCGACCAGGCGACCGGCAGGCTCCTGGAGGCGCTGGAGGTCTTCCGGGAGAGCCGCCAGCGCCTGTGGGAAGGCATGACCCTCTTCCGTCTCGCCGAAGTGGACATCGCCGCGCAGCGCTACGCCGGCGCGGCCACCAACTCCGAGATGGCGCTCACCGTTCTGCGCGGCATCGGGGGCGAATGGCGGCGCGGCAACGTCCTCACCGTTCTCGGTCACGCCCTCACCGGCATCGACCAGACGGACCGCGCCCAGGTCTGCTGGCGGGAGGCTCTCCGGATCTACGAAGACCTGGACTCCTCGGAAGCCGTGGCAGTGCGGCAGTTGCTGACCTCCGTGCGGGCGGCCTGAACCCCCGGTCGGGCGTTCATCAATCGTTTATCGGCGGGCTCCATCCTCTCCTTAGTCGATCCGTCGCGTCGGGGGGCAGGCGGGTCACTGCAGTGGGTCTCGCCCCCACGAACTAGGGTGAGCGGCCCACGAAGGCCCGTCCGGGCACCACGGGGGAGTGACCGGACGGGCCCTTGCCGATCCACAGACGAACAACCGACGGGAGCCAGGGACATGAGCGACGAGCCGGTCATCAAGCCGCAGGACATGCACGCCACCGGGACGACGGGAACCGAGGCCGCGGCCGACGCCGCCAAGACCGCCGCCGGTGACCTGACCACCCAGGACATGCATGCCACCGACGAGCCCATCACGACGAAGGACATGCACGCGACGTCGGAGCCCATCAAGCCGACCGCGTAAGTCCTCCCGCACGGGGGACCGGCCGCGGCGGCGCGGAGGGGGAGCCGTCGCGGCCGAGGTGTGTCCGGGGCCGGTCCGCGCCCTACCGTGCCCGCAACTCCCCCTTGACCACCTTCCCGCTCGCATTGCGCGGCAGTTCCGCCACGAACTCCACCGACCTCGGCACCTTGTAGTTCGCCATCTCGCGGCGGGCCCAGGCGATCAGGTCGTCCGCCGTGGCGAGTGCGCCGGGGCGCCGGACCACGTACGCCCTGCCGACCTCGCCGAGCCGGGTGTCCGGGACGCCGATCACCGCGACGTCGGCCACGTCCGGGTGCAGACCGAGGAGTTGCTCTATCTCCGCCGGGTACGCGTTGAAGCCGCCGACGATGAACATGTCCTTGATCCGGTCGGTGATGCGGAGGTTGCCGGCCGGGTCCAGGACGCCCACGTCGCCCGTGCGCAGCCAGCCGTCCGGTCCCAGGACCTCCGCCGTGGCCGGCTCGTCCTCGTAGTAGCCGCGCATCACGTTGAAGCCGCGCACCACGACCTCGCCGGGGGTGCCGGCCGGCACCGGCCGGCCGCCGGCGTCCACCACGCGCACCTCCGTGCCCGGGATCGCGCGGCCGGACGTCGACGCGACCACCGACGGGTCGTCGCCGCGGCGGCACATCGTGACGATGCCGCTCGCCTCCGAGAGGCCGTAGGCCGTGAGGACCGTCTCCACGCCCAGTTCGCCCCGCAGCCGTTCGACCAGCCGCAGCGGGACCACCGCCGCGCCCGTCACCACCAGGCGCAGCGCCGACAGGTCGTGCGCGTCCCGGGCCGGGTGGTCCAGCAGGGACTGGTGCAGGGTCGGCGGGCCCGGCAGCACCGACACCCGCTCCGCCGCGATGTTCGCCAGCACCGTGTCCACGTTGAACACCGGCTGCGGGATCATCGTCGCGCCCCGCATCAGGCAGGCGATCACCCCCGCCTTGTAGCCGAAGGTGTGGAAGAAGGGGTTCACGATCAGGTAGCGGTCGCCCCGGGCCAGCCCCGCCAGGTCGGTCCAGATCCCGTACGCCCGCAGGGTCTGCGCGTGGGTGATCACCGCGCCCTTGGGGCGGCCCGTCGTACCGGACGTGAAGACGATGTCAGAGGGCCACTCGGGGCGGACCGCCGACGCCCTCGCCCGTACCTCCGCCGCTCCGGCCCCGTCCCCGCCCGCCAGGAACTCCTTCCAGGTGCGGAAGTCCGCCGGGGCGTCGTCGGACAGGACGACCACCTCGCGCAGGGCGGGCAGTCCCGGCAGCGGACCCTCGCCCGGCCCCTCCCCCGCCGCCCGCCGCAGCGACGCCACGTACGACGTCCCGAGGAACGTGCCCGTCACGAAGAGCAGTCGCGCCCCGCTCCTGCCCAGCACGTCCGCCGCCTCCGCGCCCTTGAAGCGGGTGTTCAGCGGCACCAGGACCGCGCCCGCCGACACCGCGCCGAGGGCCGAGACGATCCAGTCGAGGGAGTTCGGGGCCCACAGGGCGACCCGGTCGCCCGCCCGCACCCCGTGCACGGCGCAGGCCGCCGCCGCGCGCTCCACCCGGGCGCCCAGGTCGCCGTACGAGATCCGGGTCCGGCCGTCCGCCACCGCCTCGGTGTCCGCGTACCGTTCGGCCGCCGACCGGACCAGGCCCGGGATGCTTCCCCACTCCACGTCTGCCCGCACGACCGGCCTCCCGCCCCTTACTGACGTTCCGTCAGATTAGCTGTAATCTGACGGACTGTCAGCCGCCGCGCTCGCCCGGGGAGGTACGCCCAGCATGGCCGGACTCAAGGACGCCACCGCGATCGTCGGCATCGGACAGACCGCCTTCGCCAGGCGGCTGGAGGAGGACGAGAGGACCCTCGCCTGCCGGGCCGTCCTCGCCGCCCTCGACGACGCCGGGATCGCCCCCGGCGAGGTCGACGCCGTCGCCTCCTACACCATGGAGGAGACCGACGAGGTGGAGCTGGCGAAGGCCGTCGGGTTCGGCGACCTCACCTTCTTCGGCCGCGTCCCCTACGGCGGCGGCGGTTCCTGCGCCACCGTCGCGCACCTCGCCGCCGCCCTCGCCACCGGGCAGGCGACGGTCGGGGTCGCCTGGCGGTCACGCAAGCGGGGGTCCGGGCCTCGCCCGTGGACCAACACCACCGTCCAGCTGCCCACACCCGCCCAGTGGACCCGGCCCTTCGGGCTCCTGCGGCCCGTGGACGAGATCGCCATGCTCGCCCGCCGCTACCTGCACGAGACCGGCGCCACCCGGGACCACCTCTTCAACGTCGCCCTGGCCTGCCGCAACCGGGCCAACCAGAACCCCGCCGCGATCATGTACGACCGCCCCCTCACCCGCGAGATGTACATGACCGCCCGCTGGATCAGCGAGCCCCTCTGCCTCTTCGACAACTGCCTGGAGACGGACGGGGCGCTGGCCTGCGTGCTCGTCAGCAGGGAGCGCGCCCGCGACTGCCGGCACGCCCCCGTGTACGTCCACTCCGCCGCCCAGGGGCTGCCCGCCCAGCACCACGGGATGGTCAACTACTGGAACGACGACCCGCTCACCGGTCCCGCCTGGACCGCCGCCCGGCACCTGTGGAAGCACGCCGACTTCACCCCGCAGGACGTCGATGTCGCCCAGATCTACGACGCGTTCACCGCTCTCGTGCCGCTGTCGCTGGAGGGGTACGGCTTCTGCGGCCGGGGAGAGGGCGGGGCGTTCACCGAGGGCGGCGCCCTGGAGACCGGCGGGCGGCTGCCCCTGAACACCGGGGGCGGCGGGCTCAGCGAGGCGTACGTCCATGGCTTCAACCTGATCAACGAAGGCGTGAAGCAGCTGCGGGGGACCAGTACCGCCCAGGTGCCGGGAGCCTCGACCTGCCTGGTCACCGCCGGGGAGGGCGTCCCGACCTCCGCGCTGCTCCTGAGGACCTGAGGAGTTGACCGACCCGTGCTGACCCCCGTCACCGATGCCGACGGCGCCCCCTTCTGGCGGTACGCCGCCCAGGGCGAGCTGCGCGTCCAGTCCTGTGCCGACTGCGGCGAACTCCGCTTCCCGCCCCGGCCCTGCTGCCCGAACTGCCAGTCCTTCGCGAGCGAGTGGCGTCCGGTGTCAGGGCTGGGGCGGGTCTGGTCCTACGTCGTCCCGCATCCGCCGCTCCTGCCCGCGTACGCGGCGCAGGCGCCGTACAACGTCGTGCTCGTGGAGCTGGCCGACGCCCCGCGCATCCGGCTGGTGGGGAACCTGGTCGCCGCGGCCGGCGCCCGTCTGGACTCCGTCGATCCGCGCGGGATCCGCATCGGCGCCCGGGTGCGGGTCGTCTTCGACAGCGCCACCGGGCTGCCCCAGTGGATTCCGGAACGCCCGTGAACGTCCAGGTCGCCCCCGACAGGGACACCGGTGTCGCCGTCGTCACCCTCGACCGGCCCGAGCGGCTCAACGCCATCGACCTCGCCATGGCCGCGGAACTCCGTGTCGTATGGCGGAAGTTGCGGTTCGACGACTCCGTGCGGGCCGTCGTCCTCACCGGGGCCGGGGAGCGGGCGTTCTGTACCGGGATCGACCGGGACGCCGTGGTGCCGCAGCCGAACTCGCCCTACATGCAGGACGATCCGCTGCTCACCGTCGGGCCGAAGGCCAACGATCTGTGGAAGCCGGTCGTCGCGGCCGTGGAGGGGATGGCGTGCGGGGGCGCCTTCTATCTGCTCGGGGAGGCCGAGTTCGTCGTCGCGGGCACGACCGCCGCCTTCTTCGACCCGCACACCACGTACGGCATGGTCAGCGCGTACGAGTCGGTGCTGATGACGCAGCGGATGCCCTACGGGGAGGTCGCCCGGATGGCGCTGATGGGCACGGCGGAGCGGATCTCCGCGCGGCGGGCCCACGATCTCGGGCTCGTCTCCGAACTCACGGAGCCGGGCCAGGCGTTGGCGGCGGCGACCACCTGCGCGGCCGTCATCGCCGGGCATCCGGCCGAGGCCACCCAGGGGACCGTCCGTGCGCTGTGGGCGGCGAAGGAGGCGGCGCGTGCACAGGGGTTCGCGCAGGCGCCGCATCTCATCTCGCTGGGGAACCTGCCCGCCGAGCGGCAGACGGAGCTGTTCGCCGGGCGGCGCGGCGGGAGGTTCCGGCTGCGTTGAGCCTCCGTCACTCCGCCGGCGCGTACAGGTCCGGGTCGCACCGGTCGACCTGGGAAGCCAGACCCGGCCGGCCCAGGGGCACCCGCACCGTCGCCGCGTCGTTCGCGGCGACGAACTCGTCCACGCTCCGCACGTCCACCTGCTCGGAACCGGCGTCGAGGAACCTGACGGTGACGGTGAAGGAGTGGCCCGTGGAGTTCGGGTTGGTGACCTCCACCGTGGCGTAGGGGTCGGCCTCCGTCACACAGCTCACCAGCTCGACCCGGGCGTCCCGCACGGAGGTGGAGGTGCTCCCGGAGGTGTTCCCGGAGGAACTGCCGGAGGAAGTGCCGGTGTCGTCGTAGTCGTCGTAGTCGTCATCGTCGTGGTACGTGCCGCCGCCCGACGTCGAGGACGAACTGCCGTGATCCTGGCTGGAGCTGCTACAGCCCCCGCCCCCGCCCCCTCCGCCGTCACCGCTGCCGCCGTGACCGCGCCCCGAAGAGAATCCGGTGAGCGACAGCACCACCAGTGCCGCCACCGCTGTGAACTTGAGCCTTCGTCCCCGTAGTTGCATGCCGGCACTCTACGCAACCGCTGTCAGGTGGTTCGCGCCGTCCCCGTCCCCTTCTCCGCGTCCAGCGCGTACACGCACCGGTCCTTGCTGCACGCGTACACCACTCCGTCCTTCACGACGGGGGAGCCGGTGATCTCGCCGCCGGTCGCGAGTTTCCAGCGCAGGCGGCCGTCGTCGGCCTTGAGGGTGTACAGCAGGTGGTCGGTGGAGCCGAAGTGGATACGGCCCTCGGCGACCGCGGGGGCGCCCACGATGTCGCCGCCCGCCTGGAAGCGCCACTTCGGGGTGCCGGTGACGGCGTCCAGGGTGTAGAGCCCCTTGCCGCTGCCCACGTGCACGTGCCCGGCGGCCACCAGGACCGAGTCGACGGACGACCGGGCCTCGGTGGCGATGCGCCAGCGGTCGCGGCCGTCGGTGGCGTCGAGGGCGTAGACCGTGCCGAGGTAGTCGGCGAGGTAGATGCCGCCGCCGGTCACCGCCGGCCCCGGCACGAAGGTCGGCGGGCACAGGAAGACCGCCGGTGCCTCGAAGTGCCAGCGGACGTGCCCGCCGGCCGCGTCCAGCGCCAGCACCCGGGTTCCCGCGGACACGTACACACAGCCGTCCTGGGCCGGTGTCATCCGTACCGGCACGCCGCCGCAGGAGGCCGTGTCGCCGACCGGGTACGACCAGCGCTCGTCGCCCGTGCGGGCGTCCAGGGCGCGCAGCCGGGCGTCCTGCCAGACGTACACCGTGCCGTCGTGCAGGGCCGGGCCCGCCTCCAGCGACTCGAAGTCCGTCTGGCAGCCGGTGACCTCCCACAGCTTGTGGCCGTTGGAGGCCTCCCAGGCCTGCACCCCGCCGCCGCGGGTGCCGGTGATCACGGTGCCCCGTTCGGCCTTCAGGGAGTACACCCAGGCCTCGGTGGACAGCCGCCACAGGTCGCCGCCCTCGCGGGCGTCGAGGGCGAACAGGGTGGGTCCGTCGGAGGCGTGGACACGGCCGTCCGCGACCGCCATCGACCAGGCCACGTCCCGCGTCTTGAAGCGGCGGCGACCGGTGGCCACGTCCAGGGCGTGCACCTCGAAGGAGGTGACGTAGACCAGGTCGCCGGCCACCGACGGGGTGCCCCAGACGTCGTTCGACATGCGGAACCGCCAGGGCCGCCAGCCGCTCGCCGTCTCCGGGGGCGGCGCGGGCGCGGCGGGGACGGCGGGGCCCACGGCAGGGTCTGTGCCGTTCACGCCGGGGCGGGGCTTGGACCAGGAGGCGACCAGGCCGGCCTCCGGCGGGGGCGCCTTCACGGCGGCGGCCCGGGCGTCGGCGACGCGCGGTCCGGGCCCGATCGGCACCTGGGCGCCCGCGAGGCGCACCGGGCCGGTGTCGGGAGCGCCGACGGAGACGGCCGGGCCGGACAGCGGGGACGGCACCGGGCCGGGGCCGGGTGCCGGGACGACGGGGGCGTGGGACGGCGGGGGCGGCAGGGGGGCGGCCCGGCCGCCGCCGCTGCGGCCGCCGCTGTGCGCGGGCTTCGGCGCGGGCCGGCCGCCGCGGCGGGTCTCGATCATGCTCACCGCCCGCTCGGGCAGCCACGCCGACGCCGTACCGCTGTCGTCGGAGCCGGAGCCGAAGAGGTGGGGGGCCAGCTGGGCCTGGAGGTCGGCCGGGTTGGGGCGGGCGGTCGCCTCCATCTGCATGCAGGACTCGATGAGCGGGCGCAGCTCGTCCGGGAGGCCTTCGAGGTCCGGGCCCTCGCGCAGCAGCATGAAGACGGTCTCGACGGGATTGGCGCCGTGGAAGGGCGGGTGTCCGGTGGCGGCGAAGACCAGCATGGAGCCGAGCGAGAACACGTCGCTCGCGCCGGTGACGCTGCGGGAGTCCTTCGCCTGCTCGGGGGACATGTAGGCGGGGGTGCCGACGGCGACGTTCGTCATCGTCAAACGCGTATTCGAGACGCCGGACGCGATACCGAAGTCGATCACCCGGGGGCCGTCCTCGACCACGAGGACGTTGGACGGCTTCAGATCCCGGTGCACCAGCCCGGCGCCGTGGATCGACTGCAGCGCCTCCGCCACACCGGCCGCCAGCCAGCGCACCGCCTGGGCCGGGAGCGGCCCGCACTCGTTCACTATTTCCTCTAGCGAGGGCGCCGGGACGTAGGCGGTGGCCAGCCACGGCACGGCCGCGCGGGGATCGGCGTCGACCACGGCCGCCGTGTAGAAGCCGGAGACCGCGCGGGCCGCCTCCACCTCCCGGGTGAAGCGGACGCGGAAGAGCTGGTCCTCGGCGAGCTCCGTGCGGACCGTCTTGATCGCCACGCGCCGGCCGGACGCCGAGCGCGCGAGATAGACCAGCCCCATACCGCCGGCGCCCAGCCGTCCCAGCACCTCGAACGGCCCGATCCGCCGCGGATCGTGCTGCGTCAGCTGATCCACCACTTGCCTGCCACCTCCCCGTACGAGCCGCGCCACCCACATATGTACGCGACCCCGTGCAGCGTCTCACCACCGCACCGCCGTGGCGGCACGCACCCCGATTCTTCCTGGCCGGAGCGCCGCTGGCGAACCTGAGGACAAATGGGGTGTCTCACATCAATACACGATCGCGCGTCGTTCCAGGAGCGCGAACGACGCCCCTTGATTGTCCGTGACGACCGCCACCTTTCCGTACGACGTCATGAAGGGCCGCGCCTGGACCCGCCCGCCGAGCCGGTGCACCGTGCCGAGCGCCTCCTCGCAGTCCGCCACCGCGAAGTGGACGAGGAAGTGCGGCGGCATCTCGGCCGGGAAGACGTCGGAGACCGGCGCACGGCCGAAGTCGGGGTGGGCCCCGGGCCCGAAGAGGGCGTCGTGGAAGAGCCCGCCGTAGAAGGTGTTGGCGGCCTCGGTGTCGCGCGCGTACAGCTCCGCCCAGGCGAAGGTGCCCGGCTCGTGCCGGCTGCCGAAGCCGGTGTGGGTGCCCGGCTGCCACAGCCCGAAGACGGCGCCCTCGGGGTCGGTGACCAGCGCGGCCACCCCCAGCTCGCCGACCGGCAGGGGCGCGGTGACGACCTGGCCGCCGGCCGCCCAGACCCGGTCGGCCAGCCCCTCGGCGTCCGGGGTGGCGAAGTACACCGTCCAGACGGTCGGCAGGCGGCCGTCCGTCTTGCGGGCGAGCGCGGCGACGGGCTTGCCCGCGCGGTGCGCCCATACGGAGCCGCCGTACGCGTCCTGGAAGGTCCACCCGAAGAGCTCGCCGTAGAACCGCTTGCCCGCCTCGACGTCCGGAAGCTGCGCGTCCACCCAGCAGGGGACGCCCTCCGGGTAGGCGTCCTCTTCGAACCCCGATGCCCTGTTTTCGGCCATGCCGCCAACGTAATGGCGTCTCGCGCACCCCGCAGACCAGGCACACCAGTCCCGGCACCCCCGTGCACCCCATTTGCAGTCGGCCGAATCGCGCTCCCATCACCCCTCGGTAAGCTGACGTCATGACAGGACAAGTGCGTACCGTCGACGGTCGCGTGGCCGGCCGGCGTGGGCAGGCGACCCGGCAGAAGCTGCTCGACTGCCTCAGCGAGATGCTCAGCTCCTCCCCCTACCGGGACGTCAAAGTCATCGATGTCGCCCGGAAGGCGGGCACTTCGCCCGCCACCTTCTACCAGTACTTCCCGGACGTCGAAGGCGCCGTCCTGGAGATCGCCGAGCAAATGGCCGCGGAGGGCGCCGGGTTGACCGAGCTGCTCGCCGGCCGCTCCTGGGTCGGCAAGGCCGGCTGGCAGACCGCGCAGGAACTCGTCGACGGGTTCCTGGAGTTCTGGCGCCGCAACGACGCGATCCTCAGGGTCGTCGATCTCGGGGCCGCCGAGGGCGACAAGCGGTTCTACAAGCTCCGTATGAAGATCCTGAACTCGGTGAACAACTCCCTCTCGGACGCGGTCGCCGAACTCCAGGCCAAGGGCCGGGTCGACAAGGACGTGAACCCGGCTGCCGTCGCCGGGTCGATCGTCGCGATGCTCGCGGCCGTGGCCTCCCACCAGAAGGGCTTCCAGACCTGGGGCGTGAAGCCGGCCGAACTCAGGCCGAACCTCGCGCTGTTGGTGCACCTCGGTGTGACCGGGAAGAAGCCCACCAAGTAACTCCGGGTTCCAAGTCCTGTCAGGCAGGCGGTGGTTCACCCGTGTGAACCACCGCCTGCTGCTGTGCCGGCCCGGCGGCGGCCCCTCCCACCAGCTCACCTCCGCACGATCCGGAACAGCCGGATCTCCCGCTCCACCCGCGCCTGGTACGTCGCGTACGGCGGCCAGAAGGCCAGCACCGCCTTCCAGACGGCCGCCCGCTCCTCCCCCTCGAGGAGCCGGGCCGTGACGGGGATGTCCCGCCCCTTCCAGCTGACCGTGGCGTCCGGACGGGCGAGCAGGTTCGCGGTCCAGGCCGGATGACCGGCCCGCCCGAAGTTGGATCCGACCAGGATCCAGCTCGCCCCGCCCTCCTCCGGCACGCAGGCCAGCGGGGTCCGCCGGGCCAGCCCGGTGCGCGCGCCCGTCGAGGTGAGGACCACGCCCGGCAGCAGCTGCGCGCTGAGCAGCACCCTGCCCCGGGTGAGCCGGTGCACGGCCCGGTCCAGAGCCGGGATCACATACGGGGCGACCTTGGCGAAGCCCGGGGCCGAGGACACCTTCTGGATCACTCGTACGCCGATCACACCCGCCCCTCCTGACCTGTGAGGAGCCGGGCCGCCCGCGCCGCGTGCGCCCGCAGCCGGTGCGCCGGCCCGAACAGCAGCTCGTCGCCGCAGGCCCGCTTGAAGTAAAGGTGAGCCTCGTGCTCCCAGGTGAAACCCGTGCCGCCGTGCAGCTGGACCGCCTCCGCGCCGGCACCACGCGCCGCCTCCAGGGCCTGCGCCAGGGCGAGGGCACCGGCTTGTCCTCCCGTCTCCCGCCCCCGCCCGTCCCGCGAGTCGCCGCGCGCCGCACTTCCCGGCACGGGCGCCGAGGCCCACGCCGCGTAGTACGCCGCCGAGCGCGCCGCCTGCACCTGGACGTACACGTCGGCGAGCCGGTGCTGCACCGCCTGGAAGGACCCGATCGGCCGCCCGAACTGCTCGCGCCGCCGGACGTGCCCGACGGTCCGGCCCAGCACCTGGTCGGCGGCCCCGACGGCCTCGCAGGCGAGAAGGGAGGCGACGGTGTCCCCGGTCCCGGCGAGGGCACTCAGGACGTCCGCCCCGTCCTCGCCGAGCAACGCGGCCTCCACGTCCCGGAGTTGCAGCCGCGCCTGCGGCCGGGTCGCGTCCAGCGCGGTCTGCCGTACGCGGACGAGTCCCCCGGCGTCCCCGGACACGAGGAAGAGCAGGGTCCGCGACCGGGCGAACCCCCCGGCGTGCGCGGCGACCACCAGCAGCCCCGCGCTGTGCCCGTCGAGCACCTGGTCGGCCTGTCCGTACAGCCGCCAGCCCTCCCCCGCCCGCCGGGCCTGCACCCCTCCCGCACGGCCGCCGCCGGCCCACTCGCCGCCGTTGTCGCCGGTCAGCGCGAGCGCGGTGGCGAGGCAGGGGCCGGGTACGGCGAGCGCGGCGGTGAGCGCGCCGGAGGCGATCCGCGGGAGCAGCCCGGTGCGCTGGGCCTCCGTCCCCAGGCCGAGCAGGAGGGGAGCGACGAGGCCGGCGGTGGCCAGCAGCGGGGAGGGGGCGAGGAAGCGGCCCGTCTCCTCGCAGGCGAGGGCGAGCTCGGTCACCGAGCAGCCGACGCCGCCGTACGCCTCGGGCAGCGCGAGCCCGGGCTGACCGAGCTGCCCGGCGAGGGCGGCCCACAGGGCGGGGTCGTGCCCGGCCGGGGTGTCCGCGGCGGCCCGCACCTCGGCGGGACCGCAGCGCTCGCGCAGCAGGTCGCGCAGGGTGCGGCGGATCCCGTCCTGCTCGGCGGTGAGGTCGGTGTCCATGGGGGCCTTCTCCTTCGCCGCCGACGGTCCGCCGGATGGTCCGCCGGACTCCTGCTCCGCCCTGTTCCCGCTCCGCCCCGTTCCCGCTCCGCCGGGCTCGCGCCCGCCGCTCGCTCCCCCGGCGTCACCTCTCACTGTATCTGACGGACCGTCATATTAGGACGGCGAGGCGGGAATGCCCAGAGGTACGGCACCTGGTACGGCACCTCTACGGCCGACGCCATCTGATGTACCGTCAGTTTCATGACGCGCTCCCGGAAAGTGGCGATCGTCGGTGTCTCCCTCTCCGACTGCGGCCGCGTGGACGACGCCACCGCGTACGCCCTGCACGCCCAGGCCGCCCGCCGCGCCCTCGCCGACGCGGGACTGGACCGGGAGGTGGTCGACGGCTTCGCCTCGGCGGGCACCGGCACCCTCGCGCCCGTGGAGGTCGCCGAGTATCTGGGCCTGCGCCCCACCTGGGTCGACTCCACCTCCGTCGGCGGCTCGGCCTGGGAGGTCATGGCGGCCCACGCGGCGGACGCGATCGCCGCCGGCCACGCGAACGCGGTGCTGCTGGCCTACGGCTCGACCGCCCGCGCCGACATCAGGGCCGGGCGGCGGACCGGCGACCTCTCCTTCGGGGCGCGCGGACCGCTCCAGTTCGAGGTGCCGTACGGGCACACGCTGATCGCCAAGTACGCCATGGCGGCCCGCCGCCACATGATCGAACACGGCACGACCGTCGAGCAGTTGGCACAAGTGGCGGTGCAGGCCCGGGCGAACGCCGCCCTGAACCCCGAGGCCATGTTCCGCGACCCGGTCACGGTGGACGACGTCCTGTCCGGCCCGATGATCGCGGACCCCTTCACCAAGCTGCACTGCTGTCCGCGCTCCGACGGCGGCGCGGCGGTCCTGCTGGCGGCCGAGGAGTACGTACAGGACTGCCGTACCGCGCCGGTGTGGATCCTCGGCACCGGGGAGCACGTCTCGCACGCCTCCCTGTCCGAGTGGGCCGACTTCACGGTGTCCCCGGCGGCGGTGAGCGGCCGGCTCGCCTTCCGGCGGGCCGGGGTGCGCCCGGCGGAGATCGACTTCGCGGAGATCTACGACGCGTTCACGTACATGACGCTGGTGACCCTGGAGGACCTCGGCTTCTGCGCGAAGGGCGAGGGCGGGGCCTTCGTGGGGAAGGGACGGCTGAAGGTGGCGGGCGGCGAGCTGCCGGTGAACACCGACGGGGGCGGGCTGTCGGCCCAGCACCCGGGGATGCGGGGGCTGTTCCTGCTGGTGGAGGCGGTACGGCAGTTGCGCGGGGAGGCCGGGGACCGGCAAGTACGGTGCCGTGACGGGGAGTTGCCCCGGCTGGGGCTGGCGTCCGGGACCGGCGGCTGGTTCTGCTCGGCGGGGACCGTGGTGCTGGGGCGGGGCTGAGAACACGACCGTCGCGGCGGAACACGCCTGCCGCGGCCGGTGTTGTGATGGTCGACGAACGCCCGAGCCGCCCGGAGGAGACCGACATGGCCCTGTCCCGTGAAGAGCGCGAGCAGTTCCTGGCCGAGCCGCACATCGCCGCGCTGGCGGTGGACGCGGGAGCGGGGCGCGCTCCGCTCACCGTGCCGATCTGGTACCAGTACGAGCCCGACGGCACCGTGTGGATCATGACGGCGCGCGACTCCCGCAAGAACCAGCTGATCAGTGCGGCGGGCCGGTTCACGCTGATGGTCGACCGGGTCGAGCCGACCCTGCGGTACGTGTCGGTCGAGGGCCCGGTCGTCGGCACCGACCCCGCCACCGTCGAGCAGCTGCGGGAGATCTCCGCCCGCTACCTCCCGGCCGAGAAGGTGGACGGCTATGTCGATGTCGCCTGGAAGGAGTACGGCGAGCAGGTGGTCGTCCGGATGCGGCCCGAGCGCTGGGTGTCGTCCGACCTCGGTGCGGTCTGAGGCGCGCGGCGCGTGACAATCGGGGCATGGGAACGGATCTTCATGAGCTGCTGAGGTCACTGCGGGTGTGGGACCCGGAGGTCACCGCGCTGCCCTCCTTCGACCCGGACACCGCCCCCGACGAGCCCTTGGCCCTCTTCACCTCATGGTTCGCCGAGGCCGTCGCGGCGGGGCAGACCGAGCCGCACACCATGTCCCTCGCGACGGCGGACGAGGAGGGCCTGCCGGACGTACGGATCGTGATGCTGCACGGTGCCGACGCGGACGGCTGGTCCTTCGCGACCCACGCCACCAGCCGGAAGGGCGGCCAGCTCGCGGCCCGCCCGCAGGCCGCCCTCGCCTTCTACTGGCCGGTGCTGGGTCGCCAGGTGCGGGTCCGCGGCCCGGTCACCGCGGCGCCCTCCGGGGAGGGGCAGGCGGATCTGCACGCCCGCTCCACGGGCGCGCTGGCGGCCGCCCTCACCGGCCGGCAGAGCGACGTACTGGAGTCCCTCGACGCGTTGGCGCACGCCTCGCGGACCGCCTGGGAGCGGGCGCGGCGCGAACCGGACGCCCCGGTGTCCTCCTGGACGCTGTACCGGCTCCGGCCGCGGGAGGTCGAGTTCTTCCAGGGGGACGAGCGACGGCGGCACGTCCGGCTGCTGTACCGGCGCGGGGAGGGCGGCTGGGCCCGGCACCTGCTGTGGCCGTGAGCCGTGCCCGCCGGGCCGCTACCGCCCGGACTCGCGCACCGGGCCGTCGCGCACCTCGACGTCGTACGCCTCGAAGTCGTACACCGCGAAGTCGGCGACCGGCCGGTACCCGATCCGCTGGTACAGCCCGTTGCTGGTCGGGTTCGCCAGGTCGGTGAAGAGCAGCACCTCGTCCGCGCCCGCGTCCCGGGCCGCCCGGCTGACCTCGGCGGTGACGGCACCGGCGTAGCCCCGGCCGCGCAGCGGGGCCGGGGTGTAGACGGGGGCGACCCGGACCTGCCCGGCGGCCCGCACGGTCACCCCGGCCATGGCGACGGGGGTGCCGTCCGGGGTCTCCCAGAAGGTGACACCTCCCCGGGCGATCTTCGCGTCGGCCCAGGAACCCGCGCCGGCGCCGGGCTCCCCGACGACCTCGGCGAACTCCTCGTACCACGTGATGAGTTGAGGGCGGTCGGCCTCGGTGGCGATCCGGGCCCGCCCCTCGGGGGCCGGCCCGGGCGCGGTCAGCGTGCCGAGCCGGTAGAGCCGTTGACGCTGCCGGAGGGCGGGGGCGGCGCCGGTGCGGGCCTGCCAGGCCGCGGCGAAGGCGGCCGCCGTCTCCCGGTCCGCGCCCACGCCGGGCAGCGGCTGACCGATGCCGGCGAGGTGCGCGGCGAGGGAGGCGGCCTCCTCGCCGGTCAGGGCGGTGAGGTTCAGCCGGTGGGGCGGGGTGCGGAAGTAGGCCGCCCGCACGGTGCCGTCCCGCTCCAGCATGCCGTAGACGGGCGGCTCGTCGCCGTACGCCCGCGGTCCGCGGGTGCGCAGGTTCTCGGTCACCGTCAGCGCGACGGTGTGCGCGGCGGGCCGGGAGCGCAGGAAGTCTCCGGCGCGGCGCAGAAAGTGGTCGAGGTCCTCGGTGCGGTGCCAGTGGTCGGGGCGCATGCCTCATGGTCGGGTACGGGGGCGGGGCATCGCCCGTGGTTTTCCGCGCCGGCTACCGGTCCGTGGCCGGCTCCGGGTCCATGACCGGCTCCGGGTCCGTGGCCAGCCGTGCGTGCAGGTGCATGTCCCGGAACGCGTCACGCCGGCCCGCCTCGAACATCGCGCCCCGCAGGGTCCCCTCGTACCGGAATCCGCACCGCTCGGCGATGTGGCAGGAGGTGTCGTGGCCGACGGCGTGGTCGAGTTCCAGGCGGTGCAGACCCAGCTCGGTGTGGGCCCAGTGGGCGGCGAGGGCCAGCGCGCGGGTGGCGACCCGGCGGCCACGCGCCTCGGGGAGCACCCAGTAGCCGACGCGGGCGACGCGCAGGTCGGGGTGGATGCCGTTGACGCCGATGTGCCCGAGGGCCGTCCCGGTGCCGGCGTCCGTCACGCAGTACGACGCCGAGGTGCCGTCCGCCGCCTGCGCGGCCCTGGACAGCAGCGACTCGCGTGCGCCGGCGAAGTCGGTGACCGGCCGGATCGGGGTGTTCCAGCGCCGGAACTCCGGGTCGCCGAACCCGCGCAGCCAGGTGGTGACATCGGCGTCGGAGTCGGCGTCCCAGGCACGCAGGAGCAGTCCGTGGCCGCGCAGGTCCGGGAACGGGGACGGGGATGCGCGGTGGTGATCGTCGACGTGGGTCATCCGGTCATTGAAGCGGCTCGGTCTCACCGGCGGGGGCGGAAGACCGGCACCACCGGCGTCCCGTCCCGGAAGGCGACCTCCAGCTCCAGGCCGGCCCGCAGCTCGTCGTGCGCGCACTCCACGAGCTCCGTCGTCATCCGGGGGCCCTCGGCGAGGTCGACGACGGCGGCGACGTACGGGGTGCGTCCGTCGAAGGGCGGCAGGTCGTTGCGGTGCACGACGGACCAGGTGTAGAGCGCGGCCCGGCCGCTCGCGGGTTCCCAGGCGACGTCCTCGCTCCAGCAGTGCGGGCAGAACTCGCGCGGGTAGTGGTGGGCCCGACCGCACGCCCCGCAGCGCCGCACCAGCAGCCGGCCCCGCGCGGCGGCGTCCCAGTAGGCGCGGGTGAGGGCGTCCGGCTCGGGGAGGTCGTACCGAGGGGAGGCGGCGCTCACGGGAACAGCCCCAGGGCGCCGTCGACCGACCACTCCTGCCACGCCATCGCGAACAGGGCCACCAGGGAGATGAGGGCCATCATCGCGTTCTGCCCCTGCTCGGCCCAGTCGTGGATCATGAGGGTGAAGTAGAGGACGTTGAGCAGCAGGCCGCCGACGAGGGCGAGGGGGGTCAGGAAGCCGAGGACCAGCCCGAGTCCCAGGGCGAGTTCGGCGTAGGCGACGACGTACGCCATGGTCCTCGGGCGCGGGGTGACGACCACGGCGAAGCCGCTGCGTACGGCGGTCCACCGGTGCTTGGCGGCGATGTCCGCGGCCCAGGTGATCCCGCCGCCCTCGAACCAGGTGCTCTTGTCCTTGTGCCGCCAGCTCTCCAGCCACCACAGCCCGAGTCCTATGCGCAGCACCGCCAGCCACTGCGCACCGGTGAGCCAGATCGTGTCCATGGATCTGACGGTACGTCAGATGCCGGGGCTCGGGAACCCCGCGCCGCCCGCGGAGGGACCCTGTGCGCTCCCTCTGAATCTGTGGGTCCACCATGAATCCCAGAGATTGTTGGCAATTTTGTTGGCATCACGTCTACGTTCGGAGTGCAAGCACACCGGAATCCGAGGAGTCCAGATCGTGAAGCACAGGGCAGTCAAGCGCAGGAGCGTCGTCATGGGGATCGGGGCGGCCGCCGGTGCCGCGGCCGTCGGCGGCGTCGCCCTGAGCGCACAGGCGTCCAGCGGGTCGAGCGGGTCGAGCGGCTCGAGCGGCTCGGCCTCGTCGGACGCCCTGGTCTTCGACCCGGACGCCTACACGGAGCTGACGACCACCGTCACCGACGCCGCCGGTACCGAGCACAGCGTCACCTACCACTTCTGGAAGGCGCTCACCTACGTCGCCAAGCCGGTCGACGAGAAGTACCAGAGCCTGAACGTCAGCGTGCCCGTCAAGATCGACGGCAAGGCGGTGGACGCCTCCGGCGCCCCGATCCTCCTCGCGAACTCCGTCGGCGGCTACATGCCCTCCTCGGTGGCGGACGCCACCGGGATCGGCGCCGGGGGCATGTCCGGCGGCCCCACCGGCGGGGGCGCCCCCAGCGGCTCGGCCTCCCCGAGCGCCACGCCCAGCCCCTCGGCCTCCAACGCGAACGGCAACACCAACGCCAACGGCGGCGCCCTGGCCTCCAACCAGCTCCTGGCCCTGGCCGCCGGGTACGTCGTGGTCGAGCCCGGCGCCCGCGGCCGCACCCTCAAGGACGCGGACGGCGTCTGGTACGGCACCGCCCCGGCCGCGATCGTCGACCTCAAGGCGGCCGTACGGTACCTGCGGTCCAACAAGGGCCGGATCCCCGGCGACACCGACCGGATCGTCTCCGCCGGCACCAGCGCGGGCGGCGCCCTGTCCTCCCTGCTCGGCGCGTCCGGCGACAGCGAGATCTACGACACGTACCTCAAGGAGATCGGCGCGGCCGACGCCTCCGACGCGATCTTCGCGACCGGCGCCTGGTGCCCGATCACCGACCTGGAGCACGCCGACGGCGCCTACGAGTGGTGCTGGGGCACCAACGCGCTCAGCACCGGCAAGCAGGCCGACCAGACGCTTTCCAAGGAACTGCGGTCGCAGTTCGCCGAGTACCAGGCCACCCTGAAACTGCGCGGCCTGAACGGCTTCGGCACCCTCACGGCCCGCAACTACGACGCATACCTGGTCAAGCAGTACCTCCAGCCCTCGGCCACCCGGTACCTCGCCGCCCTGTCGGACTCGGCCCGCGCGACCTACCTCGCCGCCCACCCCTTCCTCGCCTGGGACGGCAAGAAGGCCTCCTTCACCTGGGCCGACTTCCTCACCCACGTCGGCGCCCGCAAGAAGAGCGTCCCGTCCTTCGACGCCTTCGACCTGTCCACCGGTGAGAACAACGAGTTCGGCTCGGGCACGACCGAGGCCCGCCACTTCACCGCGTACGGCCTCAGGAACGACACGACCGGGGTCACCGCCAAGCGTCTCGACGGCGACATCCCCGAGAAGCTGAACCTGATGAACCCGATGTACCACCTGGAGCGGAAGAACCCGGGCCGCTCCAAGCACTGGTGGATCCGCCTCGGCACCAAGGACACCGACACCTCGCTGACCGTCTCCGCCAACCTCGCCGCCGCCGCGGCCGGCCTCGGCGACGACGTGAACCACCTCTACTACTGGGACCAGGGCCACGGCGCGAACACCGACCCGGGCGACTTCATCGCCTGGATCGCCAAGGTGACGGGCTACCAGGCCAAGAACTAGTCCCCCTTCCCTCCCCCCGAGCCGCGGCCCCGGTTTCCCGTCAGTCTCCGGCCGCCGCCCACGGCGCCGAGCCCTTCCGCACAGTCGGGCTCGGCGCCGTGTCGGTGCGCGACCTGCCGTGATCAATCCGCAACCAATTCCGGCCTTGACCGAGACCCATCAACCCGGGCCGGGATTACGCTCGCGCACATGGCCGACTCCCCAGCCTCCGCGCACCCCGCGGAGCCGACACAGCACGCGACGCAACACGCGACGCAGCACGCGGAACGCCCCGTCTACGTCATCGGCGGCGGCCCCGGCGGACTCGCCACCGCGTACGCCCTGCGCGCCCGGGGCGTCCGCGCCGTCGTCCTGGAGAGGTCCGACCGTGTCGGGGCGTCCTGGCGGCGCCACTACGACCGGCTGCATCTGCACACCACCCGCCGGCTGTCGGCCCTGCCCGGGCTGCCGATGCCGCGCCGGTTCGGACGCTGGGTCGCCCGCGACGACGTGGTGCGCTACCTGGAGAAGTACGCCGAGCACCACGAGCTGGAGATCGTCACCGGCGTCGAGGTCTCCCGGATCGAGCGCTCCCCCGACGGCACCGGCTGGCTGCTGCACGCCACCGGCGGCCGGGAACTGACCGGCGCCGCGGTCGTCGTCGCCACCGGCTACAACCACACCCCGCACCTGCCCGACTGGCCCGGCCGCGCCGCCTATGCCGGCGAGTTCCTGCACGCCGGCGACTACCGCGGCCCCAAGCCCTTCGCCGGCCGGGACGTCCTCGTCGTCGGTGCGGGCAACACCGGCGCCGAGATCGCCGTCGACCTGGTGGAGGGCGGCGCCGCCCGGGTGCGGCTGTCGGTGCGGACGACTCCGCACCTCGTGCGGCGGTCGACCGCCGGGTGGGCCGCCCAGTACACGAGCGTCCTGGTACGGCGGCTGCCGGTCGGCCTGGTCGACCGGCTGGCGAAGCCCCTGGCGAGGCTCAGCGTGCCGGACCTGTCGGCCCGCGGACTGCCCCGCCCCGACACCGGCCTCTACAGCCGGGTCCGGCAGGGAGCCATCCCGGTCCTGGACGTCGGCCTCGTCGACGCCGTGCGCAAGGGCCGCATCGAGATCGTGGCCGCCGTCGACGGCTTCGAGGACGGCAAGGCGGTCCTCGCCGACGGCACCCGCGTCTCCCCGGACGCCGTGATCGCGGCCACCGGCTACGCGCGCGCCCTCGAAGGCCTCGTCGGCCACCTCGACGTCCTGGACGCGCACGGCAACCCCGTCGTCAACGGCGCCCGCTCCCCGCGCAACGCGCCCGGCCTCTACTTCACCGGCTTCGTCACCCCCATCAGCGGCACCCTGCGCGAGCTGGCGATCGACGCGCCGAAGATCGCGAAGGCGGTCGCCAGACACGCCCGGACGACGTAGACACCTCTCAACCCTCCTGCGTACACCTCTGGTTACCTGACGGTCAGATGTGACCGGAGAGCTGTACGGCGCTGCCGCACGGGGCCAGAATGTGAGCACTGTTCACTTTCTGGCTCCACTCCCACCTCTCGCTACGACGGAGGATGCACGTGGCACGCGAAAGACAGCTTTCCCGACGCTCCCTGCTCGGCGGTGCCGCCGCCACGGCGGGCGCCGTCACCCTCACCACCACCGCCGCCGGTCCGGCCGCCGCGGCCACCCGGTCCGTGGACGTCGCGATCGTCGGCGGCGGCCTCGCCGGGCTCACCGCGGCCCGGGACCTGGTCGCGGCCGGCCGGTCCGTGGTCGTCCTGGAGGCCCGCGACCGCGTCGGCGGCCGGGTCGTGGGCCTCCGGCTCGCCAACGGCGGGGTCACCGAGGGCGGCGGCGAGTTCATCGGCCCCACCCAGGACCGCATCAAGGCGCTGGCCGACTCCCTGGGCGTGGCGACCTTCCCGACCCACAACACTGGCAAGAACCTCCTGTACAAGGACGGCAAGAAGACCCCGTACGCCACCGACGGACTGCTCGGCGCGGTCCCGCCGGTCGACGCGGCCGGCCTCGCCAACGCGGCGATCGTGCAGGCCGCGCTGAACGACATGGCCCAGCAGATCCCGGTGCACGCGCCCTGGACCGCGGCGAAGGCCGACGAGTGGGACCGGCAGACCTTCGAGACCTGGCTGCGCGCCAACGCCGTCATCCCGTCGGCCAAGTTCCTCCTCGACGTGGCCTGCACGTCGATCTTCTCGGCCGAACCCCGGGAGCTCTCCCTCCTGTTCGTCCTCTTCTACATCGCCGCCGCCGGCAACGAGTCGAACGTCGGCACCCTGGAGCGCCTCACCGAGACCGCGAACGGCGCCCAGGAACTGCGCTTCGCCGGCGGCTCCCAGCTGGTGCCGGTCCGACTCGCCGCCACCCTCGGCGACCGGGTGGTGCTGAACGCCCCGGTGCGCACGGTCACCCGGTCCGGCGGCCAGTACGTCGTGACGGCCGACGGCATCACCGTCACCGCCAGGAAGGTCGTCGTCGCCGCGCCCCCGCCGCTCGCCGCCCGCATCACCTACGACCCCCTCCTGCCCGCCGCCCGCGACCAGCTCACCCAGCGCCTGCCGATGGCCTCGGTCGGCAAGGCGATCGCCATCTACGACACCCCCTTCTGGCGGGCCGACGGACTCAACGGCCAGGTCGTCAGCGACACCGGCGTGGTCAGTTCCACCTTCGACAACTCCCCGCCCGACGCCTCGTACGGCGCGCTGATGGGCTTCATCGAGGCCGACGAGGCCCGGGCACTGGACGCGGCGAGCGAGGCGGAGGTCAGGGCGGCCGTACTGAAGGACTACGTGCGGTACTTCGGCGAGAAAGCGGCCTCCCCTTCCTCCTTCGTCCTGCAACGCTGGAACAACGAGGCCTACACCCGTGGCGGCCCCGTCTCCATCGCCGCGCCCGGCGTGCTGACCCAGTACGGTCCCGCCCTGCGCGCGCCCGTCGGCGGCATCCACTGGGCCGGAACGGAGACCTCCACCCACTGGATGGGCTTCATGGACGGTGCCGTGCGCTCGGGCGAGCGGGCGGCGAAGGAGGTGCTGGCGGCGCTGTAGGAGCCGTCGGCCGGTCCAGCGGGCAACCTTTGCGTGCAGGCCCGTTCCTGACTACCCGTCAGTTCTGTAACCTGACACTGCGTCAGTTACTTGGCTGTCACACAGGAGCGGGCGGACCGATGCTTGGATCAACCCACGGCACCCTCACCACCGACTCCCGCCGGGCCCGGGTCATCGCCTGTGGCGAGCGACCCGGGCCCGCCGTCCACGGCCGGCCCGCCGAGGCGGACGTCCTCGACGTCAGCGGCCGGCCGCTCTATGCCGCCGTCCCCGACCTGGACCGCTTCTTCCGGCCCGAGTCCGTCGCCGTGATCGGCGCCTCGGACACCGAGGGCCGGCCGAACACCGGGGTCACCCGGCAACTGCTCGCCTGGTCCCAGCGGGTCGGGGCCCGGCTGCACCCGGTGCACCCCACCCGCCCGTCCGTCTTCGGCATCCCCTGCTCCCCCTCCGTCGCCGGCCTGCCCGAGCAGGTCGACCTCGCCGTGCTGCTGGTCGCCGACCCCCTCCCCGTGATCGAGGAACTCGCCGAGACCAAGGCGAAGTTCGCGGTCGTCTTCGCCTCCGGGTTCGCGGAGACCGGCGAGGACGGCGCCGCCGCCCAGGCCCGCCTCGCCGCCGCCGTCACGCGGTCCGGGATGCGGCTCCTCGGCCCCAACACCAACCTCAACGCCTTCGAGGAGTTCCGGGACGACCTGGACGGTCCGGCCATCGCCCTCATCACCCAGTCCGGCCACCAGGGCCGCCCCGTCTTCGCCCTCCAGGAACTCGGCGTCCGCCTCTCCCACTGGGCGCCCACCGGGAACGAGGCCGACCTGGAGACCTCCGACTTCCTCTCCTACTTCGCCGAGCGGCCCGAGGTCGGTGCCATCGCCTGCTACATCGAGGGGCTCAAGGACGGCCGTTCCTTCCTGCTCGCCGCCGACCGGGCCGCCCGGCGCAAGGTGCCCGTCGTCGCGGTGAAGGCGGGCCGCACCGAGACCGGCGCCCGCACGGCCGCCTCCCACACCGGCAAGCTGACCGGCGCCGACACGGTGGTGGACGCGGTGATGCGGCAGTACGGCGTGATCCGGGTCGACGGCCTGGACCAACTCCAGGACACCGCGACCCTGCTGGCCCGCGCCCGGCCGCCCCGCACGGACGGGGTCGCCGTCTGTTCGATCTCGGGCGGCACGGGCGCGCACGTCGCCGACCTGGCCACCGGGGCGGGCCTGAGGCTGCCCGAGCTGTCGGAGGCCAAACAGGCCGAGCTGCACCAGTGGATACCCGCGTACCTGAGCGTGGCCAACCCGGTCGACAACGGCGGCCACCCGGTCGGCGACTGGCGCGGCCGGAAGATCATCGACGCGATCCTCGACGACCCGGAGGTGGGCGTGCTGATCTGCCCGATCACCGGGCCCTTCCCGCCGCTGAGCGACAAGCTCGTCCAGGACCTGGTGGACGCGGCCGAGCGGACGGACAAACTGGTGTGCGTGGTGTGGGGCTCCCCGGTCGGCACCGAACCCGCCTACCGCGAGGTCCTGCTCGGCTCGGCCCGCGTGGCCACCTTCCGCACCGTCGCCAACTGCGTCACGGCGGTCCGCGCCTACCTCGGCCACCACCGGTTCGCCGACGGCTACCGCTCCCCCTTCGACTCCGCGCCCCGCACCCCCTCGCCCTCCTTCCGCAAGGCGCGGGCACTGATGCGCCCAGGAGAGCAGCTGAGCGAGCACGCGGCGAAGCAGCTGCTGCGGGCGTACGGCATCCGCGTACCGCGCGAGCAGCTGGTGACCAGCGCGGCGGCGGCCGTGCGCGCGGCCGGGCTGGTGGGCTACCCGGTGGTGATGAAGGCGTCCGGCGCGCGGATCGCCCACAAGACCGAGCTCGGGCTGGTGAAGATCGGACTGACCTCGGCCAGCCAGGTCCGGGACGCCTACCGGGAGCTGACCGACATCGCGCGCTACGAGGACGTCCCGCTGGACGGCGTCCTCGTGTGCCAGATGGTCGAGCGGGGCGTCGAGATGGTCGTCGGCGTCACCCACGACGAGCTCTTCGGGCCGACCGTGACCGTGGGGCTCGGCGGGGTGCTCGTGGAGGTGCTGCGGGACACCGCCGTCCGCGTGCCGCCCTTCGGGGAGGAGCAGGCGCGGGACATGTGCGCCGAACTGCGCGGGCGGGCCCTGCTCGACGGGGTCAGGGGGCGCCCCCCGGCGGATCTGGACGCGCTGGTCGAAGTGGTCCTGCGGGTGCAGCGCATGGCCCTGGAACTCGGCGGCGACCTCGCGGAACTCGACATCAACCCGCTGATGGTGCTGGACCGGGGACAGGGAGCGGTGGCGCTGGACGCGCTGGCGGTGTGCAGCTGAGATGAACATGCCCGATTCCCCCCGTAGGTCCGGAACATCCGCTGAGTCATTGATACGGCACACCACTGACAACCACGTCTCGCACATCACCCTCAACCGCCCCGAAACCCGCAACGCCCTCCTCCCCGACCAGCGCGAACGCATCATCCGGCTGCTCGACGAGGCCTCCGCGGACGCGGCAGTGCGGGCGGTCGTGATCACGGGCACCGGCCGCGGGTTCTGCGCGGGAGCCGACCTGCGCGCGGCCCCGGCGACCGGGGAGCGCGCCGCCGGTGACGTCGCCCGCACCCTCCGCACCGGCGCCCAGCGCCTCGTCGCCGCCGTCCTCGACTGCGAGAAACCGGTGCTCGCCGCCGTGAACGGCACCGCGGCCGGCCTCGGCGCGCATCTCGCCCTCGCCTGCGACCTCGTCCTCGCCGCCGAGTCCGCCACCTTCATCGAGGTGTTCGTCCGGCGCGGGATCGTGCCGGACGGCGGCGGCGCGTATCTCCTGCCCCGGCTCGTCGGCCCGCAGCGGGCGAAGGAGCTGATGTTCTTCGGCGACGCCCTGACCGCCGCGGACGCCGAACGTCTCGGCCTGGTCAACCGCGTCGTACCGGACGGGGACCTGGACGGGACGGCCCGCGCCTGGGCCGCACGCCTCGCCGCCGGCCCCACCCGCGCCCTCGCCCTCACCAAACAGCTCGTCAACGCCTCCCTGGACACCGACCGGGCCACCGCCTTCGCCGCCGAGGCCGCCGCGCAGGAGATCACCATGACGACGGCGGACGCGCGGGAGGGGGTACGCAGCTTCGTGGAGCGGCGCAGCCCCGAGTACGAAGGCCGCTAGTTCCGAGGCAGGCGGCCTCCCCCGGGCGGCCGGCCCTTCCGGTGGTCCGCCGGCCTTCCTATCTGACGTTCCGTCAGCTTCAATGAGAGGCGTGATGGGACAAGCAGGAATGGCCGAGGCCGCCGTCCGCTACCTCAGGTCCGGGCCCCGCCCCGGCCCCGTGGAGGTCTTGCCGCGCCCGGAGCTGCGGTGTGTCCGCGAGGACGAGCGGGCGCCGGTCGACCCGGCCGGGTTCCGGCGCGTGCTGGGCACCTTCGCGACCGGGGTGACCGTCGTCACGGCCCCCGCCGCCGATCCCGACGGCTCCCCCGCCGGCTTCGCCTGCCAGTCCTTCTCCGCCCTCTCCCTCGACCCGCCCCTGGTCACCTTCATGGTCGGCCGTACGTCGGCGACCTGGCCCCGCATCGCCCGCGCGGGCGTCTTCTGCGTGAACGTCCTCGGCGCCCACCAGGGCGAACTGTGCCGCGGGTTCGCGGTGAGCGGCGGGGACAAGTTCGCGGGCGTGACGTACGACGCGGCACCGGCCTCCGGCTCCCCCCGTCTGACCGGCACGCTCGCCTGGATCGACTGC
Source organism: Streptomyces sp. NPDC003011 (assembly GCF_053591515.1). Lineage (NCBI taxonomy): Bacteria > Bacillati > Actinomycetota > Actinomycetes > Kitasatosporales > Streptomycetaceae > Streptomyces > Streptomyces sp. NPDC003011. Next base: position 117,934 of record NZ_JBSFTY010000001.1, read on the forward strand.
ACGGTCCACGCGGTGCACACCGGCGGCGACCACCTGATCGTGGTGGGCCGGGTGGACGCGCTGGGAGCGGGCGACGGGGACCGGCCACCCCTGCTCTTCCACAAGGGCCGCTTCCTCTAGAGGGCCGGTCCGACCCGGCTGGAGGGCCTGTCCGACCCGACGCCTCATCCCGCCACCGCCCGCCGGACCGCCGGCGCGACCGGTCGGCGCCGGATCACCAGTGCCATCAGCGCCGCCGCCGCGCACAGCGCGCCCGACGCGTACCAGACCATGTCGTACGACCCGAAGACGTCCCGTGCGACCCCGCCGAGGAAGGCCACCAGCGCGGCGCCGACCTGGTGCGAGGCCAGCACCCACCCGAAGACGATCGCGCTGTCCTCGCCGTACTGCTCCCGGCACAGCGCCACGGTCGGCGGGACGGTGGCGACCCAGTCGAGACCGTAGAAGACGATGAAGAAGATCATCGGCGGGTGCACGCCGCCCGCGAGCAGCATCGGCAGGAAGAGCAGCGAGACGCCCCGCAGCGCGTAGTACACCGCCAGCAGCCGTCGCGCCTCGAAGCGGTCCGTGAACCAGCCGGAGGCGATGGTGCCGACGACGTCGAACACGCCGATGACCGCGAGCAGCGAGGCCGCCGCCCGGACGGGGATGCCGTCATCGTGGGCGGCCGGCACGAAGTGGGTCTGGATCAGGCCGTTGGTGGAGGCCCCGCAGATCGCGAAGGTACCGGCGAGCAGCCAGAAGGGGCCGGTACGGGCGGCCTTGAACAGGACGGTGACGGCCCGCCGGGCGGCCCCGGCCGCCGGCGGCGGCTTCGGCACGAACTCCCGCGCGCCGTACGGCTTCAGCCCCAGGTCGGCCGGGTGGTCGCGCAGCAGCAGCCATACGAAGGGGACGACCGTGAGGGCGGCGAGGGCGACCGTGACGGCCGCCGGGCGCCAGTGGTGCGTCTCCACCATCCAGGACAGCAGCGGCAGGAAGATCAGCTGGCCGGAGGCCGAGGCGGCGGTGAGGATGCCGGTGACCAGGCCGCGCCGCTCGGTGAACCAGCGGTTGGTGACCGTCGCGGCGAAGGCCAGCGCCATCGAACCGGAGCCGAGACCGACCAGCAGACCCCAGCACAGCATCAGCTGCCAGGCCGCCGTCATCCACACCGTCAGACCCGCGCCGACCGCGATCATGGTCAGCGCGGCCGCGACCACCCGCCGGATGCCGAAGCGGTCCATCAGCGCGGCCGCGAAGGGGGCGGTGAGCCCGTACAGCGCGAGGTTGACCGAGACGGCCGCGCTGATCGTGCCGCGTGACCAGCCGAACTCCCGGTGCAGGGGTTCGATGAGCAGCCCGGGCAGCGAACGGAAGGCGGCGGCGCCGATGATCGTCACGAAGGCGACGGCGGCGACGAACCAGGCCGGATGGATGCGGGTCCGCCGACCCGGGCGGGGCTCCTGAACGGCGGCGGCTTCGGTTGTCTGGGGCACGACATAGAGCTTCCGGCCTGCTCCGCGCCACGAGCCACTGGCCCGAAGGACAGCGTTCGCTAGGATCGGGCCATGGATGCGGCCCCGGCCCCCACGGCCTTCCGTCCCCACCGCGTCGTCGTCCTCGCCCTCGACGGCCTGCTCCCGTTCGAGCTGGGCATCCCGCACCGGATCTTCGGACGCCCCAGGGACGCCCGGCGACGGCTTCTGTACGAGGTGATCACCTGCTCGGTCCGGCCGCCGGGCCCGGTGGAGACCGACGCCGACTTCGACATCCACGTCCCGCACGGCCCCGAAGCCCTGGCCACCGCCGACACCGTGATCATCCCGGCGTCGTACGAACTCGGCCCGGTCTTCGAACAGGGCGTCCTGACCGGCGAACTGGCCGCCGCGCTCGCCCACATCCGCCCCGGCACCCGGATCGCCTCCATCTGCACCGGTGTCTACGTCCTGGCCGCGGCCGGCCTCCTCGACGGACGGCCCGCCACCACGCACTGGGCCGAGGCCGAGCACCTCCAGCGCCTCTTCCCGAAGGTCGAGGTCGACGCGGACGTCCTGTTCGTCGACGACGGCGACATCCTGACGTCGGCGGGCGTCGCGGCCGGCATCGACCTGTGCCTGCACATGGTGCGCCGCGACCACGGCACGGCGGTCGCCAACGAGGTGGCCCGCCGCACCGTCGTACCGCCGCACCGCGACGGCGGGCAGGCGCAGTACATCCACCGGCCCGTGCCCGACCCGCAGCTGGCGTCCACGACCACCGCCCGCGCCTGGGCACTGCGCCGCCTCCACGAGCCGATCCAGCTGCGGGACATGGCCGCGCAGGAGTCCATGTCCGTCCGCACCTTCACCCGCCGCTTCCGCGAGGAGGTCGGCGTCAGCCCCGGCCGGTGGCTGACCCTGCAGCGGGTGGAACGGGCCCGGCAGCTGCTGGAGTCCACCGGCCTGTCCGTCGACCAGGTGGCGAGGGACGCCGGCTTCGGCACCGCCCAGTCGATGCGGCAGCACCTCCAGGCGGTCCTCGGTGTCACCCCGACCGCGTATCGCCGCACCTTCCGGGCCGGGGGCGACGGGTCCGGCGGCGGCGAGGCCCGTCACCACGGTGAGGTCGGCGCCCCGCGCTGAACGGCCGCCCGAGCGCACCTCCCCCGTCCCCGGAACCCGCTCAGAAGGTCAGCACCCCGCGTGCCAACCGCCCCGCCTCCGCGTCCGCCACCGCCTTCTCGAAGTCCTCCACGGGGTACGTCCCGGTCACCAGTTCGTCGAGGAGGAGGCGGCCCTCCCGGTACAGCCCGGCGTACAGCGGGATGTCCCGCTGGGGGCGCGAGGAGCCGTAGCGGCAGCCGAGGATCGACTTGTCCAGGTACATCGACGAGACGAGGAAGGAGGCCTCGGCCGCGGCCGGCGGCACGCCCAGGAGGACCGCCTGCCCGTGGCGGTCCAGCGCGTCGATCGCCTGGCGGATCAGCTCGATGCGGCCCACGCACTCGAAGGCGTGGTCCGCGCCCGTCGGCAGGACGTCCCGCACACCCTGGGCGGAGGTCAGGAAGTGGGTGGCGCCGAACCGCCGGGCCACCGCCTCCTTCGCCGGGTTCGCGTCCACCGCGACGATCCGCAGCGCACCCGCGATCCGCGCCCCCTGGAGGACGTTCAGCCCGATCCCGCCCGTGCCGATCACCAGCACGCTGTCCCCGCGGTCCACCCTCGCCCGGTTGAGCACGGCGCCCACCCCGGTCAGCACCCCGCATCCGATGAGCGCGGCCGACGGCAGCGGGATGTCCTCGGGGACGCGGACCGCCTGCACGGCCTGCACCACGGTCCGTTCCGCGAAGGCGGAGACGGACGCGAACTGGTACATCGGCCGCCCGCCCCGGGTGAACGGCTGCCCCGGCCGCCCGATCGCCCGCCGGCACATCGTCGGCCGCCCCCGGTCACAGTGCGCGCACGTGCCGCAGTTGGCGAGCGTGGACAGGGCCACGTGATCGCCGGGGCGGACATGGGTGACACCGGCCCCCACCGCCTCCACCACACCCGCGCCCTCATGGCCCAGCACCACCGGAACGGGGAACGGTATGGTCCCGTCCACCACGGACAGATCGCTGTGGCACAGCCCCGCCGCCGCGATGGCCACCCGCACCTCGCCGGGGCCCGGATCCCGTACGACGAGATCGTCCACGACCTCGGCCCGCTGCCCGTCGAACACCACGCCTCGCATCACACAGCCCCCTGTCGCCCCTTGGGCTCCCTCGGCAGGCCGAGCACCCGCTCGGCGATGATCGTGCGCTGGATCTGGTCCGAGCCGCCGTAGATCGTGTCGGCCCGGGAGAACAGGAAAAGGTGTTGCAGGGCGTCGAGTTCGTACGGCGCCGCGGCCGACCACGGCGTCGGGCCCACGGTCGCCGCCGCGCCCCGCACCAGCATCGCCAGCTCCCCCAGCCGCTGATGCCAGCCGGCCCACAGCAGCTTGGCCACGCTGGGCGCGCCCGCGTCGTCCGAACGCCCCAGCGTGCGCAGGGCGTTCCAGCGCAGCACGCGCAACTCGGCCCACTGGCGCACGAGCCGGTCCCGTACGACGGGATCCCGCACCGCGTCCGTCTCCACGGCCGCCCGTACGACCCGCCCCAACTCCTCGGCGAAGCCGATCTGCTGGGCCAGCGTGGACACCCCGCGCTCGAAGCCGAGCAGGCTCATCGCGACCCGCCAGCCGCCGCCCTCGCCGCCGACGACGTGCTCCACGCGCGCGTGTGCCCCGTCGAAGAAGACCTCGTTGAACTCGCTGGTGCCGGTCAACTGGCGGATGGGGCGGACCTCCACGCGGCCCGGCTGGTCCATGGGCACGAGCAGGAAGGTCAGTCCGTGGTGGCGCCGGGAGGCGGGGTCGGTCCGGGTGAGGACGAAGCACCAGTCCGCCTCGTGGGCCAGGGACGTCCAGAGCTTCTGCCCCGTGACGCGGTAGTACGAGCCCTCCCGTACGGCCGCGGTACGCACTCCGGCCAGATCCGACCCCGCTCCGGGCTCGCTGTACCCCTGGCACCACAGCTCCTCACCGGCCGCGACCGGCGGCAGGAACCGGGCCCGCTGCTCGTCGCTGCCGTGCGCGAGGAGGGTGGGGGCCAGCAGGTTCTCCCCGATGTGCCCGGACCTCGGCGGCGCCCCCGACCGCGCGTACTCCTCGGCCCAGGCGACCTGCTGGGTGAGCGTGGCGGTCCGGTTGCCGTACCCGCCCCGCGTCCAGCCGAGCCCGATCCAGCCTGCCTTGCCGAGGGTGCGCTCCCAGGTCCGGCGGTCGAGGGACCCGTCGGCATGCGCGGCGAGCCACTGCCTCGCCTCCCCGCGGAACGCCTCGTCCTCAGCGGTGAACCCGAAGTCCATCGGGGGTCTCCTCTCGACACCGGGCGAGATCGCCCGCCCGCACCCACTCGCCGCGGACCACGCACCGAACTACCGGGTGTTCGGCCGGGCCCCCTCCTTCGCCGCTTCCTCCATCGCCGCGAGCCGCTCCAGCATCGGCATGGGGTCCACCCCGACCGACCCCGGCAGGAACTCCGCGATCCGCTCCGGTGTCCACGCCCCCTGCGCGTACGCCGACCGCAGTTCCGCCGGCTGGGCCCACACCGCGATCTTCGGCCCGGCGACCGTGTAGACCTGCCCGGTGATCCCCTGCTCCCGCGCCCGCTCCGACAGCAGGTAGACCACCATCGCGGCCACGTCCTCCGGCTCGCCGATCTCCGTGAGCTCCATGGGGACGTTCGCCGACATCCGCGTACGCGCCACCGGCGCCACCGCGTTCGCGGTCACCCCGTACTTGTGCAGCCCGAGCGCCGCGCTGCGGACGAGCGAGATGATCCCGCCCTTCGCCGCGCTGTAGTTGGCCTGCGACACCGATCCCTGGTGGTTGCCGCTGGTGAAGCCGATCAGCGTGCCCGACCGCTGCTCCCGCATCACCGCCGACGCCGCCCGGAACACGGTGAACGTGCCTTTGAGGTGGGTCGCCACGACCGCGTCCCACTCCTGCTCGGTCATGTTGAACAGCATCCGCTCGCGCAGGATCCCGGCCACGCACACGACCCCGTCGAGCCGTCCGTACGAGGCCAGCGCCACCTCGGTCACCCGCCGGCCACCCTCCATGGTGGAGATGTCGTCGGCCACCGCGACCGCCTCGCCGCCCGCCGCCTCGATCTCCTTGACGACGGACTCGGCGACCTCGCTCGTCGGCGCGGCTCCGTCCACGCCGACGCCGTAGTCGTTGACGACGACCCGCGCGCCCTCGGCCGCCGCGGCCACGGCCACGGCCCGCCCGATCCCCCGCCCGGCGCCGGTCACGGCGATCACCTTGCCAGCCAAGAAGTTCCCCACTCCGGCCCCTTCCCGCGGTTTCTGACGGTCCGTTAGATTTTTGCCCTGCCGGACAGCCGGAGACAAGCCCCGGGGAGAACGGATGTCACCGTCCACGCTCCATCCCGCGTTCCACGACATCGCCGAGCGCGTGAACAACTGGGGCCGCTGGGGGGCCGACGACGAGATCGGCACCCTCAACCTGATCACCGACGAGGCCGTCCGCGAGGCCGCCGCCTGCGTCCGCAGCGGGCGCCGCGTCCCGCTGGCGCTGCCCCTGAGGCAGGACGGCGTGCAGACCGGGCTGATCCCCGGGCGGGTCAACCCGCTGCACACCATGGTGCAGATCAACCAGGAGATCTTCGGCCCGGGGACGGTCGCGTGCAGCGACGACGCCGTGACCATGGGGCTCCAGGCGGCCACCCACTGGGACGCGCTCACCCACGTCTCGCACTCGGGCCGGCTCTACAACGGCCGTGCGGCCGACACCATCACGCCGCACGGCGGCGCCGCCTTCGCCGGGATCGACAAGGCCCGGCACATCGTCTCGCGGGGCGTCCTGCTCGACGTGGCCCGGGCGCACGGCAGGGACCGCCTCGACGGTTCGCACGCCGTCACGCCGGAGGATCTCGACGCCGCCGAGGAACTCGCGGGCACGCGCGTGCGCGCCGGTGACATCGTGCTCGTACGGACCGGGCAGGTGCGGGTGTACCTGGCGGGCGACAAGGAGGCGTACGGCTATCCGTCGCCGGGTCTGTCGATCCGCGCTCCGGAGTGGTTCCACGCGCGCGATGTCGCCGCCGTCGCCAACGACACCCTCACCTTTGAGGTGTTCCCTCCCGAGATCGATGATTTGTGGCTTCCCGTCCACGCGCTCGATCTGGTGGAAATGGGGATGATCCAGGGCCAGAACTGGAATCTCGAAGAGTTGTCCACAGCCTGTGGACAAGAACGGCGGTACGCGTTCCTGCTGTCGGCGATGCCGGAGCCGTTCGTCGGTGCGACGGGAACCCCGGTGGCGCCGGTCGCCCTGCTGTGAGCAAGGCCGGACGGCGGCGCACGACTGCCCGCCCCGAGCACGGCAACCCGCGCCGCCGTCCGACTCCGGCGTACCCGCCCCGGCTCCCGTTGGCCCTGAGGAAACCGACGCCGCGTCGCGACCCGCACTCGCCGAGGGCTCCCGTCACCGGAGCCCTCGCCGTCCCCTCACGGCGAATCGCTGACCACCAGCGTGATCAGCCAGTCACCCGGCGTCAACACCCGTTCGGGGATTTACCACTTACGAACCTTTTGTCATGGGCGCGCACAGATGCACGTCCCGGCGCACGGCGCGGCACCGATCAAGGACGACCGCACCGCCCGCGACCCGGTCCGCCCGCGAACCGCACCGCCCGCGACCCCGTACCGCTTGCGCCCCGCACCGCCTAGGGTCACACCACCTCGGGCCACACCGCCCGCGGGTCACACCGCCTCGAACGCCAGCCCCTCGTACGCCGACAGGCCGCTGCCGCAGACCGTCACGGCGGACCGGGACTGCGCGCACCGGTCCAGTTCGCACCAGATGCGCTTGCCGGCGCCCTCGGGGCTCCAGCCCCAGCGGTCGGCGAGTCCGTCGACGAGGGCGAGGCCCCGGCCGCCGGTCTGCTCGCCGTCCACACACCGCGGCACCGGGGCGCGGTCGCTGTGGTCGGCCACCTCAAGGCGGACGGTGGCCGACTCCGTCGCCACCGGCGGCAGGGAGAGCCGCAGCACGGCCGGACAGCCGGTGTGCACCACGGCGTTGGTGACGAGCTCGGAGACGAGCAGGATCAGGGTCTCGGCGAGCGGCTCGTCGGCCTCTATGCCGGACCCGGCGAGGCGCGAGCGGGCCCACTTACGGGCACGTCCCACCTCCGCGGGGTCGGGCCGGATCTCCAGCTGCACTTGAAGCACCTGCACCGCTCACACCATCCGAACCGGCGGACACATAGCCTCGCGCCTCACGAGGGCCACGATCGTAGCCATTTTTTGCATGACCAGAACAACGGCCAGAGTCAGGGTCACGGAACGTGAGTCCCTTGTGGGACAGCATGGTTGACGTACAGTCACCCCAACAAGCGCTTCGGGCATATTCCAGCGCGAAGGAGTACCCGTGCGGCATACTGTGCGACGCTCGCCGTCAGGGGTCGAACAAGCAGGGGTAACACCGGCGTAGCTCGTGCTCGGGACCACTCGCATCTCACCCAAGGTACCGGAGCGACCGGTCGACTCCGGGATGTGACGAGTCCCCTCAGGACACAACCCGGTATCAACGCTCCGTGATGACGCAGTGCCACGATCCCTGACATCCGTCCGGCGCGTCCGGCCGACACCCCAGTCCAGCGGGGCCCGCGAGCCTTCAGGCCATCAAGTCGGCGGCGAGCCTCTCCTCACTCTCCGTGACGCCGCCACCACGCTGGGCCCGCACCCAGGCGCGCTTGAGATGCAGATGCACCTCGCTCTCCCAGGTGAAACCCATGCCGCCATGCACCTGAAGACAGTCCCGCGTGCTACGCAGGGCGGCCTCGTCGGCGAGCAGCCGGGCCGCGGCGATGTCGGCGGGGTCCGCGGTGACGGCGGCGGCGTACACCGCCGCGCGGGTCACCTCGGCCCGCACGAGCATGTCGGCGCAGAGATGCTTGACCGCTTGGAAGGCGCCGATCGGCTGCCCGAACTGCTCACGCGTCCGGGCGTGTTGCACGGCCAGCTCGCACACACGTGTGGCGGTGCCGAGCTGCTCGGCGGCGGTGAGCAGGACGGCGACGGGTGCGGAGTCCGGGGCGGGTACGGGGTCCGGGCCGGGACCGGGGTCCGGGCCGGGACCGGGGTCCGGGCCGGGAGCGGGAGCGGGGCCCGTGCCCCGCGTCGCCGGGTCCGGCACCCGGTGCAGCGGCGTCAGCGGGTCCACCGACCGCAGCGCCACGGCCTGCCCGGGCCGCGGCGGCGGCGCCCCGTCCGCGTCCCCGTGGACGACGTCCGCCGCAGCCAGCCACTCCACCAGGACGCCGTCGACGGCCGCCACGACCACCTCTCCGGTGGCCGCGCCCGGCACGGACCCCGCCGCGAGGTGGGTGGCGATCAGCGGCCCGGGCAGCAGGGCGCGCCCCGCCTCCTCGAACATCAGGACCGCCTCGGGCAGGCCCAGTCCGACCCCGCCGTCCGCCTCGGGCAGCCGCAGCGCGAAGAAACCCGCCTCGCCGAGCTCGCGCCACAGCGCCCGGTCCAGGCCGGGGGCGTCCACGGCGGCCCGCAGTGCCTCGCGGCCGAAGCGGCGGGCCAGCAACTGCCGTACGCCGTCCCGCAGGGCCCGCTGGTCGTCGGTGAGGTGGAACCGCACGGCCGCCGTCACCGGCCCTTCGGGAGTCCGAGGAGGCGTTCGGCCACGATGGTGCGCTGGATCTGGGAGGTGCCGGCGGCGATGGTGTACGACAGGGAGGACAGCCGGTCCGGGGTCCACGGCCGGTCCAGGTCGAGGGAGTCCGGGCCGAGGACCTCGGCCGCCGCGTCGTACAGCTCCTGCCGGGCGTGCGAGTACCGCAGCTTGAAGACCGAGCCCCCGGCGCCCGGGACGCCCCCGCTCGCCTCCGTCGCGCTCACGTTCCACTGGGTCAGCCGCCACAGGGCGCGGAACTCGGCGTTCAGCCGGCCCAGCCGGCGGCGGAGCGCCGGATCGTCCCAGCGGCCGTTCTCCCGTGCCGTGCGGGCGAGTTCGCGAAGGACGCGGCGGCAGGCGACGACCTCGCCCGCGAAGGCCGTGCCGCGCTCGAAGGACAGGGTCACCATGGTCACGCGCCAGCCGTCGTTCTCGTCGCCGACCCGGTGGGCAGCCGGGACGCGCACCTCGTCGAGGAACACCTCGGCGAACTCGGCCGGCCCGGCGAGGGTGCGCAACGGCCGTACGGTGACGCCGGGCGCGTCCATGGGCATGGCCAGCCAGGTGATGCCCCGGTGTTTCGGCGCGGAGGGGTCCGTGCGGACCAGCAGCTCGCACCAGTCGGCGACCTCGGCGTGCGAGGTCCAGATCTTGGAGCCGCTCACCACGTAGTGGTCGCCGTCCCGCCACGCGCGCGTGCGCAGGGCCGCGAGGTCGGATCCGGCGTCCGGCTCGCTGAAGCCCTGGCACCAGACCTCCTCGCCGCGCAGGATCGGCTCCAGCCAGCGCGCCCGCTGCCCGGCCGTCCCCTCGGCGGCGATCGTCGGCCCCGCGTGCAGCAGCCCGACGAAGCCCGCCCCCACGTAGGGCGCGCCCGCCTTCTCCGTCTCCTCAAGGAAGATCAGGCGCACGCTCGCGGACGCCTCCCAGTGCACGTGCGCGTACCCGGCGTCGTACAGCATCCGCTGCCAGCCGAGGTCGTAGGCGCGGCGCCCGGGCCAGTCGTCCGGGGAGGGCCTCGGCGGCAGCGTGGGCAGCGCCTGGGCCAGCCATTCCCGCAGCCGGGCCCGGAACTCCCGTTCCTCCGGGGTGTCGGCGAGGTCCACTAGCGGTCCAGGTCGAGGCCCAGCATGCGGATCGCGTTGCCCCGCATCAGCTTGTACACCGTCTCGTCGTCGAGGCCCTTCACATGGTCCAGGGCGACCTCCTTGGTGTGCGGGAAGGTCGAGTCGACGTGCGGGTAGTCGGTCTCGAAGGTGGCGTTGTCGCGGCCGACGACGTCCAGCGAGGCGACCCCGTGCTTGTCGCGGAAGAAGCAGCAGAAGATCTGCCGGTAGTAGTACGTCGACGGCGGCTCGGGAATCGTGTCGCGGACGCCGCCCCAGGCGCGGTGCTCCTCCCACACGTCGTCGGCGCGCTCCAGGGCGTAGGGGATCCAGCCCATCTGCCCTTCGCTGTACGCCAGTTTGAGCCGGGGGAACTTCACGAGGACGCCGCTGAAGAGGAAGTCCATCATCGAGGCCATGGCGTTGTTGAAGCTGAGCGCGGCCTGCACGGCGGGCGGGGCGTCGGGCGAGGCGGCCGGCATCTGCGAGCTGCTGCCGATGTGCATGTTGACGACCGTGCCGGTCTCCTGGCAGACCGCGAAGAACGGGTCCCAGTAGCCGGAGTGGATGGACGGCAGGCCGAGGTGGGTGGGGATCTCGGAGAAGGTCACCGCCCGCACCCCGCGGGCCGCGTTGCGCCGGATCTCCTCGACCGCGAGGCCGATGTCCCACAGCGGGATCAGGCACAGGGGGATGAGCCGGCCGCCGCTGCCGCCGCACCACTCCTCGACCATCCAGTCGTTGTAGGCGCGCACACAGGCCAGCGCGACCTCCTTGTCGTGCGCCTCGGCGAAGGTCTGCCCGCAGAAGCGGGGGAAGGAGGGGAAGCAGAGGGAGGCCTCGACGTGGTTGAGGTCCATGTCCGCGAGCCGCGCCACCGGGTCCCAGCAGCCCCGCCGCATCTCCTCGCGGGTGATCCCCTCCAGCGTCATCTCGTCCCGGTCGAAGCCGACGGCGGCGATGTTGCGCTTGTACGGGAACTTCAGGTCCTCGTAGATCCACCAGTCGGTCGGCTGGCCGTCGGGGTCCATGGTGATCCGGTACGTGCCGGCGACGTAGGCGAGTTCCCCGATACCGGCGGTGAGGGGCTTGGGACCCCGGTCCCGGTACTTCCGCGGCAGCCAGGTCTCGAAGAGGTGCGCGGGTTCGATCACGTGGTCGTCCACGCTGATGATGCGGGGCAGTTCGGTCATGGGTCCCCTCCGCCTGGCACATGGTCATCTGATGGGTCGTCAGATTAGGCTCCCCCAGCAGGCTAGTCGCACGCCTCTGGACCGACAAGGCGCCGAGCCCTACGCTCTGCCCACCATCTGACTGTCCGTCAGCCACACAGGGGGCCGCCGTGAACGACACCGCCCACGCGCTCAGCGAGTCCCGCACCCTCTGGGACCTGGTCGCCCGCCGCGCCGACCTCACCCCCGACCGTCCCGTCCTCCTCCAGGACGACCGCTCCCTGAGCTTCGGCGAACTGCGCGACCGGGCCGAGCGGGTGGCGGCGGGGCTGTACGACATGGGCGTACGCCCCGGCACCGTCGTCGCCTGGCAGCTGCCCACCCGGATCGAGACGGTCCTGCTCTCCTTCGCGCTGGCCCGCCTGGGCGCCGTACAGAGCCCGGTGATCCCCTTCTACCGGGACCGCGAGGCCGGGTTCGCGCTGCGCGAGTCCAAGGCGGAGTACTTCGCGGTGCCGGGCGAGTGGCGCGGCTTCGACCACACGGAGATGGCGCGGCGGCTCGGCGCGAAGGGCGTCTTCGAGGCGTACGACGTGCTGCCCGACGGCGACCCGTCCGCGCTGCCCGCCCCGCCCGCCGACGGCACCTCCGTGCGCTGGATCTACTGGACCTCCGGGACCACCTCCGCCCCCAAGGGGGTCCTGCACACCGACCGTTCCCTCATCGCGGGCGGCTCCTGCCTCGCCCACGCGCTGCGCCTGACGGCGGACGACGTGGGCTCGATGGCCTTCCCCTACGCCCACATCGCCGGGCCCGACTACACGGTGATGCTGCTGCTGTACGGCTTCCCCGCGGTGCTGTTCGAGCAGTTCGCGCTGCCGGCCGCGCTGCCGGAGTACCGCAGGCACGGGGTGACGGTGGCGGGCGGGTCCACGGCGTTCTACTCGATGTTCCTGGCCGAGCAGCGCAAGCAGCCGGGCGTGCCGGTCGTCCCCTCGCTCCGGCTGCTCGCGGGCGGCGGGGCACCCAAGCCGCCGGAGCTCTACCACGCCGTCGTACGGGAGATGGGCGTGCGGCTCACCCACGGGTACGGCATGACCGAGGTGCCGATGATCACCATGGGGTCGCCGGACGACACGGCGGAGAACCTCGCGACGACGGAGGGACGTCCGCCGCGGGGGATGGAGATACGGATCGTGGACGGGGAGGTGCGGCTGCGCGGGGAGGCCGTCTGCCAGGGCTATCTGGATCCCGCGCAGACGGCGGAGGCGTTCGACGAGGACGGGTTCCTGCGCACCGGGGACCTCGGGCGGCTGACGGACAGCGGGCATCTGGTGCTCACCGGCCGGCTCAAGGACGTGATCATCCGCAAGGGCGAGAACATCTCGGCGCGGGAGATCGAGGACCTGCTGCACGCCCACCCGGCCGTCGGGGACGTGGCCGTCGTCGGACTGCCGGACGCGGAGCGCGGGGAGCGGGTCTGTGCCGTGATCGAGACGGCCGGGCAGCCGGAGGGAGCCGAGGAGCTGACCCTGGAGAAGGTGACGTCGTACCTGCGCGCGGAAGGCCTGTCACCGCACAAGCTGCCCGAGCAGCTGGAGGTGGTGGACGCCCTTCCGCGGGGCGAGACCCTGCGGAAGGTCCTCAAGTACCAGCTGCGGGAACGGTACGCGGGAGCGTGAGCCGCGGGGTGGGGCGACGGGCCGCCGGGGGGCGGGGGCGGGTCGCCCTGGGAGGCGGTGGCGGGCCGCCCAAGGGGCGATGGCCGGTCGCCCGGGGAACGGCGGCGGGCCACCCGCGAGGCGACGGTAGTGGGCCGCCCGAGAGGCGGCGGCCGGTCACCCCGGAGGCGGCGGCCGGTCGCCCGAGAGGCAGTGGCCGGTCGCCCGGGAGGCGGTAGCCGGTCGCCCAGGAGGCGGCGGGTCACCCAGGAGGCGGCGGGTCACCCGGCAGGCAGTGGCCGGTCGCCCCGGAGGCGGTAGCGGGCCGCCCAAGGGGCGACGGCCGGTCGCCCGGGAAACGGCGGCGGGTCACCCGCGAGGCGACGGTAGCGGGTCGCCCGGGAGGCGGCGGCCGGTCACCCCGGAGGCGGTGGCCGGTCGCCTCGGAGGCGGTGGCCGGTCGCCTCGGAGGCGGCGGGGCGCCCGGGGGCGTCGGCTGTGGTTACTCGGGGACCGTGAAATAGCGGGCGAACGCCGTCACGATCTCCGTCTCGCCGACCTTGCCGTCCGCGTCCGTGTCCAGGGCCGCGGCGGCCGTCCGGGCGGTCTCCTCGCCGGCCCCGAGGGCCCTCAGCACCCGCACGGTGTCCTCGACGGTGGCCCGGCCGTCCCCGTCGGCGTCCGCGACGGCGAGCGCCGCGTGCAGGAACGGGCGGGCGATCTCGGCGAACCGGTCCGGGTTGTCGCGCAGCCGCTTGAGGGCGCCGTTGACGAACTCCTCCCGGGTGATCCGCTGGTCGCCGTCCCGGTCCGCTATGCCGGCCATGCCCTGCCAGAACGCCTCGGCTCCGACATACAGCGCCTGCCCCTTGTCGGAGCGGGCCGCCGTACCGAACTCCGCGAGCAGCGCCTTGGCCGCCACGTTGAAGTCCGCGCGGTCGATGTAGCCGTTGCCGTCCTGGTCGAAGGTGGCGAACCGGGCGGCGATCCTGTGCTCGTACTCGCTGCTGGCCATGTGTGTTTCGGACCGCCTTACGTCACGTCGGGTGCATCTGGCACGGAGCGTACGACGGGAACGCCCCGTGGGGCGCGCGAAAAGTGGCGCTTGTGCCGAGACCGGGGGAATTTCGGGACAACGGTGTGGCGCAGCCGTGCTGTGGTCCACCGCGGGAACGGGAGCGACGGCCCACGCCGGCGCCGGTTCCGTCGGCGTCACGCCGACAGCGGGTCCGCGCCCTCCCGCACCGCGGAGTCCACGTCCGGGTACACGTCGAACAGGCGGCGGACGCCCAGCGCGCCGAGGACCCGGTTGACGTGGGAGCCGTCCTCCGCGCCCTGCGCCGGGAGTATCAGGCGCAGGCGGCCCTGGCACGAGCTCATCAGGCGGCGGGAGGCGATGAGGACGCCCACGCCGCTGGAGTCGCAGAAGAAGACGTCGGAGAGGTCGAGGACCAGACTGTGGCGGCCCTCGGCCACCTCGTCGTGCACCCGCTGACGCAGCAGCGGGGAGGTCACCAGGTCCAGCTCTCCCGACACCCGGAGCACGGCCCACCCATCCTGCTCACCGCCGGTCACATTGAACGCCACCACCATGCCCTTCGTTCGCCGGAAAGCAAACGGAAGCTCTCCCTACGCTTCCTTGCAGCGCGGCTGCCCAGCGGCCGTTCCCTGAAACACGGGCCCGGAAACGGAAACCGGTCCGAAGAGGCTTGTTCCAGTCGCCTTCGATCCTGTTCGATCGTGTCTGGTCAACGAGTGGAGGGGTAGGCGAAGGTCCACTACCACCTGCGCTCCTCAGGGGGCGCGCATTGCGACAAAGGGGCGTGCGCTGTCGGAGGTGCCGACTACATTCGAGGAGACGGTGGGCGCAGGCTTGACAGGAACAGGAACAGGAACAGGGATCGGGGCCGGGGCCGGGACACGAATGGCCGGGACACGAGCAGGGTGAGGGGGCCGCATGGCGAAGAAGGACGCACCGCCCCGCTGGGACCGCAAGATGCAGCAGCGGCTCGCACGCGGTGAGGCGGCCGCCCTCGGCGAGCTCTACGACCGGTTCGCCTCGCTCGTGCACGGACTCGCGCACCGCGTGCTCGACGACGAACGCGCCGCCGACCGCATCACCCGCGAGGTCTTCACCCACGTCTGGGAACACCCGGACTCCTACGACCCCAAGCAGGGCCCCCTGCGCTCCTGGGTCGCCACGCTGACCCACCGCCTCGCCGTGCAGCGGCTGCGCGCCACCGAGTCCGCCGCACTGGCCCAGGAGGGCCACGGCACCACCGAGGATCTGGAGCGCAAGGTCCGCCACGCCTCGGTCGCCGCCCGCGCCGACTACATCGTCCAGTCCATGCCCGCCCCGCTGCGCGCCGCCCTGGAGCTGGCCTACTTCCAGCGCCGCGACTACCGCCAGACCGCCGCCGACCTCGGGGTCACCGAGGACGAGGCCCGCCGCCGCCTCCGCCTGGGCCTGCAACTGCTGTCCACAGCCCACGACACCGCCGCGCCCGGAGCCCCGCCCGGCTATGGAGGTGCGGCATGACCGGCGCGGGCGGGCCCCATGAGAGCGGGTCCCACGAGGGCGACCCGGGCCACCCGGGCGACGAGGACGCGCGGCGTGCCGGGCACGGCGACGCCGACGGTCCCGGCGCGCCGGGCGGACCGGGCGGACCGGGCGGACCGGGCGGACCGGGCGGACCGGGACACGGTGACGGTCCCGGAAACGGCCCCGGGAACGGCCCCACCCCCGGCCCCGATCCCGACCCCGGCCCCGACCCTCAGCCCTGTATCCCCATGCCCCGCGCCTCCGTCGAGGACGGGGGACGGTCCCTGCCCGCACCGGAGGAGCTGGGGGATCTCGCACCTCCGCCCGCGCCGCTGGTCCTGGAGCACCACGTCCTGAAGGCCCTCCTCGGGGCGTGGGCGCTGGCCGCCTGCTCGCCGGAGGAGACGGCGGCCGTCGAGGAACACCTCGGCGACTGCGGATCCTGCGCGGACGAGGCGCTGCGGCTGCGCGGGGCGGTCGGCCTGCTGCACCGTCCGGAGAGCCTGGACCTGGACCCCGGCCTGCGCACCCGCGTCCTGGGGAGCTGCCTCGGCCGGCGCCCGCCGCGCATCCCGGTGCCGGAGTGGGCGACCCCGTACGACGCCGAGACCGCCCGTCTCGACGCCCTGCTCCAGGACATAGGCGACGCGGAGTGGCACGCGCCCGTGCGGCTGCGCTGGTTCGAGGGCGACAGCGCGACGAGCCGTCGTACGACGGTCGCCGGGGTCATCGCGCACCTGCTGACGGTCGACGGCCTGGTCGCGGTCGCGCTCGGCCTCGACGACCCGCTGGGCGACGTCGGTCCCCGGGCCCCGACGCCGGCCGCGCGCACCGAGGCGTACTGGCGGGCCTCGCGCTTCCCGCCCACCCGGGCCGTGCGGGCGCCGTGGCGGGAGCAGAGCCACGACCTGGTGCGCGCGGTGTCGTTCACCGACGGCGGCGCCGGGAAGCCGGCCGTCGCGTACGGCGACTTCGAGCTGCCGTTGCCCGACGCGATGCTGGACCGCGCCTTCGAGTGCTGGGTGCACGCGGAGGACATCGCCGACGCGGTGGACTACCCGTACGACCCGCCCTCGCCGCGCCATCTGCACCGCATGATCGACCTCGCGGCCCGCATGCTGCCCGGCGTGCTGGCGGTACGGCGGCGGACGGGGCTCGCCGCACCGGCCGCGGGACGCCACCTGGTGCCGGCCGGTGAGCCGGGCCGCAGCCTGCGGCTGGAGATCGAGGGCCTGGGCGGCGGCGACTGGCTGGTCCCGCTGGACTCCCCCGCCGCGGTGGGCTCCGCCGAGCACGAGGTGGCGCATGTCGCCCTGGACGGCGTGGAGTTCTGCCGCCTGGCCGCGGGCCACCTGTCCCCGGCGGAGGCGGCGGCCGGCCAGGACGGGGACCGGGAGGCGATCAGAGACGTCCTGTTCGCGGCGGCGTCGCTGAGCCGCATGTAGGGAGGGACGGGTGCGGAGGAGCGGGCGGCCGGGCGACTACGCGAACACCACCGTCCGCCGCCCGTTCAGCAGGATCCTCCGCTCCGCGTGCCACTTCACGGCCCGCGCCAGCGCCTGGCACTCCACGTCCCGCCCGATCGCGACGAGCTGGTCCGGCGTCACCCCGTGGCCCACCCGCTCGACCTCCTGCTCGATGATCGGCCCCTCGTCCAGGTCCGCCGTCACATAGTGAGCGGTGGCCCCGATCAGCTTCACGCCCCGCGCGTGCGCCTGGTGGTAGGGCTTGGCGCCCTTGAAGCTCGGCAGGAAGGAGTGGTGGATGTTGATGATCCGCCCGTTGAGCTGCTTGCACAGGTCGTCGGAGAGCACCTGCATGTAGCGGGCGAGCACGACCAGCTCGACGTCCAGCTCGCGCACCAGCTCCAGCAGCCGCGCCTCGGCCTCCGGCTTGGTGTCCCTCGTCACCGGAATGTGGTGGAAGGGAATGTCATACGACGCCACGAGCTCAGCGAAGTCGGTGTGATTGGACACCACCGCGGCGATCTCCACCGGCAGCGCGCCGATGCTGGCGCGGAACAGCAGGTCGTTCAGACAGTGGCCGAACTTGCTGACCATCAGGACGATGCGCATCTTCTCGTCGGCCCGGTTGATCTGCCAGTCCATGTGGAAGGCGTCACCGATCGCCGCGAAGCTGGCCCGCAGCTTGTCCACGGTCACCGGCGCGTCCGCCGAGAAGTGGACCCGCATGAAGAACAGTCCCGTGTCGTGGTCGCCGAACTGCTGACTGTCCTCGATGTTGCAGCCGGTCATGAACAGGTAGCTCGACACGGCGTGCACGATGCCCTGCTTGTCGGGGCAGGCAAGGGTGAGGACGTACTGGTCGGCGGGTGCCGCGGCTCGGGTGGACTGGTCGTTCATGCAGGACAGGGTCCCATATCCGCGGCCCGTGCCGTCCAGCCGTCTCGCTCCGCAGACCCCGTGCGTCCCTAGGACCTGGTCATGATGTGCAGCACCTCGAGCGTGCGCGGCGGCGCGTCCGGGTCCTCCCCGTCGGCCGTCGCCATCCGGACGTGCGCGTCCCGTGCCGCCCGGACCGCGTCCGGCCAGCCGGAGTGGTCGACGTACGCGGAGACCGGGGCGTCCGGCCCGACCTGGTGCATGATCCGCAGCACCCGCAGGACGGCGGTGTCGACGAGTGCCGCCTCCTGGGAGTCCCGGAAGATCGTGCCGACGTACTTCTCGGCGGACCAGTTGTCCAGCCAGGTGTCCTCGACCAGGCGGTACACGGCGTCGGTGACGTCCCCGTACCCCTCGGCACCGGCCAGCCAGACGTCCCGCTGGAACACCGGGTCGGAGAGCATGTGCAGCGCGGAACGCACGTTGCTGCGCCAGCGCCACCACGGCACGTCAGTGAGGGGCATACCGCCCATGGTGGATGAGCGACGCCCGCGACGGGAAGAGTTCTCCGAACCTTGCACGGTCATCGATCGTACGTTCCCTTCCTCGGAGGCGTCACCACCCCCCGCTGTTCACCCTCACGTCACCCGTCACTCACCAAGGGTCACACCCAGGTTAGTGATGTGACGGAAGCGTGTGTGCCCATGACCGGCAGGCGACGCTTCCGCAGCAGCTTCCTCCCCACGTTCACCCGGCCCGTCAGAGCGAGCGCCGTCACGGTGGCGGCCCTGGTGGCGTGTGCGGCGCTCACCGCCGGATGCGGGGTCGTCCCCGGTACCACGGAGGACTCCGGGGACGGCCCGATCAAGGTCATGACCTGGGCCCCGGAGGACACCGACGCGACGAACAAGCCGGGCATACCCGCCTTCGCGAAGGCCTACGCCCGCTGGATCAACGCCCGGGGCGGCGTCAACGGCCGCGAGCTCACCGTCCTGACCTGCAACGACCGTAACGACAGCGCGACCGCGGCGAAGTGCGCCCAGCGTGCGGTCGACGAGGACGTCGTCGCGGTCGTCGGCTCCTACAGCCAGTACGGCGACGCCTTCCTGCCTCCCCTGGAGGGCGCGGGCATCCCGTACATAGGCGGTTACGGCGTCACCGCCGCCGAGTTCACCAGCCCGCTCTCCTATCCGGTCAACGGCGGGCAGCCCACGCTGCTGGCCGGCCTCGGCCGGGCGCTGACCGACTGCGGGCCCGTCGCGCTGGTCCGGCCCGACAACATCGCGGGTGACGAACTGCCCACTCTGCTCAACTCCGGTCTCACGGCCGGCGGACACGCGGCCACCGACGACGTACTGGCGGCGGAGGACGCCACCGAGTACTCCGAGCAGGCCGAGCAGGCGCTCGCGAGGACGACCACCGACCCGGCGGAGAAGGGCTGTGTGGTACCCGCGCTCGGCGACCGCACCGGCACCTTCATGGACTCCTTCCGCCGCGCCCGCGAGGACTACCCCGGCGTCCGGACCGCCATGGTGCTCGGCAACGTCGACCAGACGGAGATCAACGCCTCCGGCGGGCAGTCCGGGCCGTACGAGGGGTCGTACATCACCGGCTGGTACCCGGTGGAGACGGACCCGCGCTGGAAGCAGATGAAGAAGATCGTCAGCGAGCAGGCGTTCGGCGACAACCGTATCGACGCCGCGGACACGGGTGTGCAGACGACGTACATCGCGTACACCGTCTTCACACAGGTCGTCGAGTCGCTGAACGGCGCGGTGACCGCCGACGCCCTGCGCGGCGTCCTAGACGACGGGCTGAAGGTCACCACGGGCGGACTGACCCCGGCCCTCCGGTGGGACTTCCAGGGCCCGCTCGCCGCCGTCGGCTTCCCGCGCCTGGCCAACACCGTCGTGTCCCTTCAGGTGGTCAGGAAGGGCCGGCTGGTGCTGGCCGAGAAGGACTTCACCGACGTCACGGACACGCTGAAGAACGCCGAGCTGGACTGAGGGACCGGACCGGACCGGCGGGCCGGACCCCTCAGCCACGGGTCGGGTGCGCAGGGATCACAGCTGGGTCGGCAGGCGCTCGGTCAGGCCGTACGTCTTCGCGATCGCGTTCCACAGCTTCGCCGCCTTGACCTTCTCGGTGCTGGCGGTACCGCTGGCCCGGTTGCCCGCCGCCGTCTGGTCGGTGCTGCGGGCCTGGCCCTTCTTGCAGCCCTTCTTGCCGGCCGCCTGGTCCGCCCAGGCCGCGTAGTGGCTGTCCGCCGACGCGGACGCCTGCCAGGCCTTCTTCAGGGCCTCGGTCAGCGCCGCGTTGTCGGGCAGCTTGTCGACCGGGAGCTCGGCGAGCCGGGTCACCAGGCCGGTGCGCTGCTGGGCCGCGCCCCGCAGGTCCTTGGCCGCCTGGGCGAGGTTGTCGCAGGACTTCACGTCCTCCACCGCGTTGATCACGGTCGTCCGGCTGCTGCCGCTGTCCGCGAGCAGCTTGTCCAGGGCGACGGCCTGCTGCTCGGCCGGATCGGCGGACGGCGAGGCGGAACCGTCGGTCGCGGGGGCCGTCGCGGAGACGGGCTGGTTCGTGACCTCGCCCTTGTCGTCGCCCCCGCCGGCGAGCAGCGCGCCCGCGCCGATGCCGAGGACGGCGATACCGATGCCGACGGCGGCGATCACCGGCACCCGCGATCCGCTCCGACCGCCCCGGCCGCCACCGCGGGGGCCGTCCCCGTCGTCGTACGCGCCGTGCCGTCCGCCGCCCGCGCCCGGCGGGGCGTACGACGGCTGCGTGGACGGCTGCTGGAGGTGGGGCAGCTGCTGGGTCGCCGCGGCCGGGCTCTGCCCGGCGTCCGGGCCGCCGCGGAAGAGGTTGTCGAACTCGGCCGGCGGCTGCCGGTCCCCGCCCTGCGGTCCGCCGTAGGGCGCCGCGCCCGGCTGCTGTCCGGGCACGGGGGCGATGTACTGCGTGGCCTCCGCGTCGGGACCGGCGGCGGGCGGCAGGGGTCCCGCTCCGGCGGTGGGCGGGAGCGGTCCGGCGCCCGGCCGGGAGCCGCCCCGCGGTCCGCGGCCCAGGAACTGGGTCGACTCGGCGGGCGACTCGGCTCCCGTCTCGGGCGGCAGCGCCCCGGGCCCGACGGGCGGGAGGTACTGGGTGGCGCCCTCGTCCGGCGACGCGGCGGTCTGCCCCGGATACCGTCCGGCCCCGCCCTCCCCGGCGCCGGGAGCGACCGGCGGGAGGTACTGGGTGGCCCCTTCGTCGGCGGGCGGCAGCGGTCCACCGCCGGGGGCGCCGTATCCGTCGGCGGGAGGCAGAGGGGCGCCCTGGCCGACGGGGGGCAGGTAGTAGGAGGTGGGCGGGTCGCTGCTGTGTCCCGTGGGCTGCGGCGAGGCTCCGGCCCCGGCAGAGCCGTAGGCGTCGGCGCCGTATCCCGACGCGTGCCCGCCTTCCGGGGGAAGGGAGGGGGACGGGGTCCCGCCGGGTGTCTGCGTCGTGCCCCAGGACTGCACGGGCGGAGCCTGCCAGCCCTGTTCCGGCTGCTGGGTCCGCTCCGGCTGCTGGGCCTGGTGCTGGTCCGGGCCCCACTGCGTGCCCCAGGCCTGTCCGCCGGCCGGCGCCGAGCCCGGCCCGGAAGCCTGACCCGACGTCTGCCCCTGCGCCTGGCCGTACACCGGCCCGGACTCCTGGCCGTACCCCTGGCCGGGCTGCTGGCCGTACGCCGGGGCGGGCGCCGCGCCGTACGCCGGCCCGGACTCCTGGCCGTACCCCTGGCCTGGCTGCTGGCCGTACGCCGGGGCGGGCGCCGCGCCGGAGCCCTGGTCGCCGTACGACCCGTCCGGCCCCTGCCCGTACCCGGCGCCGGGCGCCGGGGCCGGAGCGGGACGGCCGGGGCGGTCGCCGCCGTATCCGCCTGTCGTGCCCGGCAGCAGGGGTTCCCCACCGTCGGAGGGCAGCACGATGCCTTCGCGCGCTTCGCGCGCCGAGGGCTCCTCGCCCTGTCCACTCTGCGTCACCGGGACTCCTACGAATGGGGGACTGTCGGAATCGTCGGTTCACGCTACCGGGTCCCCGAAGCCGCGTGCTACGCAGCTCAGGCCGTGACCCGGGTCCCTGTGACCGCCATAACAGCTCCACCACCGGATTCCGGCGGTCACGGTGGCGAAACCGCGTCCCCATCCGTTGTGAACAGCCCTCTTGTCCGCTGGATATGCCCCCTTTCCTCCGCCCCGCCTTCGATTCCCGTCCGTTCACCCCCGCGGAGCGCTCAATTTCACGCCGCCGCCTGGAGGTCCATCCGCGCCCCGAACTCCCTTACCACGGGCTCGTCCTGGAACGGCTCCAGCCGCTGCTGGAAGTCGTCCAGGTACTCGGCGCCCCGGTTGGAGCGGAGGGTCTCCAGCAACTCCACCGCCTTCATGCCGGTGTTGCAGGCCTGCTCCACCTCTCGCTGCTGGACCTGCGCGGTGGCGAGCAGCACGTAGCCGATCGCCCTGCGGCGGGCCCGCGACTCGGGGTGCCCGGCCAGGGACTCCCGGGCGCACCGCGCCGCCGCCTCGGCCTGACCCAGGTCACGGTGGCAGTGCGCCAACTCGTCGGCCAGATACGCCTCGTCGAAGTGCGCGATCCACGCCGGGTCGTCCCCGGAGTCCGGGTCCGCCGACTCCAGCGCGCTCACCGCGCGTCCGGACGCCGCCTGGGCGGCCCGCGCGTCGCCCAGCAGGGCGTGTCCGCGTGCCTCGGCCGCGGCGAACATCGCCTCCGCGCGCGGAGTGACGCGCCCACGCGCCCCCTCCTGCGCCGCCCGCGCCAACTGCGCGATCTCGCGCGGGTTTCCGAGCTGCGCGGCGAGATGGCTCATGGACGCGGCGAGGACGTACCCGCCGTAGCCGCGGTCGCCCGCCGCCTGCGCGAGCCGCAGCGCCTGGATGTAGTACCGCTGGGCGAGGCCGGGCTGGCCGGTGTCGACGGCCATGTAGCCCGCCAGTTCGGTCAGTCGGGCCACCGCGGCGAACAGGTCACGGCCCACCGCCTCCCGGTACGACCCCGCCAGCAGCCCGGAGACCACGCTGTTGAGGTAGTGCACGACGACCGGGCGCACATGCCCGCTGCCGTACTGGTGGTCCAGGTCGACCAGCGCCTGCGTCATCGCCTTGACCGCCGCCACGTCGGACGGCCCCACCCGGGGTCCGGCCGCGCGCGCGACCTGCGAGTCGGCCCCGGAGATCAGCCAGTCGCGGCTGGGCTCGACCAGCGCGGACGCGGCGACGGACGAACCGGACAGGAAGTCCCGGCGGCCCACATCACTGCGCCACAGCTCACACACCTGCTCGATGGCCCCCAGCACCGTCGGCGAGAACTGGAGCCCGACGCCCGAGGCGAGGTTCTTGCCGTTGGCCATGCCGATCTCGTCGATCGTGACCGTACGGCCGAGTTTGCGGCCGAGGGCCTCCGCGATGATCGCCGGAGCGCGTCCGCGTGGCTGCTGTCCGCGCAGCCAGCGCGCCACCGACGTCTTGTCGTACCGGAGATCGAGTCCGTGCTCGGCGCCGCACATGTTGACCCGGCGGGCGAGCCCGGCGTTCGAGCAGCCCGCTTCCTGGATGAGCGCCTGCAGCCGTTCGTTCGGCTGCCGCGCGACGAGAGGCCTTGCGGCCATGGCGTACCCCCTGTGGCTGCGGTGCCTGCCCGCGCACCGAGTTGACGTGTCTTCCACGGACGGACTTCTCGAACTCCTCAGGAACGACAGGAACGGGAAGATCCGGCCGTGAAGATCAATGCCCCGCACGCAGGACGAAAATGCGAGGCTTGCGCGGATTGCCGGGGTAAAGGCGGTTGCCACCCCCCACCTGGTTACCCGGCTCTCGCTCCGATTCCTCCCGCGCGCCCCCGCACATGCATCCATGCGCCCCAGATGCGGAACCGATGCTCCTCCCCCGCGCGCGCTACAGCCGTAACCCGAGGTGGGCGCGGGAGTTGAGAGGAGCGTGGAAGAGACGATCGCGGGCACCGAAGCCGCTCAGATTCCGAAGCAGCGCGGGGAATCGCTGCTGGATACAGCCGTACGCTACGCCGAGGAGCGCCACTGGGACGTCTTTCCCGGGACCTGGCTGGAAGCGGCGGACGGGGTGCAACGCTGCTCGTGCGGCGACGCCGCGTGCGCCGTACCCGGCGCGCATCCGGCGCGCGCGGACTGGCCGACACAGGCGACCGGCAGTGCGACCGTGGCGCGCCGGATGTGGCAGAAGCAGCCGACGGCGTCGATCCTGCTGCCCACGGGCCGTACGTTCGACGCGGTCTCCGTGCCGGAGACGGCCGGGTTCCTCGCCCTGGCGCGGATGGAGCGGATGGAGCTGACGCTGGGTCCGGTGACGCTGACGCCGGACCGGCGGATGCAGTTCTTCGTGCTGCCGGGCGCGTCGGTGAAGGTTCCGGAGCTGGTGCGCAAGCTGGGCTGGTCCCCCTCGTCGCTGGACCTCGTCGCGCTGGGCGAGGGTTCCTACGTGGCCGGGCCGCCCACGCGGCTGGGGTCCTCGGGTGCCGTGCAGTGGGCGTGCCGGCCCACGCCGGCCAACCGGTGGCTGCCGGATGTGGAGGAGTTGATCTCGCCGCTCGCCTATGCGTGCGGGCGGGACCGGTAGCGCCTTGTGTCCCGCCTCGTGCCCTTTGTCGGCGGCTGCGGGCAGGCGGGGCCGGTCGCGCGGTTCCCCGCGCCCCTGGGCCGGGCCCCCTGACCGTAGGGTTCTGGCATGACGTCGGGAGCAGTGGTGGGGACAGCCGCCGTACGCGTACAGGGGCTCTGGAAGCGGTTCGGGCAGCAGGTGGCCGTGGCCGGGATCGATCTGGAACTGCCCGCGGGGAAGTTCATCGGGCTCGTCGGGCCGAACGGGGCCGGGAAGACCACCACGCTGTCGATGGTGACCGGGCTGCTCAGGCCCGATCAGGGGTCGGTGGAGATCGCCGGGCGGGACGTGTGGCGGGACCCGGTCGAGGTGAAGGCCCGGATCGGGGTGCTGCCGGAGGGGCTGCGGCTGTTCGAGCGGCTGTCGGGGCGTGAACTGCTCGCCTACAACGGGCGGTTGCGCGGACTGCCCGGCGCCGAGGTGGACAAACGGACCACCCAGCTCCTCGACGTCCTCGACCTGGCCGGGGCCCAGCACAAGCTCGTCGTCGACTACTCGACCGGCATGCGCAAGAAGATCGGGCTCGCGACCGCGCTCCTCCACAATCCCGAAGTGCTCTTCCTCGACGAGCCGTTCGAGGGCGTCGACCCGGTGTCGGCCCAGACCATCCGCGGGGTGCTGGAGCGGTACACCGCCTCCGGTGCCACCGTCGTCTTCTCCTCCCATGTGATGGAGCTGGTCGAGTCGCTGTGCGACTGGGTGGCCGTCATGGCCGCCGGCCGCATCCGCGCCCACGGGACGCTCGCCGAGGTGCGCGGTGACGCGCCGTCGTTGCAGCGGGCGTTCCTCGAACTGGTCGGCGCGCACGGCCGGGACACCGGGTCCGACCTGGACTGGCTGGGCGGCGGGGCGGCCCGATGAGCGCCGAGGGCACCCCCGCCCCGGCGGCGGACCTCACTCCCGTCGTCGTACGGCTGAAGCTGTCCCTGCTGCGCAACGGGCTCAAGCAGTCCGCCGGGCGGCGGGCCGCCTACATCGGTTCGGCCGTCGCCGTGCTGCTCTTCTCCGTGCTCCAGCTGATCGGCCTGATCGCGCTGCGCGGACACGCGCACGCCGGCTCCCTGGTCGTGCTGCTGGTGGCGGTGCTGGCGGCCGGCTGGGCGGTGATGCCGCTGTTCTTCCCCGGCGGCGACGAGACCCTCGACCCGACCCGGCTGGTGATGCTCCCGCTGCGGCCCCGGCCGCTGGTGCGGGCGCTGCTCGTGTCCTCCCTGGTCGGCATCGGGCCGCTGTTCACGCTGTGCATGCTCGCCGGTTCCGTCGTCTCGGTCGCGCACGGGGGTGCGGCGTACGTCGTGGGCGTCGTCGGTGCCGTGCTCGCGCTGCTGGTGTGCGTGGCCCTCGCGCGGGCCGTCGCGGTCGCCAACGTCCGGCTGCTGACCAGCCGCAAGGGCCGGGATCTGGCGGTGCTCAGCGGACTGGTCATCGCGGTCGGCGCGCAGGTCGTGAACTTCGGTGCGCAGCGGCTCGGTTCGGGCGGGCTGGCCCAGCTCGACGGGCCGGCCGACATCCTCAGGTGGCTGCCGCCTGCCTCGGCGATCGGGGCGGCGGACTCCGCGAGCGAGGGGTCGTACGGCGTCGCCGTCCTCCAGCTCGCCCTGTCGGCCGCCGCCCTAGCGGGGCTGCTCGCCCTGTGGTCGCGGCATCTGACCCGGCTGATGACCGCGCCGGACGGCTCCACCCTCCAGGCCGCCGACTCCCGAAGCCGTGGGCGGAATTCGACGGGCCTGTCCCGCCTGCTGCCGCCCGGCCGCACCGGCACGGTCATGGAGCGCAGCCTGCGCTATGTGTGGCGCGACCCCAAGACCAAGGCGGCCTGGGTGACCTCCCTCGCCATCGGTCTGATCGTGCCCGTCTTCAACGCCCTGCAGGGCACCGGCTCGATCTACTTCGCGTGCTTCGCCGCCGGGATGCTGGGCGTGCAGATGTACAACCAGTTCGGGCAGGACACGTCCGCGTTCTGGATGGTCGCGATGACGATCTCGTCGACCCGGGACGCGTACGTCGAGCTGCGCGCGCGGGCCCTCGCGCTGCTGGTGATCACCCTGCCGTACGCCACCCTGGTGACCGTCCTGACGACGGCGCTGCTCGGTGACTGGCCGAAGCTGCCGGAAGTGCTCGGGCTGTCCTTCGCGCTGCTCGGGGCGATGCTGGCGACCGGGGCGTGGACGTCGGCGCGCTTCCCGTACTCCATCCCGCAGGAGGGCTACAAGAACGTGGCCCCCGGCCAGTCCGGGCTCGCCTTCATGGCCATCCTGGGCGGCATGGTCTCGGCGGCCCTGCTGTGCGCCCCCGTCATCGCCGGGACGATCTGGCTGAACGTCAGCGACGGCGGCGACGAGTGGAGCTGGCTGCTGCTGCCGGTGGGGGCGGTCTACGGGACGGCGGTCACCGTGGGAGGCCTACGCCTGGCGGCCCCCCGGACGGCCCGGCAACTGCCGGAGATCCTGGCGGCGGTCAGCAAGGGGTGAACCCGGGGACGGAGGCCTCGGGGGACGGGGTGATCCGGCAGGGGGTGGCGGCCCGGTCCCGGCATCCACGATGCCGACGGGGGCCACGCCCGCGCCGGTGGCCCTGACCGCGTCCGCCGCGCCCCCGACGCCGGGACGCCCGCCCAGGCCAGTCGGGCGGCCGGGGCGTGGGCGGGGAAGTGCGGCGGCGGGGAACGTCAGCTCTTGAGGTCTGTGAGGATGCCGTCCAGGAAGGGCTCGATGGCGCTGCGCCAGGCTTCCGGCTGGTCGTAGTGCACGAGGTGGCCGGCGTCCGCGACTTCCGCGTACTCGCCCCGGGGCAGGACGCGGACCATCTCCTGGGCCTCGGCGCGGCCCAGTTCGCCGTCGAGGCCGCGGACCACCAGGGCGGGGCAGCGCACCTGGGCGAGCTCCTCCCAGTGCGCGTCGTACACCCAGGTGTCGCGGGACTCCAGCATCTGCTCCGGTTCGAAGACCGGGCGCCAGCCGTCGGGGGACTCCTGCATGACCTCGGCGTAGAACTCGCCGCGGGCCGGGTTCGGGCGCTCCACCCAGGGGTCGTCCTCGCCGAACCACTTGCGGACGTCGGCGAGCGTGGCGAAGGGGACGGGCCAGGCCTTGAACCAGTCCTCCCACTCGCGCTGCGAGGCCGCGCCGAGCGCGGAGGCCCGCATGTCACAGATGATCACCCCGCGGACCAGGTCGGGGCGCTTGGCGGCGAGCTGCCAGGCGGTCAGGGCACCCATGGCGTGACCGACGAGGACGGCCGGGCCGAGACCCAGCTGTTCGAGGGCGGCCTCGGCGTCCTCGACGTAGGCCTCGCGGGTGTAGGCGGCTCGCGGGGGCTTGTCGCTCCGGCCGTGGCCGCGCTGGTCGAGGGCGACGGCGCGGTGCCGCTCGGAGAGCCAGCGGGCCGTGGACGCCCAGTGGGAGGCGCGACCCATCAGCCCGTGCAATAACAGCACCCCGGGTCCCCGCTCGGCCTGCCCTGGTCCGTCCTTCACCGGGTCGGTCTTGGGAGGGTCGCCGAACTCCCAGGCCGCGAGGCGTACGCCGCCCGCCCCGATCACGTCGATGCGCCGCGCCATAGGTCCTGGCACCCCCCTAGCTCCGCTCGGACCGCTCGCTCCCGCTCGGGGCGGACGGTCCTGTGAACCGCGTCCTGCCTGCCGTGTCCGTCGTGCCTGTCCACACCCTTGAAGCGCGCATTCCACGCGATGCGTCACCCGCACACTATCGAATGCCCATTCGAAGATGGCGTTCTCGCCGACAACACCCCTCGTTCGAGTGACCTCGCTCAAGGAATGATCGCCGCCACCGAGGGGAGATCTTCAGCGGGAGGCGGACCGCTCGGGGACATCGGTCCGCAGGGGATGACCCTGAGAGCTCGGGGCTCCGGGTCAGCACAGGGGAGGACAGGCCCCGGCGCCACACGGCGCCGGGGCCCTCTCCACGCTCACGGCACATCGTCCCCGCCCCCTCCCCGGCCGAACCGGCATCGCTGCCGACCGGCGCCAAGAGCCCCTCAGGTCATATGCCTCACGCGACAGCCTCGCACGCGCAGCGTCCGGGCGCTGCGATTCGGCATACTGAATCTCGGATTCGACGACATCGCCGGAAGGCCACAAGTGCCTCCTCTCCCCCACGAGTTGACTGCCGCTCGGGGCATCGGCGCAGTTCGCGCGGCCGGTGCCGCGCCCCCGCACGCGGCGCCCGGCTCAGCGCTTGGCGACGAACACGTGCGAGGCGACGTCCGACTCCAGTTCGGCCGCCTCGCCGCCGCTGCCCACGAGCACACCGCCCGCCGACTCCGTCACGCTCACCACCGAGCCGGGCTGCACGCCCGCCCGGCGCAGGGTGTACATCAGCTGGGCGTCCGTCTGGATCGGCTCGCCGATCCGGCGCACCACGACCGTCTTGCCCTCCAGGCCCGGGTCGAGGTCGGCCAGCGACACCATGCCCTCGTCGAGGAAGGGGTCGGCGCCGTCCTTCTCGCCGAGCTCCTCCAGGCCGGGGATCGGGTTGCCGTACGGCGACTCGGTGGGATGCCGGAGCAGTTCCAGAACGCGCCGCTCGACGGCCTCGCTCATCACGTGCTCCCAGCGACACGCCTCGGCGTGCACCTGCTCCCACTCCAGGCCGATCACGTCGACGAGCAGGCACTCGGCGAGGCGGTGCTTGCGCATCACGCGCGTGGCCAGCCGGCGGCCCTCGTCGGTGAGCTCCAGGTGGCGGTCGGTGGCG
The DNA here is from genome assembly GCF_053591515.1 of Streptomyces sp. NPDC003011. NCBI lineage: Bacteria > Bacillati > Actinomycetota > Actinomycetes > Kitasatosporales > Streptomycetaceae > Streptomyces > Streptomyces sp. NPDC003011. The sequence goes on from NZ_JBSFTY010000001.1 coordinate 147,350, forward strand.
ACGGACACGAGGCCGTCACGCTCCATCCGCGCCACCGTCTGGCTGACGGTCGGGCCGCTCTGGTCGAGTCGCTCGGCGATCCGGGCGCGCATGGGGACCACACCTTCCTCCTCCAGCTCGAGGATGGTGCGGAGATACATCTCCGTGGTGTCGATCAGTCCGGACATACGTGCCCCTTGATGAGATCTGCCGGAAGCACGACAGCTTCCCGGCTCGTGCGCTGGCCCTGGACTCAATTCTGCCGGATACCACGGACAACCGTGCCGCGCCGTGGAAACCGAGAGGTTACGCGGGGGATCTGCGGCCGTATTGACATCCCACTGGTCCAGACCGCACCGTGATCCGCGGCACAGACCTCACCTCGATCCACCTGACGCTCCGATCGATCCACCTGACGCTCCGAAGGGGCCCGCATGAGCGACGGCACGCTGTCCGGCCAGTTCTTCGACGCCGCGATCGGCCTGTTGCGGCGGGTGCGGGACGAGGAGGCCGCGTCCATCGAGGCGGCCGGGAACCTGCTCGCGGACACCGTGATCTCCGGCGGCCGTCTGTTCGCCTTCGGCGCCGGTCACTCCTCGCTCGCCGCGCAGGACGTCGTCTACCGCGCGGGCGGTCTCGCCCTGATGAACCTGCTGGCCGTCCCCGGCGTCGTCGGCGTCGACGTGATGCCGGCCACCCTCGGCTCGGCCCTGGAGCGCGTCGACGGCCTCGCGAGCGCCGTGCTCGACTGCTCGCCGCTCCGCGCGGGCGACGCCCTCGTGATCGTCTCCCTCTCCGGCCGCAACGCGCTGCCCGTGGAAATGGCCGTGAGCGCCCGTGCCCTGGGCGTGCGGGTCATCGGCGTGACGTCGGTGGCGTACGCCTCGGAGACGACGTCCCGCCATGTCTCCGGCACGTACCTGAAGGACCACTGCGACGTCGTCCTCGACTCCAAGATCGCCGTCGGCGACGCGGAACTCGCCCTCGACACCGTCCCGGCCCCCTTCGCCCCCGCTTCCACGGTCGTCACGGCGGCCCTCCTCCAGGCGGTCATGGCCACCGCCGCCGGCACCCTGGCCGCCCAGGGCGTCGAGCCGCCGCTCCTGCGCTCGGGCAACGTCGACGGAGGGCACGAGTGGAACGGGCGGGTGTTCGAGAAGTACGGCGACCGCATCTTCTACCGGCGCTGAGACCACCGCCGGCGCCGGGCCTCAGCCAGTCAAAGCGGTTTTCGCCCCCGCCCCGGCCCCCGCCTCCCCTTCCCGTCCGGTCCCTGGGGGCTGCGCCGACGCCCCCAGACCCCCGCTTCGGCCCTGAAGGGGCCTCGTCCTCACACGCCGGACCGGCTGCTCTCAGCCCCGGAAGGCGTTCCTACCCGCGCCCCAGCGTCTCGCCCAGGTCCAGCGCTCCGGCGATCCGTACGGCCACGTCCTCCGCGTACACCGCGTCGCCGCGCTCGAACTGGCTCCGGCCGGATCCCCGCAGGAACGTCACGACGCCCAGCGTCCGCCCCCGGCTCCGCAGCACCGCGCACAGCGCGTGCACCGCGTCTTGCGGCCACTGCCGGGCCAGGGCCCACCCGCGCGCCTCCTCGGCCGGGGCGGCCCCCGCGCTGGCCCGCACGGACCCGATCCGCTCCACGCACTGCAGCGCCGGGTGCCCCTCCAGGTAGCGCACCGGCAGGCCCGCCTCTCCGGTCAGCAGGCTCGGTCCGGGCGCGCCGGAGGGCGTCGCGGCGATCCGCACCAGCCGCAGCGGCCCCGTCGCCTCCCCGTCGGCCACCGTGCCGCCCGCCACCCGGTCGATCAGCGCGTGGTCGGCGAAGCCGGCGAGCGCGAAGTCCAGGTGGACGGCGGCCGCCTCGCGCGGGTCCTCGCACTCGGCGGCGGCCCGCGCCGCCCGGTGCAGCTGGTTGGTGCGGAAGCGCAGCAGCGACGCCTCCTGCTCGGCCTGCTTGCCCTCGGTGACGTCCTGGAAGAGCCAGCCCACGCCCAGCGGGACGGGCTCCTCCGCGAGCGGCGAGGCCAGCCGGACGAACCCGCAGCGCCAGCAGCGCCGCTTCTCGCCGTCCGGAGTCCGCACGCTCACCCAGATCTCGGCGGGCGCCGGCGGCGCACCCTCGGCCAGCACATGGGTGAGCGCGCTCTCCAGTTCCTCCACGCCCTGCGCGAGCAGTTCCCCGAGGGGCCGCCCCAGCACCGACGTACGCCCGATGCCGAGCGCCCGGGCCGCGTGCGCGTTGACCACGGCGGGCCGCAGATCGACGTCGACGAGCACGACACCCCAGCTCGCGTCCTCGAACAGCGCCTCGCTCAGGGCGATGGACCGTTCCAGGTCGATCTGTGTGTGCACCTCGCTGAACGCGCAGTACACGCCGGCCGGTTTCCCGTCGGGTCCGCGCACGGCCGCCGACTGTGTCCGGACGAGCACCCGCCCGCCGTCCTTGGTCAGCAGGGCGAACTCGTGCACCTGGCGGCCGGGCGCGTGCATGACGGACAGCAGCCGTCCCTCGACGTCCTCGGCGTCGGCGCTGCGCACCGCCCACCCGGCGAAGCCGTGCCGTCCCACGGCCTCGTCCGCGGTCCACCCGAGGATCCGCTCCGCCTCGCGGTTCCAGTGGGTCACCACCCCGTCCGCGTCGAAGGCGCACAGGGCCGCGTCCATCCCGTCGAGGAGCGCGGCCAGCAGATCCGAGCCGTCCGAGCCCTCCGGACCGTCCCGCTCGGGCTCGTCCGGCCCGATCTCGTCGGTGGTCCCACTACGCCGGGAAGCACTCACCTGGACCCCCTGCAGGCTGCCGCGTCCGCGCGTACCGCACGTCGGTTCGCTCACTCACCATCATTCAACTGGAACGTGACCCAGCACACACCGGGTTCCCACAAGATGGAGAAAATCGTTGTGGCCCAAAATCGCTCCGTCGCACCACTCCTACCCCGCGGACAGCTCCCGCCGCAGGTCGATCCCCGGATCGTCTTCCCTCGGGTCTTCCCGTCAGTCCGCCCTTCGGTCGACTTCCGGAAAACCGGTTGATCCGTGCCCGAGCGGTTCCTAAGGTGTGACTCACGCAGGAAAGGAGGTGATCGGGTACATGAGTGAAACCCGGACGCGCGAGGTGGCTGCGGGCTAAGCGGCCCGTCACCACACCGAGTGCGGTGCCGGACCAGCGTGTGCGAGACACACGCAGCCGGCCCAATCCCAACGCAGTCACCCGACCCGCGAGCTCGCCGGTACGTCCGGCCGGCTTCTCCGCCGTGAGGCGGAGGGACCCGAGTTCGCGGGTCGTCTGCGTGCGGGGCTCCGCCGGGCTCGGCGGGGCTCAGCCCGTGATGCCGCCGTACCCCTCGATCTCCTGCGGGTCGCGCGTGCCCGGGCCGATGTAGCGGGCCGACGGGCGGACCAGGCGGCCGGTGCGCTTCTGTTCCAGGATGTGGGCCGACCAGCCCGCGGTGCGGGCGCAGGTGAACATCGAGGTGAACATGTGGGCCGGGACCTCGGCGAAGTCGAGGACGATGGCGGCCCAGAACTCGACGTTGGTCGCGAGGACGCGGTCGGGGCGGCGGGCGTGGAGTTCCGCGAGAGCCGCCTTCTCCAGGGCCTCGGCGATCTCGAAGCGGGGCGCGCCGAGTTCGCGGGCGGTGCGGCGCAGCACCCGCGCGCGCGGGTCCTCGGCGCGGTAGACGCGGTGTCCGAAGCCCATGAGGCGTTCGCCCTTGTCGAGGGCCTGCTTGACGTAGGCCTCAGCGTCGCCCGTCCGCTCGATCTCCTCGATCATGCCGAGCACGCGGGAGGGGGCGCCGCCGTGCAGCGGGCCGGACATCGCTCCCACGGCGCCCGACAGCGCGGCTGCCACGTCCGCGCCCGTCGACGCGATCACCCGCGCCGTGAAGGTGGACGCGTTCATGCCGTGCTCGGCCGCCGACGTCCAGTACGCGTCCACGGCCGCCACGTGCTTGGGGTCGGGCTCCCCGCGCCAGCGGATCATGAAGCGTTCGACGACGGACCGGGCCTTGTCGATCTCGCGCTGCGGGACCATGGGCAGGCCCGGCCCGCGGGCGGACTGGGCGACGTAGGACAGCGCCATGACAGCGGCCCGGGCCAGGTCCTCGCGGGCCTGGGCGGCGTCGATGTCCAGCAGCGGCCGCAGGCCCCACACGGGCGCCAGCATGGCGAGCGCCGACTGCACGTCGACCCGGATGTCGCCGGAGTGGACCGGGATCGGGAACGGTTCGGCGGGCGGCAGGCCGGGGTTGAAGGCGCCGTCGACGAGCAGGCCCCAGACGTTGCCGAAGGAGACGTGGCCGACCAGGTCCTCGATGTCGACGCCCCGGTACCGCAGGGCGCCGCCCTCCTTGTCCGGTTCGGCGATCTCCGTCTCGAACGCGACGACTCCTTCGAGACCGGGTACGAAGTCGGACATCAGGCGGCTCCTCGTGATGTGTACGACGTGATGGGTACGACGTGATGGGTACGACGCAATGTGTACGACGGATGGCGCCGGCGGATCCACGGTCCGGTGCGGGACTCGCGGTCCTGGCGGTCACCCCGGTTGTGCCCCGTACGGCCGACGGTCACCCACCGGGACGGCAACTGCACCATATCCCCGAGTGCCACCTTTGGGGAGTGGTCGCGGCACTCAGTGCCACCTTCGGTGCGGTGGTGTGCGATACGGCAGGATGACCATGTGACCGACGCACACACCGTCTCCCCCGATCCCGCCTCCATGCGCGCGCAGTACCGGGCGGAGGGACTCGCCGAGACCGGCCTGGCCGCCACACCGGTGGAGCAGTTCGCGCGCTGGTTCCGGCAGGCCGCGACGGAGGGCCGTCTGTTCGAGCCGAACGCCATGATCGTGTCCACGGCGGACGCCGAGGGCCGGCCCAGTTCCCGGACCGTGCTGCTGAAGCACTTCGACGAGCGGGGCTTCGTCTTCTACACCAACTACGGCTCCCGCAAGGCCCGCGACCTGGCGGAGAACCCGTACGTCGCGCTGCTGTTCCCCTGGCATCCGATGGCCCGCCAGGTCATCGTCACGGGCGTCGCGCGGCGCACCGGGCGCGACGAGACCGCCGCGTACTTCCGCACCCGCCCGCACGGCTCCCAGCTCGGCGCGTGGGCCAGCGCGCAGTCCTCGGTGATCGCGGGCCGCGACGGCCTGGACGCGTCGTACGCGGAGCTGACCGCCCGCTACCCGGAGGGCGAGCAGGTGCCGGTGCCGCCGCACTGGGGCGGCTTCCGGGTGGCCCCGCGGTCGGTGGAGTTCTGGCAGGGCCGCGAGAACCGGCTGCACGACCGGTTGCGGTACGTGGCGGAGGCGGACGGGAGCTGGCGGGTGGAGCGGCTCAGTCCGTGAGCCGGGGGCGGGCCGCCGACGGCGGCCTCAGCCCAGTGTCCCGTCCAGCAGCCCCGCCCACTGCGCCACCACCCGCTCCCGGCGGCCGGCGTCGTCCGTGAGGAGGTTGGCCAGTCCGAGGCCGCGGGCCATGTCGAGCAGGCCCTGGACCGTCTCGCGGACGCCGGGGCGGGACTCGTCGGCGCCGAGGAGTTCCACCGCGATCCGGTGGGTCTCGCGGCCGACGCGGGCCTCCAGCTCGGTCACCCGTGGGCGCAGCTGTGGCTCGTTGGAGGCGGCGACCCAGAGGTGGAGGGCGGCGCGGAACAGGGGGCCGGTGTAGAGGTCGACCAGGGCGGACACGACCGCGCGGCGGTCGCCCGCCGTGCCGTCGGGGAAGAGGGCGCGCAGGGCCGTGGAGCGTTCCTCCGCCACGTACTCGACGGCCGCCGTGAAGAGGTCCTCGCGGGTCGGGAAGTGGTGCTGGGCGGCGCCGCGGGAGACGCCGGCGCGTTCGGCGACGACGGTGACCGTGGAGCCCGCCCAGCCGTGTGCGGCGAGGCAGGCCACGGCGGCTTCCAGGAGCCGCTGCCGGGTGGCCCGGCTGCGGTCCTGCTTGGGCGCACGGTCGACCGTGTTCACAGCACCCATGGCGGATCCCGTCGTTCGAGGAAGGCCGTCATGCCCTCGCGGGCGTCGGCGGAGGCGAACAGCCGGGCCGAGAGCGCGGTCAGCTCGGCCGCGTCCCGGTCGAAGGCTTCCAGCACCCTAGCCGTGAGCAGCCGTTTCGTCTCCGCCAGGCCCTGCGGGGAGGAGCGGCGCAGACCGTCGAGGACGGGTGCGAGGACGTCGTCCACGTCGTCCCCCGCCGCCGTCAGCAGGCCGATCCGGGCGGCCTCGGCCGCGTCGAAGCGTTCGCCGGTGAGGCAGTAGCGGGCCAGGGCGCGCGGGTCGGCGCGGGGGATCACCGGCAGCGAGACGACCGCGGGCGCCACGCCGATGCGGACCTCCGTGAAGGCGAAGGTGGACGCGGTGGAGGCGGCGGCCAGGTCGCAGGCGGCCAGCAGGCCCAGGCCGCCCGCGCGGACGTGCCCGGTGACCCGGGCCAGCACCGGCCTGGGCAGCTCCACGATCTGCCGCAGCAGGCCCACCAGCGCGTCCGGGTGCGGGGGGTCGCGCAGGTCGGCGCCCGCGCTGAAGGTGGTGCCGGTGTGGGTGAGGACGACGGCGCGTACGCCGGTGTCCTTCGCGCAGTCGGCCAGGGCGGCGGCGAGTTCCCCCACGAGGGCCGCCGAGAGGGCGTTGCGGTGGTGCGGCGAGTCCAGGGTGAGGGTCTCGACGCCCCGCGCGCGCGTGCGCCCGACCAGGGCCCTCATGTGCGCTCCCGGAGCCGGCGGCGCAGGATCTTGCCGGAGGCCGCCCTCGGCACCCCGGCGATGAAGGTGACGTGACGGACGCGCTTGTAGGGGGCGACGCGTTCGGCGACGTACATCATGACCTCTCCTTCGGAGAGGCCGGTGGCGGCCGGCTGGCGGACCACGTACGCGTGCGGGATCTCGTTGCCGTCCTCGTTGCAGACGCCGATGACGGCGGCGTCGGCGATGCCGGGGTGGGTGAGCAGGAGCGCCTCCAGTTCGGCGGGGGCCACCTGGAAGCCCTTGTACTTGATGAGTTCCTTCACCCGGTCGACGACGAACAGCCAGCCGCCGGCGTCGGCGTGTCCGACGTCCCCGGTGTGCAGCCAGCCGTCGGGGTCGATCATCGCGGCGGTGTCGTCGGGGCGGCCCAGGTAGCCCTTCATGACCTGGGGGCCGCGGATGAGGATCTCGCCGGCCTCGCCGATGCCGAGGTCCTTGCCGGGGTCGTCGAGGGACACGATCCGCATCTCGGTGCCGGCGATGAGCTTGCCGACGGTCCCGGCGGGCGCCTCGGCCATGGCGTCCAGGGGGACGACGTGGGTGCCCGGGGACAGTTCGGTCATGCCGTACGCCTGGCCGACGGGCGGCAGGCCGAGCCGCTGCGAGCAGGCGGCGGCGAGCGTCGCGTCCAGCGGGGCGGCGGCGCTGATGATGTACCGCAGGGAGGAGAGGTCGTACTGGGCGACCGCCGGGTGCTTGGCGAGGGCCAGGACGATCGGCGGGGCGACGTACAGGCCGGTGATGCGGTGGTCCTGGATGGCCGCGAGGAACGTCTCCAGGTCGAAGCGGGGCAGGACGACGACGGTGGCGCCGTTGCGCAGGGGCCCGTTCATGAGGGCCGTCAGACCGTAGATGTGGAAGAACGGGAGGACCGCGAGGACGCGGTCGCCGGGGCCGGCCGACAGGGCGGGTTCGAGCTGGGCGAGGTTGGTGGCGATCTGGCGGTGCGTGAGCATCACGCCCTTGGGGACGCCGGTGGTGCCCGAGGAGTACGGCAGGACGGCCACGTCCGTCACCGGGTCGATGGCGACCCGCGGTTCGGGGGCGGCCGAGGCGAGCATGGCGATGAGCGAGCGGTGCCCGGTGGCGCTGTCGCAGACGAAGATCTCCTGGACGCCGCCGGCGAGTTCGGCGGCCCGGCGGGCGGTCCCCAGCAGCGGCGAGACCGTGACGATCCAGCGGGCGGCGGAGTCGGTGAGCTGCTTGGCGAACTCCTCCGGCGTGGCCAGCGGGTGCACGGTCGTGACGGAGGCACCCGCGCGCGTGGCGGCGTAGAACGCGGTCGGGTAGGCGACCGTGTTGGGGCTGTGCAGCGCGAGGACGTCCCCCTTGCGGACGCCCGCCTCGGCCAGGGCGGCGGCGATCCGGCGGTGGAAGCGGTCCAGCTGGTCGTAGGTGAGGGTGGTGCCGTCGGTGCCGTCGATCAGGGCGGGGGCGTCACCGAACTCCGCCGCGCGGCCCAGCACCGCGTCGTGGATGGGGAGGTCTACGGGCGGGACGTCTGCGTACTCGCTGCGGAACACGGTTCCTCCTCGCGCGGCACGGCGCCGCTCAGTACGACTTGGGCAGGCCGAGGGTCTGGTGGGAGACGTAGTTGAGAATCATCTCCCGGCTCACCGGAGCAATACGAGCCACGCGGGCCGCCGTTATCAGCGAGGCGAGCCCGAACTCCCGTGTGAGGCCGTTGCCGCCGAGGGTGTGCACGGCCTGGTCGACCGCCTTCACACAGGCCTCCCCGGCCGCGTACTTGGCCATGTTGGCGGCCTCGCCGGCGCCCGCGTCGTCCCCCGCGTCGTACAGGTGGGCCGCCTTCCGCGTCATCAGGCGGGCGAGTTCCAGGTCGATGTGCGCCTGGGCGAGCGGGTGGGCGATGGCCTGGTGGGCGCCGATGGGGGTGTCCCAGACCGTGCGGTCGCGGGCGTAGGCGATCGCCTGCGTGAGCGCGTAGCGGCCCATGCCGATCGCGAAGGCGGCCGTCATGACACGTTCGGGGTTGAGACCGGCGAAGAGCTGGAGGAGGCCCGCGTCCTCGTCGCCGACGAGCGCGTCGGCGGGCAGCCGTACGTCGTCCAGGGTGAGTTCGAACTGCTTCTCCGCGGCGGTGAGTTCCATGTCGATGCGGCGGCGGGTGAAGCCGGGGGTGTCGCGCGGGACGATGAACAGGCACGGCTTGAGGCGGCCGGTACGGGCATCCTCGGTGCGGCCGACGATGAGGGTGGCGTCGGCGATGTCCACGCCGGAGATGAACACCTTGCGGCCGGTGAGGAGCCAGTCCCCGGTGTCCCGGTCGCGGCGGGCGGTGGTGGTGATGCGGTGGCTGTTGGAGCCGGCGTCGGGCTCGGTGATGCCGAAGGCCATGGTGCGGGTGCCGTCGGCGAGTCCGGGGAGCCACGCGCGCTTCTGTTCCCCGGTGCCGAAGCGGGCGATCACCGTGCCGCAGATGGCCGGGGAGACGACCATCATGAGCAGCGGGCAGCCGGCCGCGCCGAGTTCCTCCAGGACGAGGGAGAGTTCGGTGATGCCGCCGCCTCCGCCGCCGTACTCCTCGGGGAGGCTGACGCCGAGGTAGCCGAGTGCGCCGGCCTCGGACCAGAGGGCTTCCCGGTCGTGGTGGCGGCCGTGGCGGGTGCCGAGGGCGGCGACGGCGGCGCGGAGGGCCTGGTGTTCTTCGGTTTCGATCACGGGGCTCACGGGACTCCTTCGTCTGCGGGCTTCGTCGTGGCTGGTCGCGCGGTTCCCGCGCCCCTACGCCGGCTTGACCACCGCCAGCAGTGCGCCGACCGCGACCTGCTGGCCGGCAAGGACCTCCAGGGCGCTCAGCGTCCCCGTCACCGGAGCCGTGATCCGGTGTTCCATCTTCATCGCCTCCAGCCACAGGAGGGGGTCCCCGGCCTGTACGGGGGATCCGGGCTCCAGGCCCTCGGCCACGCGGACGACCGTGCCGGGCATCGGGGCCAGCAAGGAGCCCGGGGCCAGGTGGGCGGCCGGGTCGGGGAAGCGGGGCAGGGCTGTCAGGGCTGTGTTGTTCACGTACACCTGGTCGTCGTAGCGCGCGACCTCGAACGTGCGCCGTACGCCTTCCACTTCGAGGACGACGAGACCCGCGTCGGCGTGGACGACCCGCGGCCCGTCGGCCTCCAGGCCCTTTCGCGTGTGCCGGTAACGGACCTCGGTCTCCTCCCCCGCCCTCGCGTAGCGCTTGACCTGCGGCTGCGAAGGAACGTTGCGCCAGCCGCCGAAGCGGGAGCGGCCGTGGGCGTCGGCCAGGGCCGCGGCGAGCGGGGCGTGCGGGTCGGGGGCGGGCTTCGTGAGGTCCGCGAGGTGGCGGTCGTAGAAGCCGGTGTCCATGCGGGCGGTGGTGAACTCCGGGTGCCGCAGGGAGCGTACGAGGAGGTCCCGGTTGGTGACCGGGCCGTGCAGGGTCGCCCTCTCCAGGGCGCCGGCGAGCTTGCGGACGGCCTCCGCGCGCGTGGGCGCGTGGGCGATGACCTTGGCCAGCATGGGGTCGTAGTGGACGCCGACGGAGTCGCCGTCCTCGTAGCCCGTGTCCAGGCGCACGCCCTCCGGAACGGCCAGGCGGTGCAGGGTGCCGGTCTGGGGGGTCCAGTCGGTCGCCGGGTCCTCGGCGTAGAGGCGGGCCTCGACGGCGTGGCCGGACGGCAGCGGCGGGTCGGCGTCGAGTGCGGCGCCCTCGGCGATCCGCAGTTGCAGGGCGACCAGGTCGACGCCGAACACCGCCTCCGTGACGGGGTGTTCGACCTGGAGGCGGGTGTTCATCTCCAGGAAGTGGGCCCTGCCGTCGGCCACGAGGAACTCGACCGTGCCGGCGCCGGCGTAGGACACGGACCGCGCGGCGCGTACGGCCGTCGCGTACAGCTCCTCGGTGAGCGCGGCCGGCAGGCCCGGGGCCGGGGCCTCCTCGACGACCTTCTGGTGGCGGCGCTGGAGGGAGCAGTCCCGGGTGCCCAGCGGCCAGACCGTGCCGTGCGTGTCGGCGAGGATCTGCACCTCGACATGGCGGCCGCCCTCCGCATAGGGCTCCACGAACACCTCGCCGTCCCCGAAGGCGCTCGCGGCCTCGGCGCGGGCGGCGGCCAGTTCCGCGTCCAGGTCGGCGAGCCGTCGTACGACCCGCATCCCGCGCCCGCCGCCGCCCGCCGCCGCCTTCACCAGCACCGGCAGGTCGGCCTCGGTGACCTGCGGCAGCGACGGGATGCCCAGCAGTTCCTTGGCGCGCGTCTTGGACGCCATCGCCTCGATCGCTTCCGGCGGCGGGCCGATCCAGAGCAGGCCCGCGTCGAGGACGGCACGGGCGAAGCCGGCGTTCTCGGAGAGGAAACCGTAGCCGGGGTGCACGGCGTCCGCGCCGGCGGCGACGGCCGCCCGCACGATCAGGTCGCCGCGCAGGTACGTGTCGGCGGGCGCCTCGCCCGGCAGTCGTACCGTCGTGTCGGCCACGCGCGCGTGCAGGGCGTTCTCGTCGGCGTCGGAGTGCACGGCGACGGTTCGGATTCCCAGGTCACGGCAGGTGCGGAAGACCCGGCAGGCGATCTCGCCCCGGTTGGCGACCAGAAGACTCGCGATCATGGAACCCCTCACATCCGGAAGACGCCGAAGCCGCCGCGCGCACCCTCGTACGGCGCCGTGTGGATCGCTGACAGGCACAGGCCCAGGACCGTGCGGGTGTCGCGCGGATCGATGACGCCGTCGTCGTACAGCCGCCCGGACAGGAACATCGGCAGGGACTCGGACTCGATCTGCTGCTCCACCATGGCCCGCAGGGCGGCGTCGGCGTCCTCGTCGTACGGCTGTCCTTTCGCGCTCGCGGACTGCCGGGCGACGATCGACAGGACACCGGCCAGCTGCTGCGGGCCCATGACGGCGGACTTGGCACTGGGCCAGGCGAACAGGAAGCGGGGGTCGTAGGCGCGTCCGCACATGCCGTAGTGGCCGGCGCCGTAGGACGCGCCCAGGAGCACGGAGAGATGGGGCACGCGGCTGTTGCTCACCGCGTTGATCATCATCGCGCCGTGTTTGATGATGCCGCCCTGCTCGTACTCCTTGCCGACCATGTAGCCGGTGGTGTGGTGCAGGAAGAGCAGCGGGATGTCGCGCTGGTTGGCGAGCTGGATGAACTGGGCGGCCTTCTGGGACTCCTCGCTGAAGAGCACCCCCCGGGCGTTCGCCAGCACTCCCACGGGATAGCCGTGCAGGGTCGCCCAGCCGGTGACCAGGCTCGTCCCGTAGAGCGGCTTGAACTCGTCGAAGTCGGAGGCGTCGACGATCCGGGCGACGACCTCGCGCGGGTCGAAGGGGGTGCGCAGATCCCCCGGCACGATGCCGAGCAGCTCCTCCTGGTCGTACACGGGGGGAGCCGCCGGGCCCGGATCGGCGTACGCCTTGCGGTGGTTGAGGCGGGCCACGACGCGCCGGGCCTGGCGCAGGGCGTCCCGCTCGTCGACGGCGAAGTGGTCGGCGAGGCCCGACACGCGCGCGTGCATCTCCGCGCCGCCCAGGGACTCGTCGTCGCTCTCCTCGCCGGTCGCCATCTTCACCAGGGGCGGCCCGCCGAGGAACACCTTCGCGCGCTCCTTGACCATGATCACGTGGTCGGACATGCCGGGGATGTAGGCACCCCCGGCCGTGGAGTTGCCGAAGACGACGGCGACGGTGGGGATGCCGGCGGCGGACAGCCGGGTGAGGTCGCGGAAGACCGCGCCGCCGGGGATGAAGATCTCCTTCTGGGACGGCAGGTCCGCCCCGCCCGACTCGACCAGGCTGACGCAGGGCAGCCGGTTGGCGAGCGCGATGTCGTTGGCGCGCAGGGCCTTCTTCAGCGACCAGGGATTGCTGGCACCGCCGCGCACGGTCGGGTCGTTCGCCGTGATCAGGCACTCCACCCCCGCCACCACCCCGATGCCGGTGACGAGGGAGGCGCCGACCGCGTGGTCGCTGCCCCAGGCGGCCAGTGGTGACAGCTCCAGGAAGGGCGTGTCGGGGTCCAGGAGCAGCTCGATCCGCTCGCGGGCGAGGAGCTTGCCGCGCCCGCGGTGCCGCTCGACGTACTTCGGGCCGCCTCCCTCGATCGCCTTCGCGTGCTCGGTGTCGAGATCGGCCAGCCTGGCGAGCATGGCCTCGCGGTGGGTCCGGTAGTCGGCGCCGGCGGTGTCCAGGGTGGAGGTGATGACCGTCACAGGAGGGCCTCCGGGATGTCCAGGTGGCGGGAGCGCAGCCATTCGCCCAGGGCCTTGGCCTGCGGATCGAAACGGTGCTGGGCGGCGACGCCCTCGCCGAGGATGCCCTCGACGACGAAGTTGAGGGCGCGCAGGCGGGGCAGGGTGTGCCGGGTGACGTCCAGTTCACGGCTTTCGGGGATCAGCTGCCGGAACCGGTCGGCGGTCAGCTCGTGGGCGAGCCACCGCCAGGCGTCCTCGGTGCGGGCCCAGACCCCGACGTTGGCGTCCCCGCCCTTGTCCCCGCTGCGGGCGCCGGCGACCAGACCGAGCGGGGCGCGTCGCACGGGCCCCTCGGGCAGCGGCCGGGGCAGCGGCGGCTCGGGAACGCCGTCGAGTACGAGGGTGTCGCGGGCCGGCGCCACGGGGATCCGGCGGCCGTCGTTCAGGACGGCCACCTGTCCGACGTCGGTGTGCGGGACGTACGCCGCCTCGAAGACCCCGTAGGGCGTGCCCTTCCCGGGGGGTGCCAGCACATGGAAGCCGGGGTAACTGGCGAGCGCCAGCTCGACGGCGGCTCCGCTCAGCACGCGTCCGACGTTCTCCTGGACGGGGTCCCGCACGACGAGCCGCAGCAGCGCGCTCGCGGTCTCCTCGGAGTCGGCGTCGGGCCGGTCGGTGCGCACGAGGGTCCAGTCGACGCGCGCGGGACGGGCCGTGGCGAACGCGGCCCGCATCTGCCGCCGCACCAGAGCCGCCTTGGACTCGATCTCCAGCCCGGTGAGGACGAAGACGACCTCGTTACGGAAGCCGCCGAGGCGGTTGACGCCGACCTTGAGCGTCGCAGGCGGCGCCTCGCCCCGTACCCCGTCGATCCGCACCCGGTCGGGACCCTCCTGGGTGAGCCGTACGGTGTCGAGGCGGGCGGTGACGTCCGGTCCCGGATAGCGGGCCCCGGCCGTCTCGTACAGCAGCTGGGCCGTCACCGTGCCGATGTCGACCAGGCCGCCGGTGCCGGGGTGCTTGGTAATGACGCTGCCGCCGTCCTCGTGCAGCTCGGCGAGGGGGAAGCCGGGGCGGGTGGCGCCGCCCTCGCCGAAGAAGGCGTAGTTGCCGCCGGTGGCCTGCGCCCCGCACTCCAGCACGTGCCCCGCGACGACGGCCCCCGCCAGCTTGTCGTACTCCTCCGGTCCCCAGCCGAAGTGCGCGACGGCGGGCCCGGTGACCAGCGCCGCGTCCGTCACCCGCCCGGTGACGACGACGTCCGCGCCTTCCCGCAGACAGGCGGCGATACCGAACCCGCCGAGGTAGGCGTGGGCGGCGAGGCTGTCCGGGTAGCGGTCCTTGAGGTCGTCGCCCTCGACGTGCGCGACCCGGACCGCCGGGAGGCCCAGCCGGCCGGCCAGCTTCCGTACGGCGTCGGCGAGTCCGGCCGGATTGAGCCCGCCGGCGTTGGCGACGATCCGCACGCCCCGCTCGTGCGCGAGCCCCAGGCACTCCTCCAGCTGCCGCAGGAAGGTGCGGGCGTACCCGGCGCCCGGGTCCTTGAGCCGGTCCCGGCCGAGGATGAGCATCGTCAGTTCGGCGAGGTAGTCCCCGGTGAGGACGTCGAGTTCACCGCCGGTGAGCATCTCGCGCATCGCGTCGAAGCGGTCGCCGTAGAAGCCGGAGGCGTTGCCGATGCGCAGGGGCGTCACCGGCCGGCTCCCGTGGCGGCGCGTCCGGCGCCGGGCGGGCCGGCGAAGGCCTGGGCGACGTCCAGCCAGCGGTCGGCGTCGGGGCCGTCGGCCCGCACGGCGAGGTCGGCGCGGTGGGCCCGCTGGGTGACCAGGAGACAGAAGTCGAGGGCGGGCCCGGTGACGCGCTGAGCGGCCTCATCGGGGCCGTACGACCACAGGTCGCCACCCGGGCCGGTGAGTTCGACGCGGAACTCCTCGGCCGGCGGGGTCAGTCCGTGCACCCCGAACGCGAAGTCCCGGGCACGTACGCCGATGCGGACGATGTGCCGGAGCCGGTCGGTGGGGGTACGGGTGGCCCGCAGCGTGTCCGCCACGTCCTGGCCGTGGGCCCAGGTCTCCATCAGGCGGCCGGTGGCCATGGAGGCCGCGGACATGGGCGGACCGTACCAGGGGAAGCGGATGCCGGGCGGCGCGGAGCGCAGGGCCGCGTCGAGCGCGCTACGGCCCTCGCGCCACCGGGAGAGCAGGTCGGCGGGCGGGAGCCGGGCGCCCTGCTCCGCACCCTCGTCCACGAACGAGTCGGGGGCGGCGAGCGCCTTCTCGGCCAGCCCCCGGAACGCGTCCTCGTCGGTGACCGCCAGCAGCGCCGAGCGGTCGGTCCAGGCGAGGTGCGCGATCTGGTGGGCGATGGTCCAGCGGGGGGCGGGGGTGGCGAGGGCCCATTGCTTGGGGCTCAACTCGGCGACGAGCCGGTCGAGTTCCTCGCTCTCGGCACGCAGGTCTGCGAACACGGGCGTCGGGTCGGCCATGGGGGGAGCATGGCAGCGGGTGCAGAAACAAGCAAGCGTGCTTGCATGGTTTGTTCCCAGGGTTCCGGTGCCGGTGCCCGCGCGCTCCGGCCGCACGCTCCGGCCGGCCGGGCGGTGTCAGCCGATGACCGCGGTCGCCTCGATCCCCATCAGATGGTCGGGGACGTCCAGCGCCGCGACGCCCAGCAGCGTGCTCGGCGGAGCCGCGGTGACGCCCAACTTCGCGGAGGCCCGAGCGAGGCCTGACGGGCGGCAGATCGCTTCGGCCGCTTCGGCAGCTCCCCTGCCCGGGTGCCGCCGGAGCGCGGGCTCGCCGTGGGACTCGTGCTCGCGTGGGCGGACGTCAAGGAGCGCATGCCCGGCCGGCTGCGGCCGTGCGAGAACCCCGAGTGCCGCCTCTTCCTGCTGGACCGCAGTCGCGCCAACACCGCACGGTGGTGCTCGATGAAGACCTGCGGGAACCGGCTCAAGGCCCGCCGGCACCAGGCTCGGACACGGGAGACCCCGCGAACCGAGTAGGCGCCGGCGAGTCGGAGCCCGCGCCTAGGGCCGTTTTTTCCCGGCCCTCCGGCCCTCGCCGTCCCGCCCTACGGCCGCCCGGCCGGCGCGCTCGCCGCGCTCGCCGCGCTCGCCGTCTCGCCGTCTCGCCGTGCTCACGCTCAGCCGTCGAGGGGGGCCTGCGCCTTCCCCCGCCCCACCTGCGTCCGCACCGCCCCCATGCTCGCGGCGATGACGAGGGCGATGGCGGCGGCCTCCGGGACCGTCAGGGTCTGGTTCAGGATCAGGAAGCCGGCGGTGGCGGCGATGGCCGGTTCCAGGCTCATGAGGATCGCGAACGTGGAGGCGGGCAGGCGGCGCAGGGCGAGGAGTTCGAGGGTGTAGGGCAGGACGGAGGAGAGCAGGGCGACCGCCGAGCCCAGGGCGATCGTCGTCGGGTCGAGGAGTTTCGCGCCCGCGTCGGCGATGCCGAGGGGAAGGAACGCCAGGGCCGCCACCGCCATCGCCAGCGCCAGCCCGTCGGCCTGCGGGAAGCGGCGGCCCGTCCGCGCGCTGAAGACGATGTACGCCGCCCACATGGCGCCCGCGCCCAGCGCGAAGGCGGCGCCCACCGGATCGAGGCTGTCGAAGCCCCCGCCGCCGAGCAGGAAGACGCCGGCCAGGGCGAGCGAGGCCCACACCACGTTGATCGCGCGCCGGGAGGCGAGGACGGAGAGGGCGAGGGGGCCGAGCACCTCCAGGGTGACGGCGGCACCCAGCGGGATACGGTCGACGGCCTGGTAGAAGAGGCCGTTCATCGCGGCCATGGTGAGACCGAAGACGACGACCGTGCCCCAGTCCGTACGGGAGTGGCCGCGCAGCCGGGGCCGGCACACCAGCAGCAGCACGAGCGCCGCCGCCAGCAGACGCAGGGCGACCACACCGGACGCCCCCGCCCTCGGCATCAGCGTCACCGCGAGGGCCCCGCCGAACTGCACCGAGATCCCCCCGGCGAGCACCAGCCCCACCGGCCCGAGGCCGCCTCGACGGCCCGACGTGCCGCCCGGTGCGGGCGTGGCGGCCGTCGCGGGGGTGACCGGGGCCGGGGTGGAGGGGGTACTCACGGGCGCCTTCCGGGGGACGGAACGAGGAGACTCGCAGATCAGGCCGATCAGGGAGACTCGTACATCTCACTGTACGACGCAGTCCAGAGTAATGGACTACGTCAGGCGTGTGAACCCTTTACGGAACTGTCCCAGCATGTGGTCGGCCGCCCGTCGGCCGGTCGGAACGGCCCGCTCCTTCCTCACCCGCGTCCCTCCGGCTCCTCGCCCTCCAGCCCTTCCGCCAGCCCGTCCACCAGCGCTTCCGCCAGCACCTCCGCCAGATGTCTGCCCCGCACTCCCGCCAGCTGCTCCAGCTGGGTGCGGCAGGAGTAGCCGTCCGCCAGGATCACCGTGTCCCCCGTGGCCGCCCGCACTCCCGGCAGGAGCTGGTCCTCCGCGCAGGCCGCCGAGACCTCGAAGTGCCCTTCCTCGAAGCCGAAGTTGCCGGCCAGGCCGCAGCAGCCGCCCGCCAGCTCACCGGTCAGGCCCGCCGCCCGGCGCACGCGGCGGTCGGCCGTGTCGCCCAGGACCGCGTGCTGGTGGCAGTGGGTCTGGCCGGCCACCGGGCGGTCGACGCGGGGCGGGGTCCAGTCGGGGGCCAGGCGTTCCAGCGTCTCCGCGAAGGTGAGGACCTTCGCTGCCAGCCGCGCCGCGCGCGGGTCGTCGGGCAACAGCTCGGGCAGGTCCGTGCGGAGCGCCGCCGCGCAGCTGGGCTCCAGGACGACGACCGGGGCGTCGGTGTCCAGCACCGGCGCCATCAGGTCGAGCGTGCGGCGCAGCACCGTACGGGCGCGGTCGAGCTGGCCGGTGGAGACGTAGGTCAGGCCGCAGCAGACCCGGGCGCGGGCCCGCAGGAGCGACAGCGGTCCGACCGACCTGCCGTCGCCCACCGGGGCCCTCGGCAGCCGCAGCGTCGGCGGGAGCGCCACCCGCAGGCCCGCCGCCTCCAGGACCCGTACGGCCGCCCGCCCCACCGACGGCGAGAGGTGCTCGGTGAACGTGTCCGGCCACAGGACCACCAGGGCGCCGGAGGCCCGCGCGGGCGCACGCCTGCGCCACCACCTGCTGAACGTCTCCCCCGCCACCCGGGGGATCCGCCGCTCGGCCGCGATCCCGCCCACCCGCTTCACGACAGCGGCCAACGGGCCCACCGCCCCCAGCGCGTTGACCACCGCCCCCGCGCGCAGCAGCCCCGCCCAGCGCAGCCACACCGGCAGCCACCCCATGCTGTAGTGGGCGGCCGGGCGGCGTCGCCCCGCGTAGTGGTGGTGGAGGAACTCCGCCTTGTACGTGGCCATGTCGACCCCGACCGGGCAGTCGGAGCGGCAGCCCTTGCAGGACAGGCAGAGGTCGAGAGCGTCCCGCACCTGCGGCGAGCGCCAGCCGTCGGTGACCAGTTCGCCCGCGAGCATCTCGTGCAGCAGCCGGGCCCGCCCGCGCGTGGAGTGCTCCTCCTCGCCGGTCGCCCGGAACGACGGGCACATGACCGCGGGGCCGGAGACCGTCGTCGTACGGCACTTCGCGACGCCCACACAGCGGCGGACCGCGGCCGAGAAGTCGCCGCCGTCGGACGGGTAGCCGAAGGCCACGTCCACCGGCCGGCGCGGGAGGACGGAGAAGCGGAGGTTCGCGTCCAGGGGTGCGGGGCGGACCAGCATCCCCGGGTTGAGCAGGTCGTCCGGGTCCCACACCGCCTTCGCGCGCTCGAACAGCGCGACCAGGTCCGCCCCGTACATCCGCGGCAGCAGCTCCGCCCGCGCCTGCCCGTCGCCGTGTTCGCCGGACAGCGAACCGCCGTGCGCGACCACCAGGCCGGCGAGGTCCTCCGAGAAGCTCCGGAAGCGGGCCACCCCCGCCCCGGTCAGCAGGTCGAAGTCGATGCGGACGTGGACACAGCCGTCCCCGAAGTGGCCGTACGGCGTGCCGCGCAGGCCGTGGGCGGCCAGCAGCTCCCGGAAGTCCCGCAGGTACGCGCCCAGCCGGGCCGGCGGGACCGCGCAGTCCTCCCAGCCGGGCCACGCCTCGGAGCCGTCCGGCATCCTGGTCGCCGTACCGCTCGCGTCCTCCCGGACGCGCCACAGGGCGCGCTGTCCGGCCGGGTCCGTCACCACCAGGGCGTCCACGACGTCGGCCGCGCGGACGATCGCCTCCGCACGCGCGCGTGCCTCGGCCGCCGACTCCCCGCCGGTCTCCACGAACAGCCAGGCGCCGCCCCGGGGCAGGTCGGCCGGGGACGCCACCAGGTCCGCCGCCATGCCCTCGACCGTCAGCGGCCGGTACGGCAGCAGGCCCGCGGCGGCCTCGGCTGCGGCCCCCTCCTCGGCGTAGCCCAGCACGGCCAGCGCACGCGCGCGGGGCGCCCGCACCAGGCGTACGACGGCCTCCGTCAGGACGCCCAGCGTGCCCTCGGAGCCGCAGAAGGAGCGGGCGACGTCGGCGCCCTGCTCGGGCAGCAGCGCGTCCAGCGCGTACCCGGAGATGCGGCGGGGCAGGTCGGGGAAGCCGGTGCGCAACCGCGGCAGTTCGCCCTCCACCAGGCCGCGCAGGCCCTCGGGCGCGCCCGCCCACCCCGGCCCGAGCCGCAGCCGCTCACCGCGCGCGGTGAGCACCGACAGTTCGCGCACGCTGTCCGCGGTGGTCCCCCACACGACCGAGTGCGCGCCGCACGCGTTGTTGCCGATCATCCCGCCGAGCGTGCACCGGCTGTGCGTGGACGGGTCCGGGCCGAAGCGCAGACCGTGCGGGGCGGCGGCCTCCTGGAGGCGGTCGAGGACCAGGCCGGGCTGCACGACCGCGGTGCCCGCCTGCGGGTCGAGGGACAGCACCCGGTTCATGTGGCGGGTGAAGTCCAGCACCACGCCCGTGCCCGTCGCCTGCCCGGCGATCGACGTGCCCCCGCCGCGCGGCACCACCGGCACGGCGTGCGCCCGGCACACCGCGAGGGCCGCCGCCACGTCCTCGGCGTCCCGAGGAGCCACCACGCCCAGCGGGACACGCCGGTAGTTGGACGCGTCCATGGTGACCAGCGCCCGGGAGGTGACGTCGAACCCTACCTCGCCCCGGACGGCCTCCCGCAGTTCCCGCTCAAGATCCGCCATACGTCAAGGATGCACGCGACCACTGACAGTCACCGTCCGCCCCCGGCCCGCCGGTGGAATCCCGCTGGTCCGCGCACTGGATCCGGTGTCTCATCGGCCGGACATGGTTCCGTCCGGTTTCGCCGAGGAGATACCCTCCGGCACGTGGCCGACATCCAGATTCCCGCTGACATCAAGCCCGCCGACGGACGCTTCGGTGCGGGTCCCTCCAAGGTGCGGACGGAGGCGCTGGACGCACTCGCCTCCACGGGTACGTCCCTGATGGGCACGTCCCACCGCCAGGCCCCGGTCAAGAACCTGGTCGGCAAGGTCCGCGAGGGCATCGCCGAACTGTTCCAGCTCCCCGAGGGCTACGAGGTCGTCCTCGGCAACGGCGGCTCCACCGCCTTCTGGGACGTCGCGACGCACGGCCTGATCGAGAACAAGTCGCAGCACCTCACCTTCGGCGAGTTCAGCTCCAAGTTCGCCAAGGCCGCGCGGCTCGCCCCGTGGCTCGCCGAGCCGACCGTCGTCGCCGCCGACCCGGGCACCCACCCGGAGCCGCGGGCCGAGGCCGGCGTCGACGTGTACGCGTTCACCCACAACGAGACGTCCACCGGTGTCGCCGCCCCCATCAGGCGGGTCGCGGGCGCGGACTCCGGCTCGCTCGTCCTCGTGGACGCCACGTCCGGCGCGGGCGGCCTCCCGGTCGACATCGCCGAGACCGACGTCTACTACTTCGCCCCGCAGAAGTCCTTCGCCTCCGACGGCGGCCTGTGGATCGGCGTGTTCTCCCCGGCCGCGATCGAGCGCGCCGAGCGGATCCACGCCTCCGGCCGCCACGTCCCGGAGTTCTTCTCCCTCCCGACGGCGATCGACAACTCCCGCAAGAACCAGACGTACAACACCCCGGCGCTGGCCACCCTCTTCCTCCTCAACGACCAGCTGGAGTGGATCAACGGCCAGGGCGGCCTCGCCTGGTCCACGGCCCGCACGAAGGACTCCTCGACCCGCCTCTACGGCTGGGCGGAGGAGTCCAAGTACGCGACGCCGTTCGTCACCGACCCGGCCCAGCGCTCCCAGGTCATCGGCACGATCGACTTCTCCGACGAGATCGACGCCGCCGCCGTCGCCAAGGCCCTGCGCGCCAACGGCATCGTCGACACCGAGCCCTACCGCAAGCTCGGCCGCAACCAGCTGCGCGTCGCCATGTTCCCGGCGATCGACCCGGCGGACGTCGAGGCGCTCACCAAGTGCGTCGACTACGTCATCGAGAAGCTGTAGCCGCTTCGACGCGACACGACGAAGAAGGGCGCCCGGCGAACACCGGGCGCCCTTCTCTCGTCCGAACGCTCAGGACACCTCCGCGCGGACGATCAGGGTGCCGATGTGGCCCGGTTCCGGAGCATCGAGCACGCGCGCTCCGGCTGAGGCGAAGCCGGCCCGGGTCAGCAGGCGCTCCCAGACGGCGGGGCGGTAGCTGTAGCGGTAGGCATACATCGCCCTGCCCGCGAAGCCGCCCTTGTACATGCCCTGCGGGCCGTACGCGCCGGGGATGGCGGGCGGCTGGGAGAACACGAACACGCCGCCCGGGTCGAGCCGCGCCCGTACGAGCGGGAAGAGGCGTCGCGGGTCGGTGAACCATGCGGCACCGAAGATCGAGTAGACGGCGTCGTACGTGTCGCCGGAGGCGGCCAGCCACTCCAGAACCTCCCCGCAGGCGAAGACAGCGCCGGTGCCGCCCCACCGCTCGGTGCTCTTCTTCACCATGACCGGGGAGAGGTCGACGCCGTGCGCGGTGATGCCGCGCCGGGCAAGGCAGGCGAGAGCGCGGCCGGTGCCGCAGCCGATCTCCAGCACGGAGCGGGGGTCACCGAGCGCTTCAGGGCCAGGTCCGTGACCGGCGTACTGAGTCCAGCAGAAGCTCGGCTCGGCGTCGTCCTTGAAGGCGGAGGCGGCGTAGGTGTCCCACAGTTCGGTCTCGGCGGCGATGTCATGGCGTGCGGGCACGGCGGTTCCTCGTTGCAGGACATTGACGGTCAGGTGGCTGATGTGCGGCTGGACGGCATTGAGCAGCTCTTTCGGATCCCTGGTGCGAGCGCGGGAAGGGCTGTCGAACATGACGGTCATGGGCGTTCCCCTCTCTGGAAGATGTGGTCCGTGCTTGGCTGCCGGCGCTTGTAGGCGTGGTGAGGGCAACCGCAACGGCTGACGAGCCAGATGCCGTTGGCGTGCGGCAGGGGAACGTCCCGGGTCTGACGGCACTCGTGGTGCAGCTCCACGTAGCCGGGGTGGCCGGCGAGCACGCACTCGGCCGACAGGGGAAGCGTCTTGGTGGCGGACGCCGTCACCGGAGCCGCCCCGCCCGGTTCCGCTCGGTCACCCGGGCACGCAGCACTTCGGCGTCCGTGGCTTGTCGGATGCCGCTGGGATCCGCATCCCATTCCCGTCCGCTGAAAGCGCGGGCGGGCTCAGTGCACCCGCCATTCATCGGCCGGGATGCAGTCGTACATGGTGTTGGCCCAGTCGTTGGGCCTGCCGAAGACCAGCCGCGTGAGCAGGATGTCGCCGGCTCGCTGCGCTCGCGGGTTCATCCCCAGCTCCTGCGAGCCGATGTCCCCACCCGTGGTGATCTCGATGTCCCTGCCATTCTTCTCCAGGTAGGCGGTGAGCTCGGCGGCAAGCTCTGAGGGAGGCCGGCCTATCAGCCGGAGCCCGTCAAAAGTGACCTGGGGGCCGGTCAGCGCGTCGACAGTGTCGCAGGTCAATCCCATAGGGCCGACGTAGTAGGCCACCACGGCCACGCGGTGGAAGGGAGCACCCACTGCGCGGAATCTCGTGCACAGTTGCTCGAAGGGGCCGACCGTGCCGATCTGCGAAGGGGGGTCGGAGGTGAATCCGCATGCCTCCATCGCGATGGCCGCCTCCTGCGCACTCATGCCGAAGCGCAGTGGGCCGACCCGCTCAAGTGGCGCGTAGTCCCATTGCGCTCGGTCGGATTCGGCCACCACTGCCCACGGGTCGGGCCACATGCTCAGCAGTTCCTTCCGGCGATCACTCGACATGTACGGCGCCGATGACCCTATCTTCCTGCGGTGATCAGCGTGATCCACCGGACAGGGCCTGGCCGAACTGCCGGATGAACACCTGCCAGCCCTCGCGGGAGACAGTGAGCAGGGGGCCGTCATCCAGCTGCT
This sequence comes from Streptomyces sp. NPDC003011, assembly GCF_053591515.1. Classification (NCBI taxonomy): domain Bacteria; kingdom Bacillati; phylum Actinomycetota; class Actinomycetes; order Kitasatosporales; family Streptomycetaceae; genus Streptomyces; species Streptomyces sp. NPDC003011. Next base: position 170,594 of record NZ_JBSFTY010000001.1, read on the forward strand.
TGCTGTCGCGGACGGCTCGGCCGTGATCGGTTGTGGCGGCGACCTCTACGCAGTCACCCTGCTGCGCGGAGTACGACGACTTCCGAAAGGCGCCCACAACCTCGGTCACGATCACCCTTCCTTCATCTGGTCGATCATGCTCTTGTAGTCGCGGGCCCACAGGCCGTGCGGCACGTGGTTGCCGGTCTCGAAGCCGAACCAGTTGATCCCGGTGATCCGCACCGGCTGCCCGGCCGCGTCCAGGATCTGACGCCCGCTGGTGTGCCAGTAGCCGGCGCCGGGCTCCGCCGCGTGGGCCGCCTGCCCACCGGCCCCCAGGGGTATCAGGAGCGCGGCCGCCACCGCGCACCAAGCCATCGCCCATGTACGCGTCAAGACACCTGACGTCACCTGCTGAGCTTCTGGAACCTCCGTACCGCGAGGGGCAGGAAGACCGCCGTCAGCACCACCGGCCACACCCCGGCCATCAGCAGCGCGTGCTGTTCGATCCACGAGTCGCCGTCCCCGACCGGTGTCCCGAACAGCTCACGGGTGGCCGCCGCCGTGGACGAGATCGGGTTCCACGCGGCCACCGCGCCGAGCCAGTCGGGCATCAGCTGGGGCGCGACGAAGATGCTGGAGATCATGGTCAGCGGGAACGCCACCGCGAACAGCCCGCCCGCCGCCTCCGGGTTGGGCACGAGCAGTCCGAGCCATACGCCGATCCAGATCAGCGCGAACCGCAGCCACAGCAGCAGCCCGAAGGCGGCGAGGAAGGCGAGCCCGCCGTCCGGCCGCCAGCCCATGGCGACCGCGGTGAGCATCATGATCCCCAACTCGGCGCAGGCGACCAGCAGATCGGTGACCCCGCGCCCGGCCACCACCGCAGACGAGGACATCGGCATCGAGCGGAAGCGGTCGATGACGCCCTTGGTCGAGTCGTGGACCACGACGGTCGCCGTGTTGATGAAGCCGAACGCCATCGTCATCACGAACATCCCGGGCATCAGGAAGTCCTTGTAGTCCCCGCCGCCGGGCACCTGCATCGCGCTGCCGAAGACATAGCCGTACAGCAGGACCGACAGGATCGGGAAGCCCAGCTGCCAGGCGATGTTGACGGGCTGGCGCCGGTAGTGGGTCAGGCCGCGGCGGACGATGTTCCAGCAGTCGGCGAGCAGCCAGTACGTACGCCCGCGCGCGGCGGGCGAGCTCAGGTCGACGGCGCTCATGCGGCGGCCTCCTTGTCGGTCGTCCCGGTCCGGTGTCCGGTCAGGTGCAGGAACACGTCGTCCAGGCTCGGCCGGCGCAGTCCGATGTCCTCGACGCGCACGCCCTCGTCCTGGAGCGTCCGCGCCACTTCCGTCAGGGCGGCCACCCGGTCGGTGACGGGCGCGTGGACGCGCGACTCGCTCTCGTCGGCCTCGGGTTCGCCGTCCGACACGCGGGCGACAACCTTCACCACCCGCGGGATGTCGGACCGTTCGGCCACCACGACCTCGATCCGGTCGCCGCCGATCCGGTTCTTCAGCCCGTCCGGGCTGTCGTCGGCGATGGCCCGGCCGTGGTCGATGACGGTGATGTGCGAGGCCAGCCTGTCGGCCTCCTCCAGGTACTGCGTGGTCAGCAGGACGGTCGTGCCGCTCGCCACCAACGCCCGTACCGATTCCCAGACTTCCCCCCGGCTGCGGGGGTCGAGGCCGGTCGTCGGCTCGTCCAGGAAGAGGACGGCCGGGGCCAGGATCATCGACGCGGCGAGGTCGAGGCGGCGCCGCATGCCGCCGCTGTAGCCGCCCACGCCCTTGTCGGCGGCGTCGGTCAGGTCGAACCGGTCGAGGAGTTCGACGGCCCGCTGCTTGGCCCGCCTGCCGCCCAGGTGGAACAGGCGGCCGAACATCTCCAGGTTCTGCCGTCCGGTGAGGACCTCGTCCACGGCCGCGTACTGCCCGGTGAGTCCGATGCGGGCGCGCACCTCGCGGGCGTGCCGGGTGACGTCGAGACCGGCCACGGTCGCGTGGCCGCCGTCGAGCCGGACGAGGGTGGAGAGGATGCGTACGGCGGTGGTCTTGCCGGCGCCGTTCGGCCCGAGCAGGCCGTGCACGGTGCCCTCGCGGACGGTCAGGTCGAAGCCGTCGAGGGCGCGTTTGTCGCCGTAGCGCTTCTCCAGGGCCTCGGCCCGCACGGCGTATCCGTCGCTCATGGGTCCTCCTTCACTCATCAATTGGGTACACCGTACCCGATTGCGCGTACGGTGTACCCGGTTTCTCCGCGCGGAACTAAGCTGCTCCCATGACGAGCCGTACGGACACCAGTGGCAGCGGCGACATCGGGCGCACCCTCGAACTCCTGTGGGACACCGGCAAGCGCCCCCGTCGCGGGCCCAAACCGGGTCTGACACTGGAGCGGATCGTCGAGGTCGCCGTCGAGGTCGCCGACCGGGACGGGCTCGACGCCGTCTCGATGCGGCGGATCGCCACCGAGCTCGGCACCGGCGCGATGTCCCTGTACCGGTACGTCCCCGGCAAGGGCGAGCTGCTCGATCTGATGCTGGACCGCGTCCAGCGGCCCTCGGAGAACCCGGCCGACCTCGGCGACGGCGGCTGGCGCTCGGCCCTTCAGGCCCTGGGCCGGGCGACCCTCGCCCTCTACCGCCGCCACCCCTGGCTGCTCCAGGTCAACCAGTCCCGCCCGATCCTCGGGCCGAGCGCGCTCGACGGCATGGAGAAGGTGCTCTCGCGGATCAGGCCGATGGGGCTGAGCGACCCCGAGCTGGTATCGGCGATCATCGCGATCGACGGGTACGTCGTCGGCGCGGCGCGCACGCAGGTGCACCAGGAGGAGGCGGAGCGCCGGACCGGTCTCACCGACGCGGAGTTCTGGCAGGCACAGGTGCCGACGCTGGAGAAAGTTCTGGCGTCGGGCCGCTACCCGGTCATGGCCTCCCTCTCCGAGGACACCTTCGGGCCCGGGTTCGACCACTTCGAGTTCGGGCTGCAGCGGATCCTGGACGGGCTGGAGGTGTACGTCGCGGGGCGGCGCGCCCGGGACGGCACGGGGTCAGGGACGGCGGCGGAATAGCCGCCGGACACCGAACACGGCCGCGCAGGCGACGACGACGGCCGCGCCGACCTTGACGTTGCCGTCGAGGCCGTCGAGGCCGGCGCCGGTGCCGCTGTCGCCGTCCGCGGAACCGCCGCCGCCGGAGGACCCGGCGCCGGAGCCGCCGGGCGCGTCCTCCGCGACCACCTGGCTGTTCACCCCTTCGCTGCCGAGCATGAGCTTCGTGCCGTCGGCGGAGTAGGTGACCGACTCGCCCTGCCCGATGGGCACGCTGAGCCGCCCCTTGCGGGTGATCCTCCCGTCGTTCCAGTCGTACCAGATGCCGCCGAAGTAGCCGCGTACGGCGAGCTGTTCGCCGTCCGGGGAGAAGGCGGCGTCGGTGGCCCACAGATCGACGGCGGCGGCCGGCTCGAAGACGTTCGTCCCGGACGCGGAGAGCTTGGCGGGCCCCTGGTACAGGTGCCCGCCGTCCTCCTGCTTGTCGATGAGGTAGACGCGCCCGGTCTTCGGGTGGACGACGAGGGACTCGGCGTCGCGGGAGCCGTCCGCGTACTTCACGACGTACTGCGTGGCGCGGACCTTCTGGTCCTTCAGCTCCTTCGGTTCGGGCAGCCGGTAGACCCACACGTAGGGCCAGGTGACACCGTCGTTGTCGCCGATGTCGCCGACGTAGATCTGGTTGCCGGGCCCGATGGCGACGGCCTCGACGTCCCGGGGCGTGCCCACGCCGGTCAGGGTGATCCTGGCGACGGTCTCGCCGGTGCCGCTGTCGACGGCGTAGAGATAGGCGCCGGTGTCCTGGTCGTTGTGCGTCCAGTAGACACCGGGGTGCTGCCGGGAGGCGGCGAGGCCGCTGGACTCGGTGATCCGGGGGTCCGAGAGGGTGAACCCCTCGTCTCCGTCCGCGGCGGTGGCCGGCACGGCGAGCGCGCCGACGAGGAGGCCCGCGGCGAGGAACGCAAAGGAGCGACGCATGCGCCAAGCCTGCCATCCCGCCGGCGGAGCGAGGCGCGTGGTGGGCTTCACACGTTCCCGCATCCCACCCGTCCCCCGTGATCGTTCATCATGAGCGGATGCTTAGGATCATGCCGGTCGGGGACTCCATGACGATCGGGAGCGCGGGCGAACACACCTGGCGCTACCGCATGTGGCACCACCTGTGTGCGACGTACGGCGGCCCGTTCGCCCTGGTCGGCCCGCGCGAGACGCTGTACGACAAGGCGGCGGACGCTCCCGTGTCGTACGCCTACGCCGACCCGGACTTCCCCCGCGCCCACCTGGCCGGCTGGGGCGAGGGCTGGGTGCACATGGCGCCGCTGATCGGCGAGGCGGTGCGGGAGGCGCGGGCGGACGTCCTGCTGGTCTCCCTGGGCCTGATCGACCTGGGTTTCTACACCGACGCCGAGCAGACGGCGCAGAACGTCCGGGCCTTCGTCGCCGGGGCGCGGGCGGCCGAGCCGCACGTGCGGATGGTGCTGCTGCCGGTCATCCCCAACGTCCGGGCGCACTCCGACCACGCCTTCGCCGCGCAGGTCGGCCTGTTCAACGACCTGCTGGCGAAGACGGCGGCGGACCTGGACGAGCCGCGCTCACCGCTGCTGCTGGCGTCGGTCCCGGCGTCGTACGACATCCACACCGACACGTACGACGGGACACACCCCAACGGCAGCGGCGAGCACAAGATCGCGGCGGCGTTCGCGGACGCGCTGCACCAGGCGTGGGACCTGGGCAGGCCCTACCGGTACTGAGCCGGCCTCCGCCGCGGCCGGCGGTGCCCCCTTGCGTGGAGCGCACTCCAAGCCGTTGGCTAGTGGACCATGAAGTACACGCAGCTCGGACGCACGGGACTCAAGGTCAGTCGGCTGGTGCTCGGCACCATGAACTTCGGTCCGCAGACCGACGAGGCGGACAGCCACGCCATCATGGACGCGGCGCTGGACGCGGGGATCAACTTCTTCGACACGGCCAACGTCTACGGCTGGGGCGACGACAAGGGCCGTACCGAATCCATCATCGGGAACTGGTTCGCCAAGGGCGGCGAGCGGCGCGACAAGGTCGTGCTCGCCACCAAGGTCTACGGCAACATGGCCGGCGACGGCGGCCCCGCGTGGCCCAACCACGACAAGCTGTCCGCCCTCAACATCCGGCGGGCGGTGGACGCCTCGCTGAAGCGGCTCCGGACCGACTACATCGACCTCTACCAGTTCCACCACATCGACCGCGCCACTCCCTTCGAGGAGATCTGGCAGGCCATCGACGTGCTGGTGCAGCAGGGCAAGATCCTGTACGTCGGCTCCAGCAACTTCCCCGGATACAAGATCGCCCAGGCCAACGAGGCCGCCGCCCGCCGCGGCGGCACCATCGGGCTGGTCAGCGAGCAGTGCCTGTACAACCTCGCCGAGCGGCGCGCCGAGATGGAGGTCATCCCGGCCGCGCAGGACTACGGACTGGGCGTCATCCCCTGGTCACCGCTCCAGGGCGGCCTGCTCGGCGGCGTGCTCAAGAAGGAGGTCGAGGGCGGGCGGCGCTCCTCCGGCCGCGCGGCCGACTCGCTCGCGAACCCCGCCGTCCGCGCGCAGATCCAGTCCTACGAGGACCTGCTCGACAAGCACGGGGTCGCACCCGGTGAGGCCGCCCTCGCCTGGCTGCTCACCCGCCCCGGCGTGACCGGCCCGATCGTCGGCCCGCGCACCGCCGGGCAGCTCGACTCCGCCCTGCGCGCGGTCGAACTGGAGCTCAGCGAGGAGCTGCTGACCGGCCTGGACGAGATCTTCCCCGGGCCGGGGCCGTCTCCGGAGGCCTTCGCCTGGTAGCCGACGCCGGCCGGTCCGGCCGGCGACCGGCGGCGGCCGGCGGTGACCGATGGCGGCCGGTGACCGGTGGCGGCCAACGGCGGCCGGTGACCGATGGCGACCGGCGGCGACCGGCGAGGCGGCGGCCGGCGACCGGTGACGCCCAGCGGCAGCCGACGACCGGTGGCGATCGCCGACCGACGGTGACCGATGGCGGCCGGTGACCGACCGTGCCCGGTAACGGCCGGTGACCGGCGGCGGTCGGCGCTATCTGCCGACCGCCGCCGCCATCGCAACGACGACGAACAGCAGCACGAGTGCACCGGCCATGATCCGGTTACGGGTTTTCGGGTCCACGCCGTCGAGCCTAACCGGCCGCCCCCAGCGGCCGGCGGGCGACCGTCTCGTACCGGGGCTGCTCCCCGGGCACCCCGGACCTCGGCAGGTTGCTGCGTACCAGGGCCAGCTCGTCCACCGTCCAGATGCGGCTCCTGAACTCCGCGAGCGCGTCCAGGTACGGGCGCACGTCGACGTCCTCCCGGCTGCGGGCCACCGTCAGGTGGGCCCGGTAGCGGCGGTGCTCCCCCATCGGTACGCCCGCCTTGCGCGCCGCCGCCTCCGCCCGCTCGGCGAGCAGCCGAAGGGTGGTGAGGTCGCCGTCCGCCCCCGCCCACAGCGCCCGCCCCCTGCCGAACTGGCCGCCGCCGCGGACCGCCAGCGGGAAGGGGGCGGTGCGGCGGGCCGCCCGCTCCAGCCGCGCCGACAGGTCCGGTACGAGGCCGTCGTCCACCTCGCCGTAGAACGCGAGCGTGTAGTGCCAGCCGGGGCGGCCGGTCCAGCGCAGGGCGTCGGCGCCGGGGAGCCGCTTCAACTCGGTGACTTCGGCGGCGAGTTCCCGGGCCACGTCCTCGGGCGGCAGCACGGCGGCGAAGAGTCTCATGGGGCCAGTGTGCCCGCCGCCGCTCAGGGCCGGGCGTCTCCCGGTCACCGTGCGTATCGTTGTACCGCGCGGCTGCGGATGTTCACAGGGCAGCCGGGGAGGAGCGCCACGATGACCGTCGTAGACGACAGGATCGCCATGGCCGACGCCAACACGAAGCGCTTGGACGAGTGGTTCGAGCGGCTTGAGCGGATGCCCGTCCCCGAAGGATTCCGGGTCGAGATCGTCGGGGGCAGTGTCCACATGACGCCGCAGCGCGACACGCACTGGGAGATCATTCGACGGATCGTACGGGCCGTCGAGGACAGGTTCGGGATGGACGTCAGGGTCTTCTCGGACGTACGCATCGACTTCCCCGGCCACGAGAACGGTTTCTGCCCGGACGTGGCCATGCTCAGCGCCTCTGCCGTGAAGGACGACGAGGGTCGCTGGCGCCACGAGGACGTCGAGTTCGTCGCCGAGGTCATCTCCCGGGGCACAGCCGCGAACGACTACGGCCCCAAGAAGACCGCGTACGCGCTGGCTGAAGTCCCCGTGTACCTCATCGCCGACCCTTATCAGGGCACGTGCCGTCTCTACACCCACCCGAAGAACGGCGATTACGCGACCGAGACGAAGGTCTCCTTCGGCGATGACGTGGACCTCACCGGCACCGTCGTCGGTCTCACCCTCGAAACCCGCGCGTTCCCCCGCGACTGACGGCCCGCCGGGCTACGCCGCCGCCGTCAGCTCCTCCCGCCGCTCCCGCGGCACGAACCGCACCCGCGGATGCCCGCCGTCCCAGCCCACCGACAGGCGCAGGTTGCCGACCCGGGCCAGGATCAGCCCGATCACCACGGCGGCGACCGCAGCGACCGCGCCGCCGGCCGCGAGGCCGACCCGGGCGCCGTAGGTGTCGGTGACCCAGCCGACGATCGGGGCGCCGACCGGGGAGCCGCCGAGGAAGACCATCATGTACAGGGCCATCACGCGGCCCCGCATGGCCGGGTCGGTGGTCAGCTGGATGCTGGTGTTGGTGGTGACGTTGACCGTCATGCCGAACAGTCCGAGCGGGATCATCAGCAGGGCGAACATCCACAGCGCCGGTGTCGCGGCCGCCAGGATCTCCAGCGTGCCGAAGACGATCGCCGCCCCGATCAGCACCCGCAGCCGGGCGGTGCCGCGCCGGGCGGCGAGCAGGGCGCCGGCCACGGAGCCGACGGCCATCAGCGTGTTGAACATGCTGTAGGCGCCCGCGCCCGCGTGGAACACGTCGTCCGCGAAGGCCGAGAGGTAGACGGGGAAGTTGAAGGCGAACGTGCCGACGAAACCGACGAGCACGATCGGCCAGATCAGCTCGGGCCGCCCGGTGACGTAGCGGACGCCCTCCCGCAGCTGCCCCTTGCCGCGCGGCGCGCGCTCGACGGCGTGCAGCTCGCGCGCCCGCATCAGCAGCAGGCCGGTGAGGGGCGCGATGAAGGACAGGCCGTTGAAGAGGAAGGCGTAGCCCGTGCCGACGCCGGTGATCATCAGGCCGGCGACGGCGGGACCGACCAGGCGGGCGGACTGGAAGTTCGCCGAGTTGAGGCTGACCGCGTTCTGCAGCTGCCCGGGGCCGACCAGTTCGGAGACGAAGGACTGGCGGGCCGGGTTGTCGACGACGGTCGCGAGGCCTGCGGCGAAGGCGGCGACGTAGACGTGCCAGACCTGGACGTGGCCGGAGAGCGTGAGGACGGCGAGGGCGATCGCCGTGAGGGCCATCGCCGACTGCGTGACGAGCAGCGTGGGCCGCTTGCGCAGCCGGTCGACCAGGACGCCTCCGTAGAGGCCGAACAGCAGCATCGGCAGGAACTGCAGGGCGGTCGTTATGCCGACGGCGGTCGAGGAGCCGGTGAGGCTGAGGACCAGCCAGTCCTGGGCGATGCGCTGCATCCAGGTGCCGATGTTGGAGACCACCTGGCCCAGGAAGAACAGGCGGTAGTTCCTGACCTTCAGCGAGCTGAACATCGACGACCTGCGGGGCGCCTCGGAAGAGGCGGGAGTGTCGGGAGCGGGCGGGGAGTCGTGGGTGGCCGGTGCGGGGGCGGAGTCTGCTCCGGATCCCGTACTCAAAAGGGTTCGCCTCCTCGTGAACGCTGCTTACAGGTGTGCGAGCTTCTCCAGCACCGGGGCGGCGGCGCGCAGTTTCGCCCAGTCGTCCTCGTCGAGACCGCCGACCAGGGTGGCCAGGAAGGCGTTCCGCTTGCGGCGGCTCTCCTCCAGCATGGCCTCGGCCTGTTCGGTCTTCGTGACGACCTTCTGGCGCCGGTCCTCGGGGTGCGGCTCCAGTCGGACCAGCCCCTTGGCTTCGAGCAGGGCCACGATGCGGGTCATCGACGGCGGCTGCACGTGCTCCTTGCGGGCGAGTTCGCCCGGGGTGGCCTTGCCGCACAGGGACAGGGTGCCCAGCACCGACATCTCGGTGGGGCTCAGCGACTCGTCGACCCGCTGGTGCTTGAGCCGACGGGACAGCCGCATCACGGCGGAGCGCAGGGAGTTCACGGCGGCAGCGTCGTCGCCATGGGTGAGATCCGACATCTCTTTAGCGTAACTCATTACTCTCGCTAAACAAGCTGGGCGCACAGGCAATTCCCGTGACTCCGGCCACCGAAACCCGATCATCACCCGTACGAGTGAGTGGGCGGCGGAAAGTGAACGGCGCCCCGGGTGTGCCGCGACCCTCATGGCATGGGGACCAGCGTGCTCAGCCTGCGGATAGACGGGGAGCTGCTAGAGCGGCTCCGGGACCATGCGGCGAAAAGGGGAATGAGCGTCCAGGACTACGTGGTCCGGACGCTCGTCCGCGACGACTTCGACGAGCGGTTCCAGACCGCCGTCGAGGAGACGGAGAAGTTCTACGGGGTCACGTGAGCGGGGTCACGTGAGCGGGCCCCCGGGGGCGGCCGGCGGGGGCGGGCTCACGCGAGGGCCGGCTCAGGTCAGACCCAGCGCCGGCATCAGGTAGGAGAAGGCGAACACCGCCGACACCACGTACATCGCGGCCGGGATCTCCTTGCGCCGGCCCGCCGCCAGGCGCATCACCACGAAGGCGAGGAAGCCCATGCCGATGCCGTTGGTGATCGAGTAGGTGAACGGCATCATCACCATCGTGATGAACGCCGGGATCGCGATCGTGTGATCGGCCCAGTCGATCTCCGTGACCGAACCGGCCAGGATCAGGAAGCCGACCGCGAGCAGCGCCGGGGTGGCGGCCTGGGAGGGGACCATCGTGGCGACGGGCGTGAGGAAGAGCGCCACGGTGAAGAGTCCGCCGGTGACGATGTTCGCGAAGCCGGTCCGCGCCCCCTCGCCGACCCCGGCCGTGGACTCCACGAAGGCGGTGGTGGCGGAGGAGGAGCTGGCGCCGCCGGCGGCGACGGCGAGACCGTCGACGAACAGGACCTTGTTGATGCCGGGCATCTGGCCCTGCGCGTCGGTCAGCTTCGCCTCGTCGCTGACGCCCATGATCGTGCCCATCGCGTCGAAGAAGCACGACAGCAGCACGGTGAAGACGAACAGGACGCCCGTCAGCACGCCGACCTTCTCGAAGCCGCCGAACAGACTGACCTCGCCGAGCAGACCGAAGTCGGGGGTGGCGACCGGGTTGCCGGGCCACGTGGGCGTCGTCAGGCCCCAGGCCGGCACCTTCGCGACGGACTCGATGATCAGGGCGAGGACGGTCATCGCCACGATCGAGATCAGGATCGCGCCGGAGACCTTGCGGACGATCAGGGCGAGGGTGAGCAGGGCGCCCAGCACGAACACGAGCACCGGCCAGCCGTTGAGGTGACCGTCGCCGCCGAGCTGGAGCGGGACGGTGGTGTGGGCGGCGTCCGGCATCCGGGTGACGAAGCCGGCGTCGACGAGGCCGATCAGCATGATGAACAGGCCGATGCCGATGGAGATGGCCTTGCGCAGGCCGAAGGGCACGGCGTTCATCACGCGCTCGCGCAGCCCCGTGGCGACCAGCAGCATCACGATGAAGCCGGCCAGGACGACCATGCCCATGGCGTCCGGCCAGGACATCCGGGGCGCGAGCTGGAGCGCGACGACCGAGTTCACCCCGAGCCCGGCGGCGAGCGCGATCGGCACGTTGCCGACCACGCCCATGAGCAGGGTGGTGAACGCCGCGGTCACGGCCGTCGCCGTGACCAGCTGGCCGTTGTCGAGCTGATGCCCGTACATGTCCTTCGCGCTGCCGAGGATGATCGGGTTGAGCACGATGATGTAGGCCATCGCGAAGAAGGTGGCGAAACCGCCGCGGACCTCCCGGGACAGGGTGCTGCCCCGCTCGGAGATCTTGAAGTGGCGGTCGAGGGCGCCGTAGGCGGGCGTGGAGCCCGGCTGTTCGGGCGCGGGGACCTTGGCGGGGGCCGGGGTGGGCATGCGTGACCTCATCACCGTCGGCTCTCCCCCTGGCGCCTTTGGTGTTTCGTACGAAGAGAAATGGCCGGACACAAACGGATTCAGTATGAACATATAACGCCGGGATCGCCATCTCCGCGCGTAGACCCGATCAGGTCATAAGCTGTGCCCATGGCGAAGTGGACCCCCAAGCACGAGGCGCCGGAGCCCCTGGAGGGCCCCATCGTCCCCACCATCGTTGGCGGCACGATCCTCTGGTTCGTCCTCTTCCTGGTGCAGCTCCCCTTCTACGGCTGGTTCGACGACCGCGGGCACACCTGGTGGGTGTGGACGTGCCTGGCCGGCGGAGGACTCGGATTCATCGGCATCTGGTACGTCCGCCGGCGCGACGCGGCGATCAGGAGGGCGGCCGGGGAGGACGCCCGGGCGGGCGCCGCCGAGTGACCAGGACGCCGTAGTACCACGGCATCACTCGCCCTCGCCTTCCCTCCTCCGCAGGTCGGATCTTCCGCCCACTCGGCGGGTGCAGGCGTGGATCCGCACGTACCGTCGGACGCATGACGCACATCGACGCGGGCGCCGAACTCGACCCCGCGCACCCGACGACGGCCCCCGTGGCGGTGACCGGGCTCACCGCCGCCGAGGTCACGGAGCGGGTCGCGCGCGGGCAGGTCAACGACGTGCCGGTGCGCAGCAGCCGGTCCACCGCCGAGATCGTCCGCGCGAACGTCTTCACCCGGTTCAACGCGATCATCGGCGTGCTCTGGCTGATCATGCTGGTCGTCGCGCCGATCCAGGACAGCCTGTTCGGGTTCGTGATCATCGCCAACACCGGCATCGGCATCGTCCAGGAGTGGCGGGCGAAGAAGACCCTGGACTCGCTCGCCGTGATCGGGGAGGCCCGGCCGACCGTGCGCCGGGACGGGACCGCCACGGAGGTCGCCACCAGCGACATCGTGCTGGACGACCTCATCGAGATCGGCCCCGGCGACAAGGCCGTCGTGGACGGGGTGGTCGCCGAGGCGGACGGGCTGGAGATCGACGAGTCGCTGCTGACGGGGGAAGCCGATCCCGTGGTCAAGCAGCCGGGGGACCCGGTCATGTCCGGGAGCTTCGTCGTCGCCGGCGGCGGCGCCTTCCAGGCCACCAAGGTGGGCCGTGAGGCCTACGCCGTCCAGCTCGCCGAGGAGGCGTCCCGGTTCACGCTCGTCCACTCCGAGCTGCGCTCCGGCATCTCCACGATCCTCAAGTACGTGACGTGGATGATGGTCCCGACCGCGATCGGCCTGATCATCAGCCAGCTCTTCGTCAAGGACAACGACCTCAAGGACTCGATCGCGCGGACGGTCGGCGGCATCGTCCCGATGGTCCCGGAGGGGCTGGTCCTGCTCACCTCCGTCGCCTTCGCCATCGGCGTCATCCGACTTGGCCGAAAACAGTGCCTGGTGCAGGAACTCCCGGCCATCGAGGGCCTCGCCCGCGTCGACACGGTCTGCCTCGACAAGACGGGCACGCTGACCGAGGGCGGCATGGACGTCACCGAGCTGCGCGTCCTCAACGGCGGCGACGAGCCGTACGTACGGAAGGTCCTCGGGGCCCTCGGGGAGTCCGACCCGCGCCCCAACGCCTCCCTCCAGGCGATCATCGACGCCTACCCGGACGTCGGGGACTGGCGCTGCACCGAGTCCCTGCCCTTCTCCTCCGCCCGCAGGTACAGCGGCGCCTCCTTCAACGAGGGTGACGGCGAGACCGGTACCTGGCTGCTCGGCGCTCCCGATGTGCTGCTCCCCGAGGACGCTCCGGCCCTCGCCGAGACCGAGCGGCTCAACGAGCAGGGGCTGCGGGTGCTGCTGCTGGCCCGGGCCGCCCGGGACCTCGACGATCCCGAGGCCGCCGCCGGCGCCCGGCCCACCGCCCTCGTCGTCCTGGAGCAGCGGCTGCGGCCGGACGCGGGTGACACCCTGCGCTACTTCGCCGAGCAGGACGTCAGCGCCAAGGTCATCTCCGGGGACAACGCGGTGTCGGTGGGCGCGGTGGCCGCCAAGCTGGGGCTGAGCGGCGCCACGGTGGACGCGCGCCGGCTGCCCGCCGACCGGGACGGCATGGCGGCGGCCCTGGACGAGGGCACGGTGTTCGGCCGGGTCACCCCGCAGCAGAAGCGGGACATGGTGGGCGCGCTCCAGTCCCGCGGCCACACCGTCGCGATGACCGGCGACGGCGTGAACGACGTGCTCGCCCTGAAGGACGCCGACATCGGGGTGGCCATGGGATCGGGGTCCGAGGCCACCCGGGCGGTCGCCCAGATCGTGCTGCTCGACAACAGCTTCGCGACGCTGCCCTCGGTGGTCGCGGAGGGCCGGCGGGTCATCGGCAACATCACCCGGGTCGCGACCCTCTTCCTGGTGAAGACGGTCTACTCGGTGCTGCTGGCCGTCCTGGTGGTGTGCTGGCAGGTCGAGTACCCCTTCCTGCCCCGCCACCTGACGCTGCTGTCCACCCTCACCATCGGCGTCCCCGCCTTCTTCCTCGCCCTCGCCCCCAACAGGGAACGGGCCAGGCCCCACTTCGTCCGGCGGGTGATGCGGTACTCGATCCCCGGCGGGGCCGTGGCGGCGGTGGCGACCTTCGCGACGTACCTGATCGCCCGGCACCAGTACACCGGCAGCGGCGCGCTGGACGCCGAGACCAGCGCCGCCACGCTGACGCTCTTCCTGATCTCGATGTGGGTACTGGCGATCATCGCCCGCCCCTACACCTGGTGGCGGATCGCCCTGGTCGCGGCGATGGGCGCCGGGTTCCTGGTGGTGCTGGTGGTGCCGTGGCTCCAGGACTTCTTCGCCCTGAAGCTGGTCGGCGTGACGATGCCGTGGATCGCGGTCGGCATCTCGGTGGCGGCGGCGGCCGTCCTGGAGTTCTCGTGGAGGTGGGTCGACCGCCGCTTTCCCGCGTAGGGACGTTGGTGGTTACCTCACGTCGACGTAGTCACCCGCGGCGTTGACCGCCGGGGTGGTCGAGGTGCCCGCGAAACTGTAGCGGAAGTAGCCGTCGGCGGTCGCCTTCACCGTGGTGCTCAGGTTGCCCGTCGAGTTCGTCTTGATGGTCTTCAGCGTGGTGTACGTGCTGGAGTTCGCCTTGCGGAACTGCAGCTTCACCGGCTGGGTCGAGTAGCCCGCGTACGTGTTGGTCTCCCAGTTGGCGCGGGACAGCTTGCCGGTGACCGTGATGGTCTTGCCCTTCTTGACGGGCTCCGGCGAGGCGTTGACCGTCAGCTTGGAGACGCGCTGGAGCAGAGTCTTGCCGAGGCCGCCCTGCACCTTCTCCTCCTCGGTGCTGTAGTTGAGGGCCAGCCCGGCGCCCGACCAGGTGCCGGCGTCGGAGTTGAACAGGTCGCCGTCACCTGGATAAATGTCGATCAGGCCCTTGCAGTTGGCCGTGGTCGCCGAGGTGGCGGTGCAGGTGGCCGCGTAGTCGCCGAACAGCACGTTGGTCGCCTCGTCGATTGACGCACCCTTGTAGAGAACGGGGCCGTTGGCGAAGTCCTCAGAGCTGATGTCCACGTTGGCACCGTGGGTCAGCTTGTAGGTGATCGTGGTGGAAACGTGGGCGGTCGTCCCGACCTTGATCGCCTTGGCAACCTTGAAATTCGAGAAGCTGACGTCCAGGTCGGCAGCCGCGGCGGCTGCACCGAACGCGGTCCTACCGGTGGCCGGCGCGGTGGCATCGGACAGCGCCCGCACGGCCTCGGCACGGTAGGACGGGCTGTCTGCCTGCGCCGCCGGGACGGCGAGGGCGGAGAGGGCCAGGGTGCCTGTGACGGCGGCCACGGTGGCACGAATGCGCATATCTACTTCCCCACATGGAGAGGGATCGACGGTGTCTATCGTCCTCACACCGAAGCCCCGAAGTGCTGATTGAGCCTGTTGGCTCGACAGTGAGACCCCGGATAGGGAACGAAGGTTGCGCACCAAGTGAAGGAAATTTGAAGACCCTCGCTGCCTCCGAGGTGCCCTCCAGGCGCTGACACCGGCCCGCTCACTGGAAGGCGCTGCCTCCACGACTACGACCGGTCCGAATCCAGCACACATACGGACCGGCAAATTCCGCCGGAAGGAAACGCTCCGAAGGCCTGTTCCGGACTCACACAGACACATCTCGGCCATTGATCAACGAAAACCTTTACTTCCCTCAAGTGATCACCGTACCAATATGTCACACACGACTTCACAGCACTTAAGGGGATCACATGTATCGGGGAATAGGAAAAAGACGCGCATTCGGCACCATCTTAGTTTCTCTCACTTCTATCGGACTTTCAGCGCCATCTCCTTACGCAGCTCCCGGCCCGGTGGCGCTATCAAATGTTGACACTGCACTAATGGTCGACATCACCGCTGAATACCTTCAGGAACGTGCCGATACTGTAACCATCGGCGAACCTGCGGAAGGGAGAGCGAGCCTCGCCGCAGCTGCCAGTTCGAGAGTTTCTGCACGCCTTTCCCTTACGCTTGCTAGGGATAAAGCCAAGCTGGCATTCTTGCGCACAGAACTCCGCCAGGCTAACGGTGGCTATACGCACGCCGATGTGCAGGTCATTCCAGGTACTTTTACCATCAATGGCGACGAGGCAACCGCTGAGGTTACGGAGGATGCACGCCTCTACTATCCGAACCCGGCCGCTGGAGACCCCGAGTACGAAGAGTACTCAATACCTCACACAATGACCTTTGTCCGAGGACCTGACGGCGGCTGGCTCCTCGACAGCGACAAAATCGAGGAAAACCTGACGGGGCCCGGTCCGATCACACAGCTCACCGAGCCTGTCGGCGCCCCGGCCTCCGATGCCGATACCGAGGGCGAGATGGAGGCTGGAAGCGGCACCGCGCCCACCTCCGAGACCGACGGCGACAAGCCTGTCGAGGACAGCTCCACAGCAGGCCAAGTCACAACAAGAGCGGCAGCCGCCGGTTACCACTACGGCAAGATGGTGAGCTACGCCAACAAGTACTGGAAGAACGCGAACACGGACTACCGTCGCTATGGCAGTGACTGCACCAACTTCATATCGCAGGCCATGCTCGCCGGTGGATGGAAGACGACGTCTGGCAGCTTCGTGTCGCGCAAGGACAACAAGAAGTGGTTTTACGGTTCATTTGAGTCGACCACGAGCTATACGTGGGCAGGTGCAGAGAACTGGTACTGGTTCGCCAAAAAACACTCAAAGCGAACCAAGTCGCTGGATAACGTCTGGAAGCTTCTCTCAGCCGATGTCCTCCAGGCCGACTGGAAGAGGGACGGCATCATCGATCACACGATGATCGTCACCAAGCGAGGGGGTGGCGGCGAGATCTACCTCACTTACCACACTCCAAGTAAGCACAACGTCAAGCTCAGTACCCTCCTTAGGAAGTATCCTAATGCCGCATGGTACGCGCACCGTACCTGATGAGCAGGAGGATTAGTGGCATCTCCGAAGGCGGCCCTCTGTGTCGCAGCATTAGCCGGGATTTTCCTACTGAGCGGCTGCTCCAACGATGAGGTGTCCGCAGCATCGAGGACGGAAAAGGAAACAGCCAAGGCCTACGTCGCGGCGCTAAACGACCGGGATGTGGACGCCCTCGTGAAACTTGGACCGAAAGGGCACGAAGGGCTGGAGCAAGAAGCCCGCCAAATCATTGCAGCGGACGGCGGGCGCGGCCTGGAAATCAAGGGCGTGACTGTGTCCCACGACGTCGGCCCCGACGAGGCCAGCACGCACGTCTCTACCACGGACAGTCAGGGGAAGAGATTCAGCACAAACATCCAGATGTCACGGGAGAAGGACACATGGGTCGTTGTGCTCGGCCATGCTCCCGGTTTCGACGGGGGCGTTAAGAGTCCCGCCTCCACCGGCACCGAAGCGCGCTAGGTGTATTGATCGCGAGCGTTGTTGACACCGGTCGGGCTTGCTCATGGCTAAGACCTCCGGTGTGGTGGAGGTGTCGAATCTTCACCACACCGGAGTGTCGAGATGGGCTTCTCACGAGCCACCGCCCACACGTGAGTCCGCCGCTGGCGGTCCGAGGGCGAGGCCGGACTCACCGACCGCTCCAGCAGGCCGCTGAGGACCCCGCACGGCGGCCACCGTCGAGGCCCGGGTGTGTCACCTGTGACAGACCCCACAAGCTGCCCCATCCTGGGCCTGCCCGCCTCGACCGTGCACCGGATCCTGGCCCGCCACGGCTTGAACCGTCTGGCCGCCTGGACCGGCCCACGCCCACGGGCCAGGTCATCCGCCGCTACGAGCGGGCCCGGCCCGGCGAGCTGGTCCACGTGGACGCCAAGACACCCGGCCTCATCCGCGACGGCGGTGGCCACAAGGTGCTGAGCCGCCAGGCCGGCCGCGCCCTGCGCAGCAGCATGGGCTTCGACTACGTCCACTTTGCCATCGGCGATCACTCCCGCCTGGTCTACAGCGAGGTCCACGCGGACGAGAAGGCCGTCACCTGCGCCGCCTTCCTGCGGCGGGCCGCGGCCTTCTTCGCCGAGCACGGCATCACCCACATCGAACGCGTGCTGACCGACAACGCCTGGCCCTACCGCAAGAGTCGCGCCTGGCGATAGACGCTTGCCGACCTCGGCGCGGCCGGCAAGCTCACCCGCATCTACCGGCCGCAGACAAACGGCAAACTCGAACGCTTCAACCGCACCCTGCTCGACGAATGGGCCTACCTGCGGCCCTGCACCAGCAACACCGAACGCACCCACGCCCTGACAGACTTCCTGCACACCTGCAACCACCACCGCTGCCACAGCGCACTCGGAGGCAGCCACCCATCAGCCGTGTGAACAACGCTGCGGGTCATGGCGCCACCGTCGAACGCGGCGGTCTTGCGGTCGACGAGAAACCGCAGATACAGGCCCTGGAACGGACAGCGCCGGTGCTGCCGATGGTGCCGGGCACACCGGAGCGGCGCAGCTTCGACTACGTCCGGCACGGCACCGTGGACTTGTTCGCCGCCCTGGACACCGCTACCGGCAAGGTGATCGGGAAGCTGTCCGCACAGCACCGGGCTGTGGACTTCCAGGACTCCCTCGACGAGACCGACCGCCAGACCGAAGCCGGCCTGGCGATCCACGTGATCTGCGGGAACCTCTCCACCCACAAGGCGCCGTGGTGCACAAGTGGCTGCTCGCGCACCCCAGTTCGAGCTGCATTTCAAGCCCATGTACTCGTCATGGATCAATCAGGTCGAGCGGTGGTTCGCCGAACTGGAGCAGCGCTGCCTCGAACGCGGGGTGCTCTGCTCCTTCGACGAACTCAAGACCCGCACTCGAAGACTGGATCAAGACCTGGAACGAAGACGCCAGGCCGTTCAAGTGGGCCAAGACCGCCGACCTAATCATCGACCGTATCTGCCGCTACTGCTACAGGATCTCCGGACCAGGACACTAGGCACCCTGGTGGGGACCATCGGGTCTCGATGGTCCCCACCAGATGGTGTTCAGTCGAACCACCGGTCCCGGGCCAACTCCCCTGTCCGCGACGGGTCCTCCAGCAGGGCCGCCACCTCGAAGCGGCGCGGCCACTGGCCCGCCGCCCAGGCGAGGCCGGCGGCCACGCCCTCCAGGGTGGCGGCGTGCAGGACGCCGTCGTCCGTCAGGCGCCAGTCGATCTCCACGCCGTCGACGAGGAGTTCCTCGTGCTCGACGTAGGTCGCGGGGGTGCGCGGGCCGAGCAGCACCCGCACCGGCTCCGGTACGTCGTGTTCGGCGCCCTCGGAGCCGACCTCGCCGGTGACGGACTCGCTCAGCCGCCGCACCTGGAACAGCTCGGCCAGCTCGGCGGCGCGCGCGGGCCGTACGGGAAGCAGGGGCACGCCCTCGGTGAAGGGCAGCAGGTCCGGCGAGTCGACGACGACGGCGTCGGCCGCGTCCACGACCTCGACCCGTCCGTCGACCACGGCCCGCAGCGTGTCCGGCAGGGTCACCAGTTCGGGGTCCAGGTCGGCCAGGGCGCTGTAGAGGCCGTGCAGTTGGTCGCCGCCGACCTCGCGGTCCGGGTCGGCGAGCCGGTCCAGCAGTTCGGCGGCGCCGCCCGGCTCGTCGAGCAGCGCGGCGACCGACGTGCGCACGCCGAGCGCCCGCAGCACCTGCTCGTCGTCGAAGCCGGTCGCGTCGGCCTCGTCGTACAGGCCGCGCAGGAGCCGGTCGCCGCCGGCCGCCAGCAGGCCCGCCGGGCGGCGGCCGTCGAGCACCGGATGCCCGCGCAGCCACCAGGCCGTGTACGACCGGACGGCTTCGTGCGTGCCGTCGGGCAGCAGCATCCGCACCGGCTGGGTCAGCGCGTCCCTGAGCGGCGGCCGGGCGAGCAGGGCGAGGGCCTGGGGCCACTTGTCGTCGTCCACCAGGTCGAGATCGCGTACCGCGACCAGCTCGGTGGCGACGGGCGGGACGGGCGTGTCCGGGAAGCGGTCGAGGATGTCCTCGCACCACACGTCCACGGCGTCCAGCAGGCCGACGTCGTCCGGCTCGGCGAAGTCGCCCTCGCGGGGCTCCAGTTCGTCGGGGTCCAGGACGACGTCCGTGGCGCGCACCAGGGCGAAGCCGGCGAGCACCCCGCAGGCGGCCAGCGGCTGTTCGCCCCACCTGTCGGCCAGCCCGGAGTCCACGGTGGCCAGTTCGTCCTCGCGCATGACCTGGTGGAAGGGGCTGCCGGGCAGCACGAGTTCGCCCGCGGGGGCGAGCTCCCCGTCCTCGTCGGGCAGCGCGAGGGCGCCGAGCCAGGGCTCGTCACCGGGCTCCAGGCCCGCGTCCCGCACGAGCGCCAGGACGGTGTCGGCCAGTTCGTCGGCGCCGGGAGCGTCCTGCTCCCAGTCCAGTGCGCCCTCGTCGTCGAGGGAGGCGGCGACGGCGGCCCGCACCTGCGGGGTCGTGAGCACCGCGCGCGGCGTCGCGGGCAGGGCGCCGAGCTTCTCCAGGAGCGGGTGGGCGGCGTCCGGGTGCGCCACCTTGAGGCCGAGGCGGGCGAGGACCCCGGGATCGACGGGCGCGCTCCCGGAGGTGGGCAGGAGCACCTGCCGGGGTCCGATGGTGGTCCGCCCGTCGGCAAGGGGCACCGGCAGCCCGGACAGCCGGTCCGGATCGACCCCGGCCAGGCTGTCGTAGAGCCGCCGCCACCACTCGGGCGCCTTCTCCAGCCCCGCCAGCCGGTCGACGGCGTCCGTCAGCGGGACCCGGGCGACTCCCAGGGTCCGCAGCTCCACCCGCCGTTCGAGCCCGGCCGGCAGCAGCGTGGGCAGCACCTCGGCCAGGACCCGCACGGTGTCGGCGCCCGCGCCCTCCACCACCTCGGCGTCCCGGGGGCGCAGCGCCTCGGGCAGGTCGTCGGAGCCGTCCTCGCCGAAGTCACCGAAGTCACCGGAGCGGCCCGAGTCGCCGGAGCCGGCGGGCTCCGCGGCGGGCGGCAGGAAGGACGTGCGGGGCAGCCGCTCCAGGATCGCGTGGCGCAGCGCCCCGTCCAGCTCGCCCTTGCCGAGCGGGCCGGGCACCAGGTCGATGATGCCGGCGGTCACCGGCCGCCAGCCGGCGAGGAGTCCGGCGTACGCGTCCGCCGCCCGCTGCACCACGAAGTCGGTCAGCGGGCCCGGGGCCGCGTGCCGGCGGGTAGTGTCCAGCGGGAACGACGCGATCAGCAGGGCGGGGACGCCGAGGGGCTCGTCGCTGGGGGTGGGTGCGTGCAGGACGGGGCTGGTGCGGGGGCGGGCCGGGGTGCCGTCGGCGTCGACGGGCACGGCCCAGGTCACCGACCAGTGCGGCCGCAGCCGCTCCTCGACGGGCCGGTCGGCGAGCAGGTCCTGGGTGAGCGGCCCGTGCGCGGCGGCCGTACGCCAGCGGGTCGTCCCGTCCCGGGAGTCCTCCACGACGGTGAAGTCGCCGTCGGTGCGGCGGCGCAGGGTGCGGGCGGTGTCGTCGCCGGTCTCGATCACGACCTCGTCCAGACCGGGCAGGGCGAGCAGGAGGGCGTCGTCGACGGCGTCCAGCAGGCGCTCGGCGAGGCCGGCGGCGGCCGGGTCGCGCAGGGGCAGGATGACGGCCGTGTCGTACGGGTCGGGGGCGGTGCCCTCGGCGGCGAACGGGAGCCGGAGCAGGGGCACGTGTCCGTCCCGGCGACGGATCTCGTCGCCCAGCCCGGGGCTGTGCCGGGCGACGTCGGCGGCCAGGTCGCGGGCCTCGGCGAGGGCCCAGCGGATGCCGCCGTGCCGGCCGACGACGGCCGGCTCGTCGGTGACGGACAGCACGGCGGCGAAGCCGACGCCGAAGCGGCCGATGGAGGGGGTGTCGCGTTTGGCGGAGGCCCGCAGCGTGGCCAGGGACTCGACGCCGGCCGCGTCCAGGGGGGCGCCGGTGTTGGCGGCCACGAGGACGCCGTCGCGCAGGGTGAGCCGGAGGCGACCGGGGACGCCGGCGCGGGCGGCGGCGTCGGCGGCGTTCTGGGCCAGCTCCACGACGAGCCGGTCCCGGTATCCGCCGAGGACGAGGTCCTCCTCGGCGTTGGCGTCCTCACGGAACCGGGCGGGGCTGGTGGCCCAGGCGTCCAGTACGCCCCGCCTCAGACGGGCGGTCCCGAAAGGATCCGCACCCTCGGCCGCGGCCCGCACGAACTTGCTCACGTTGACTCTCCTCATCGGCGTGACGATGAAGGTACCGCGAGGCGGAGTGCCCGCTGTCCGGGGAGGCGCCGTGCGCCGATGCGGGAAAGGCAGGGACGCGCACCCCCACGCACCGGCACCGAGTACCGGCCCTGGCCCCACGCACCGGCACCGCACCAAGCACCGGCACCGAGTACCGGCCCTGGCCCCGAGCCCCGGCACCGGCCCGGCCCGGCACCGGCACCGGCCCCCTACGAGTGCCCCAACTCCGCCGCGTCCTCGTCGGAGACGTCCGGTACGGAGCCCGAGTCCCGGGCCGGCCGCAGCGGGAAGGGATCCACCGTCGTCTCGTCGATCACTGGCGGAGCCGGCCGCGGCGGCTTCGGCATGACCGCCGCCTCGGAGTGCCCGCCGCACCCGTACGCCAGCGACACCAGCCGCCCGTCGGCCGGGGAGAACTCGTTCGCGCAGACCCCGAAGGCCTGCCCCAGCGACCCCCCGATCGGCAGCAGGAACCCGCAGCTCACGCAGGGCGCGGGCGCCGCCTGCGCCATCGGTGTCTTCGCGCCGTACGCCTCTTCCCAGCGGTCGGCCGCGACATGCAGCCCGTAGCGGGACAGCACCCGGGCCCGCCGCATGCCGAGTTCCTCGGCGACCGCGGCGATCGAACCGCGCCGGGGGACGGCGGGCAGGGTCGCCGGGGCCCCCTCGGTGACCTCGGCGTCCTCCGCCTCGACCAGCTCGGCCATCTCCTGGGAGACGGGCGCGTTGGGCAGCGGTTCGTCGTCGCCGGTGTAGCCGGGCTCCAGCCGCAGGTCCTCGGCGTCCGTCGGCAGGAGGTCCCCCGGGCCCATGTCGCCGGGCCGCAGCCGTTCGCTCCACGGCACCCACTCGGGGGCCAGCAGCGCGTCCGGTCCCGGCAGCAGGACCACCTCGTCGAGGGTCACGAGCTTGGCCCGGGAGGCGCGGGCGACCGTGACGGCCCAGCGCCAGCCCCGGTAGCCGAGCTCCTTGCACTCGAAGAAGTGCGTGACGACCCGATCACCCTCGGACACCAGGCCCGCGTGCTCGCCGACGACGCCGGGCGCGGCGGCCTCCTCGGCGGCGGAGCGGGCGAGGTCGACGGCCTCGGCGCACAAGCGGTCGGGGGTGCGGCTTCGCGTGGTCGCTGCGCTCACAGGTATCGCTTCTCTCCTACGCCGTCTCTCGGGTGCGTCTGCCGGGGGCGACGAGGCGGACGGAGCGGACCCGGGGACCGCGTCGACGTCCACGCCCGCTCACGCTCGGGCGCACCTGTACCACCCATTCTGCGGGATGGCTGAGATACGCACGCTACCTGTTCGCCGCCGCTTGGCCTACACCGACGGGACTGTTCCGCGCCAGAAGTGCGCGTCCATACGCGCGGTAACTGCACTACGCACGGCTTTCTCGGGGCACTATGTCGGGGTGGCAGCCGCGAAAACGCCCCAAGGTGCCACCGGGATCGGTGGGTCCAAAGGGATCAAGGGGAGCAGTCGAGGCAGTGGACCGGGCCGGTTCGGCGGCTCCGTCCGCGCGGTCGGCCGCGCCCTGCACCTTCCCGTCACAGGACCCGCCCGAGGTATCCGCAAGGCGACCCATGCGCACGGGGCCGGTGAGTCCGGGCTCGGCAAGCTGATCGAGTTGCACGGGGTGAACGGCGCCGGGGACGTGATGATCACGGTCGCGCTCGCGTCCACCGTGTTCTTCTCGGTCCCCACGGACGAGGCCCGGGGCCGGGTCGCGCTGTACCTGGCGATCACCATGGCCCCCTTCACGGTCCTCGCCCCGGTGATCGGCCCCCTGCTCGACCGTCTGCCGCACGGCCGCCGCGCGGCGATGGCGGGCGCGATGCTCGCCCGGGCGATGCTCGCGCTGATCCTGTCCGGGGCGGTCGCCACCGGCAGCCTGGAGCTGTACCCGGCGGCGCTCGGCGTGCTGGTCTCCTCGAAGGCGTACGGCGTGATCAGAAGCGCGGTCGTGCCACGTCTGCTGCCCCCCGCGTTCTCCCTGGTGAAGGCGAACTCCCGGGTCACCCTCGGCGGGCTCCTGGCGACCGGGATCGCGGCGCCGATCGGGGCGGGGCTCCAGACGATCGGCCCGCGCTATCCCCTCTACGGCGCCTTCGTGATCTTCATCGCGGGTACGTTCCTGTCGTTCTCGCTGCCGCCGAAGGTCGACTCGGCCAAGGGCGAGGACGTGGCGCTGCTCGCCGCGGACGAGAAGCACCTGCACGGGCCGCACCTCAAGCCGGTCAAGCGTCCCGGGCTGCGCACGGTCGGCATCGCCGTCACGCACGCCCTCGGCGCCAACGCCGCCCTGCGCTGCCTGTCCGGCTTCCTGATCTTCTTCCTCGCCTTCCTGCTGCGGGAGCATCCGCTGACCGGGGAGAGCGCGGCCGTGTCACTGGGCATAGTGATCGCCGCGGCGGGCACCGGCAACGCCCTCGGTACGGCGGTCGGCGCGTGGCTCAGGTCGAAGGCGCCGGAGCTCATCATCCTGACGGTGGTGGCCTGTGTGCTGGGCGCGGCGATCACGGCGGCCGTCTTCTTCGGCGCGTTCCTGGTCGCGTGTCTGGCGGGGGTCGCCGGCTTCGCGCAGGCCCTCGCCAAGCTGTCCCTGGACGCGCTGATCCAGCGGGACGTGCCCGAGCAGGTACGCACGTCGGCGTTCGCGCGCTCCGAGACGCTGCTCCAGATGTCCTGGGTGTTCGGCGGCGCGGTGGGCATCGTGATGCCGCTCAACGGCACGCTGGGCCTCTTCGTGGGCGCCGCCTTCGTCGCCACCGGGTGGCTGGCCACCGTCAAGGGCCTGCTGACCTCGTCCCGGCACGGCGGCCCCGCCCGGCCCAGGGTGGCCTGACCACGGCACGCCGCACCCCCGCGTGGCGGCGCGGGTGGGCGCGCCCGATAGCCTTTCGCCATGACCACGCTGCCCCGCGGCGAAGCCGCTGATGTACACCGGGCTGTGCGACGCCGCCGCGTCGTCGCCGCCGCCGGCGCCGTATCCGCCGGACTGCTCGTCCTGACGGCCTGCGACAAGCCGACGCCGCGCACCACCGTCACCGTCGGCAGTGACTCGGTGAGCGCCGAGGCCACCTGCTACGACGACGGCAAGGACATCGGCCGCGAAGAGGCCGCCAAGTGCGCGCTGAAGAAGGCGTCGGACGCGATCGAGGTGCCGCAGAGCGAGACCCTGCGCATCGGCGTCGACCCGGAGGTCGCCGAGACGGGCTGGGCCCTGTGGATCAACGGCCAGCAGGTCACCAGCGTGTACAAGAAGACGTACTACTCGTTCCAGGGCGTCGACCTGTTCGCCGAGCAGCAGGGCCAGGCCGCCCCGAAGACGCTGTACATCAGCGTCGTCGAGCAGAACAAGGCCGCCGAGAGCGGCAAGTTCCACGGTGTGTGGAACTTCAAGCTGGAGAACGCGGACTCCTGATCCGCGCCCCCTTCCTGCCATGGGCCGACCCCTGCGCGTCCTCGTAGCCACCGCGGTGCCCGCCGAACGGGACGCGGTGGCCCGCGCGTTTCCCGGCCCCGCGCGGGAGGTGCGGCTGCCCGGGGCGGTCCTGCACCGGCTGCCCGGCGGGTACGACGTCCTCGCCGCCGGTGTGGGCCCCGCGCCGGCCGCCGCCGCCACGGCGACCGCGCTCACCGCCGCCGCCCTCGGACGCACCCCCTACGACCTCGTCGTCTCGGCCGGGATCGGCGGCGGTTTCCCGCCCGGGGCGCCCGTCGGCTCGCTCGTCGTCGCGGACGAGATCACCGTCGCCGACCTGGGCGCCGAGACGGCCGACGGGTTCCTGCCGGTGACCGAGCTGGGCTTCGGGACCGTCACCCACCGTCCACCGGAATCACTCGTACGAGAAGCCGTGTCGGCGACCGGAGCGCGCGCCGGCACGGTTCTGACCGTGTCGACCGTGACCGGGACCGCCGCCCGGGCCGCCGCGCTGCGCGCCCGCCATCCCCGGGCCCTCGCCGAGGCCATGGAGGGTTTCGGTGTCGCCGAGGCCGCCGCCGCGCACGCCGTTGGGGTGCTGGAGCTGCGCGCGGTCTCCAACCCGGTGGGCCCGCGCGACCGCGCCGCCTGGCGCATCGGCGACGCGCTGACGGCCCTGACGGCCGGCTTCGGGAAGCTCGCGCCCGTACTGGAGAGTTGGAACCCACATGACCGCACCCACTGAGCCTCTGCGAACCGCGCCTCTGCGGACCGCCTACTCGCCCTGTCCGAACGACACCTTCGTCTTCGACGCCCTCGCCCACGGCCGCGTCCCCGGGGCGCCCGCCCTCGACGTGACCTTCGCCGACATCGACGTCACCAACGGCATGGCGGAGCGCGGCGAGTTCGACGTGCTGAAGGTGTCGTACGCCGTGCTGCCGTACGTCCTCGACGCGTACGCCCTGCTGCCCTGCGGGGGCGCGCTGGGCCGGGGCTGCGGCCCGCTGGTGCTGACCCGGGAGGCGGGCGCCGACCTCACCGGCCGTACGGTCGCCGTGCCCGGCGAGCGGTCCACGGCGTATCTGCTGTTCCGGCTGTGGGCGGCGGACACACTGCCCGGCGGGGTCGGCGAGATCGTGGTGATGCCGTTCCACGAGATCATGCCCGCCGTGCGGGACGGGAAGGTCGACGCGGGACTCGTCATCCACGAGGCGCGTTTCACGTACCGGAACTACGGGCTGCACAAGCTCGCGGACATGGGCGAGCACTGGGAGGCGACGACCGGGCTGCCGATCCCGCTGGGCGCGATCATCGCCAGGCGTTCCCTGGGCGCGGACACGCTGACGCTGCTGGCCGATTCCATCCGTACGTCCGTCCGCGCGGCCTGGGACGACCCCGAGGTCTCCCGCCCGTACGTCATGGCACACGCCCAGGAAATGGATCCGTCCGTCGCCGACCAGCACATCGGGCTGTACGTCAACGAGTTCACCGCCGACCTCGGCGAGAACGGCCGTGCGGCGGTCCGGGGGCTGCTCACCCGTGCGGCGGCCGAGGGACTGGTACCGCCCCTCGGCCCGGACGCGCTCGATTTCCCGTGAGCCGCGACTCCGTCGCGGTCACACGTCCAAGGTCACACGTCCAACTGGTCGGCGACCGCGCGCAGCAGGCCCGCGATCTTCGCGCCGGAGACCTTGTCGGGGTAGCGGCCCTTCTCCAGCATCGGGGTGATGTTCTCGAGAAGGGTCGTCAGATCCTGGACGATGGAGGCCAGTTCGTCCGGTTTCCTGCGCGTGGCGGCCGCGACCGACGGTGTCGGGTCCAGAACCGTGACCGAAAGCGCCTGGTCACCGCGCTGTCCGGCGACCACTCCGAACTCCACCCGCTGTCCCGGCTTGAGCGTCTCGACTCCGGCGGGGAGGACCGAGGAATGGACGAAGACGTCACCGCCGTCGTCGCGGGAGAGAAAGCCGAAGCCCTTCTCACTGTTGAACCACTTGACCTTGCCAGTCGGCAAAGCACACGCTCCCTCTATCCCTGCCGGACTGACACCGGACACCCTTGAACTGCCGTCATGACAGCCTACCGGGGCTCTCCCCAGCGACACACGGGCTTAATCACGCCTGGAAACACGACTGAGCCCCTACCTGTGTCGGCAGAGGCTCAGAGTGGCGGGGGAACGGTCAGGGGCTGGCCAACGTGGCGGCAGAGAGTTGCACGGGAGACTCCAGGAGCCTTGGCAATGGCAGAGACGCTTTCACCCTTGGCCTGACGAGTCTTGGCCACGGTGAGGACGTCTCCAGCGATGACAGACGGACGGCCACCAGTACCGGCAAGAGTCCCAGTGAGGATGCGGAGCGCGATTCCACGGGAGTGCAGATCCCGAGCGATCGTCAGTACGTCCTTACTCGTCGGAGAACTGCTTCTGGAACGGCTCTTGATAGCACTCGGGCGGGTCGTCGGGACCCGCCGGTTCCCAGGCTGATGGTCTTCAGGCCGGTGACAAGACGTCGCCCGGCTGTTCCTTCGCGCAGGGAACTACCCTGGTCCGGTGCGTGACAAAACCCAAACGAATTCCGCCGAGCCCGGTGACCGGCTGATCCGCGCCGGTGCGCTCGTGTTCTTCCTCGGTTCCGTGGCCACTCTGGTCACCGTGGCCCCGTTCCTTCTCGGCACGACGCCTTTTCCGACGTACATGTTCGGCCTGAGCATGCTCATGGGCGTCGGGTTCGTCCTGGCCGGTGCGGGAGTGCTGCGGTCGATCGCGGCGGGCCGCCGTCAGGCGCGGGCCGGACGGTAGGCGGCGAGCCAGGCCGGGAACTCGGTGAGGTCGGTGAGGACGACGTCCGCGCCGGCCGCGGTCAGCTCCTGCGGGTCGCACGGACCGGTGGCCACGGCGACCGAGAGGGCGGCTGCGGCCCGGGCGCCGCGGACGTCCCCGACGTGGTCGCCGACGTAGACGGCCGCCCCGTGCTCGCGCAGGGCCTCCGCCTTCTGCTCCGCCCACAGGTCGCCGACGACCGCGTCCGGCTGGATGCCCAGGTGCTCCAGGTGCAGCTTGGCGTTGGGCTCGTGCTTGGCGGTGACGACGACCGTCCGCCCGCCGGCCGCGCGCACCGCCGCGATCGCCTCGCGGGCGCCCGGCAGCGCGGGCGTCGGGACGATGGCGATCGACGGGTACATCGAGCGGTAGAGGCCGGCCATGGCCTCCACCTGGTCGGCCGGGAACCAGTGGACCAGTTCCTGGGCGAGCGGCGGCCCCAGCCGCGTGACCGCCAGGTCGGCGTCGATGTACGTCCCCGTCCGCTCGGCCAGCGCCAGGTAGCAGGCGCGGATACCGGGCCGGGAGTCGATGAGGGTCATGTCCAGGTCGAAGCCGACGGTCGGGGCGGGCGCGGGGAACGCGGGTTCGGTCGTGGAGGCCATAGGGGCCATTGTGCCCAGCCCCCGTGCCGGGCAGGCGTCCGCGTCCGGCCGCCTCCGGTGTCCGTGCGGTGCCGGCCTACCGCTGCCGCTGTGACCGCCACACCAGGAACAGGGCCGAGGCCACGGCCGCGCCGCGGACCACCCAGGGCCAGGTCTCGGCGAACGCGTCGTTCATGTGGCCCTCGGCGACGGGGTCGCCCCAGCGGCCCTCGGTGCGGCCCCACAGCCACACGACACCGGCCGTCAGGGACAGGCCGGGCAGGATCATCACCGCCCACTTCGTCTCGGCGTCGCTCAGCCGCCGGGACGCGTAGGCGATGGCCCAGCCCAGCACCAGGGCGATCCAGTAGCCGAGCACGGCACCGGCGACGAGGAGACCGGCGGCGAGCAGCAGGAACGGGTTGCTCAGGCTCCCGGCGCGAAGGGGCAGCAGACGGCGGCGGCCGGGTACGGCGGCGTCCACCACGACGGCCCCGGCCTTCGCGGGCGGCGCGGCCTTCCCGGCGCCCCTCCGCGGCCTCCACCAGACCTTCCCGGACTTCCCCGCCGTCCCGGTGGCCGCCTCGACGGCCGGGACGGGCCGCCCGGCGGAGGTCTCCTGCTCCGGCTCCAGCTCCTCCTTCGGCGGCGGGGGCTTGAGCAGTTCCGGGATCTCCACGCCGCCGACGAACCCGGGCACGCTGTCCCCGACCCCGAAGGGGCTGCTGTCCACCCGCCACCAGTCGGGCTGGGCCGCGCTGTCCCCGAGTTCGTGCAGGCCCGCGAGGTGCGGCGCGGAGGACGCCTCGGCGGGCGGCGCCGGCGCCTGGGCCGGACGCGGGCGGGGCACGGCCCGCCGCAG
Organism: Streptomyces sp. NPDC003011; assembly: GCF_053591515.1. Lineage (NCBI taxonomy): Bacteria > Bacillati > Actinomycetota > Actinomycetes > Kitasatosporales > Streptomycetaceae > Streptomyces > Streptomyces sp. NPDC003011. Next base: position 200,096 of record NZ_JBSFTY010000001.1, read on the forward strand.
CCGCTTCGGCCGGCCGGTGTCCTCGGCCTCCGTGTCCCGCTGTACGGGCACGGAGGCGGCCGGCGCCTGCGGGGCGCCGCCGGTGGCGGAGCCGCCCGCGGCGTCGACGACCTCGTCCGGACTGCCGAGCCGGGCGATGATGCGGCGCACGGCGGCGGGACTGTCGACGGCCGCCTTGGCCCGCTGCCGGTCGATCTCGTTGCGCAGCTCCGAGACCAGGCGCATGCGGGCGGACGACGGCAGCTGGCGTTGCTGCGCCACGTCGCCGACGCGGCTCAGATACTCGTAGACGACCTGGTCGCTCTCGATACCCACGAAGTCCCCTCCGGGGTCGGTGCGTTGGATACCCCGTGGGACGACGGTAGCGCAGGCCACCGGGCACGGGGGCGCACCGGGCGGGAGGTGATGCCGGCTCGCGGACCAGCGGGTACGCCGTCTCCGGGCACGGGCGGTCGCCGTGTTCGCGCCCGGTGTCCCCGCGGCCCCGGTGCGCACGGCCCCGGTGCGCGCACCCCCGCCCGCCCGTGGCCGCCGACGGCGGGCCCCGCACCCGCTACCGTTGACCGGATGAGCAGCGATGAGAAGCCGGTGGCACCCCGGTCCCTCGCGGAGGCGCTCCGCGCGCGGGACGACGGGTCCCTCGCCGCGCTCCTGCGCGCCCGCCCCGACCTCATCACCCCCGTCCCGACCGACCTCACCCAGCTCGCGACCCGGGCCGGCACCCGCGCGTCCGTCGTCCGCGCGCTGGAACGGCTGGACAGGTTCACCCTGCAGACCGCCGAGGCCCTGGCCGTGTCGGCGGACCCGGCGTCGTACGCGGAGCTGCTCGCTCTGCTGGCCGGGGACGAGCGCGACGCGACGGTCACCACCGCGCTGCCCCGCGCCCTGGGCACCCTGCGCGAACAGGCTCTCGTGTGGGGCGACGACGAACGGCTGCGCCTCGTGCGCACGGCCCGTGAGCTGCTCGCGCCCTCTCCTCAGCACCCTTCCCCGACCGGCCTGGGCCCGACCGTGCGGGAGACCACGGCGGGCATGTCGCCGGGCCGTATCCAGGAGATCGTGACGGCGGCCGGGCTGCCCTCGACGCACGACTCGGTGTCCGCGATCACCTCGCTCACCGCCCTGTTCACCGACCGCCGGCGGATGGCGGCGCTGCTCGCCGAAGCCCCGCGGGAGTCCCGGGAGGTCCTGTCCCGCCTGGTGTGGGGCCCGCCCTACGGCCAGGTCACCGCCGACCCCGCCGCGCATCTGCGCTGGCTCCTCGACCGGGGGCTGCTGCTGCCGACGGCACCCGGGACGGTCGTCCTCCCCCGTGAGGTGGCCCTGCACCTGCGCGAGGGCCGCGCGCACCGCGTCACGGAACCGCTGCCGCCCGCCGTGGAGACCGTCGCCACGCACCGTCCCCAGGTGGTGGACGCGACGGCGGCCGGGCAGGCGTACACCGCGCTGACGACCGTCGAGGAACTGCTGAAGGACTGGGACGAGGGCGGCCCGTCGGTGCTGCGGGCCGGCGGGCTCAGCGTCCGCGACCTGAAGCGGACCGCCGTCGCCCTGGACGTCTCCGAGCCGGTCGCCGCCTTCTGGGTCGAACTCGCCTACGCGGCCGGCCTGATCGCCGCCGACGGCGAGGCCGACGAGCGGTACGCGGCGACCCCGGCCTACGACGAGTGGGTGGAGCAGCCCGCCCCCCGGCGCTGGGCCCGGCTCGCGCAGGCGTGGCTGGCGGCGACCCGGACGTCCGGGCTGGTGGGCGGGCGGGACGGCCGCGACCGTACGCTGTCGGCGCTCGGGCCGGGCCTGGACCGCTCGGCCGCGCCCGAGGTACGGCACCGGGTGCTGACCCTGCTCGCCGCGCTGCCGGAGGGCGCCTCCCCGTCCGCCGAGTCGGTCCTCGCCCGCCTGCGCTGGGAGCGCCCCCTGCGCGGCCCGCAACGCGACGACGACCTCCGCGCCCGGCTCGCCCGGTGGACCCTGGCGGAGGCGGAACAGCTCGGCGTGACGGGCCGGGGCGCGCTGTCGGCGCACGGGCGGGCCCTGCTGGGCGCGCCCGCTGCGAGGTCCGCCGCCCCCGAGTCCGCCGCCGAGCCGTCCGGACCCGGCGACAAGCTGCCGGTGCACCACCGGCCCGCGCCCGCCCCGGAGCCGCTGTCCCCCGCCGAGCAGGCCACCGCCTCCGCCACCGCCGCCCGGCTCCTCGCCCCGCTGCTGCCCGAACCCCTGGACCACGTCCTGCTCCAGGCGGATCTGACGGCGGTGGCGCCCGGGCCGCTGCGGCGCCCCCTGGCGGACATGCTGGACGTGCTCGCGGAGGTGGAATCGAAGGGCGGGGCGACCGTCTACCGGTTCACCCCGGGCTCGGTGCGCCGGGCGCTCGACTCCGGCCGCACCGCGTCCGACCTGCACGCCTTCCTCACCGAGCACTCCCGTACGCCGGTCCCGCAGCCGCTCGCCTACCTGATCGACGACGTGGCCCGCCGGCACGGCCATCTGCGGGTGGGCGCGGCCTCGGCGTACGTCCGCTGCGACGACGACGCGATGCTCAACGAGATCATGGCCGACAAGCGCGCCGCGGGCCTGCGGCTGCGCCGCCTGGCCCCGACCGTGCTGGCCGCGCAGGCCGATCCGGCGGCGCTCCTCGAAGGCCTGCGCGCGATGGGTTTCGCCCCGGCCGCCGAGTCCGCCGAGGGCGATGTGCTGATCACCCGCGCGCTCGCCCACCGCACCCCGCCGCGCACGGCCCCCGAGCCGGTCCCGGACGGCCCGCCGGTCCCCGACGCGCACCTGCTGGCCTCCGCGCTGCGCGCCGTCCGGGCCGGCGACCTCGCCTCCACGACCCCCCGCAAGCCCACGCCCGGCCCGGCCGCCGCCGGGGAACTCCCCCGCACCAGCGCCGCCGAGACCCTCGCCACCATGCAGGCCGCCGTCCTCACCGGCGAGACCCTGTGGATCGGCTACGTCAACGCCGAAGGCTCCGCCACCCAGCGCGTCATCGCCCCGATCCGCGTCGAGGGCGGCTTCGTCACGGCGTACGACCACACCTCGGACGAGGTCCGCACGTATCCGCTGCACCGGGTGACCGGGGTGGCGGAACTCGCCGACGAGCAGCCCTGAGGCCTGGGCTCACTCCTGCGGGTGTACGCCCGTGATCATGCACGCCACGCCGGACACGTCCCACCCATGAGGGAGCTTGGCCGGCCTGCCGCATCGCGGCGCGAGCCGCCGGGCAGCCACCGGGTGTCCTGATCACTCGGGCCGCCCCGCCGGCGGTCCGGGTGCGTGCAACTGAGAGGAAGTCGCTCCATGCGTGCTGCCGCCCGTCGTGCCGCCACCGTCCTGACCGCCACCGCCGTGCTCATCGGTGCCTTCGCCGCCCAGGCCGCCGCCGTCGGCATCGACATCGCCGGGCTGGTCATCGAGACACCGCAGATCTGACGCGCCCGCGCTCCTTCTCGGGCCGGCCCCCGCGTTCCGGGCCGGCCCGTCCACCCCCCACCCGTACCTGAAAGGCCGGTCAGCCCCCATGCGTTCCAAGCTCCCCCTGCCCGCCCGCACCGCCGCCGTCGCCGTCTCGGTCACCGCGCTGCTGTCCGCCGCCGCGCTGCTCGGCGCGCTCGCTCCCGAGGCCGCGGCCGCCGGGCCCGCGCTGCCGCTGCCGCTGCCGGCCGCCGGTCCCGAGTCCCTGGTCACCGAAGGGCTGTCCATCGAGGGACCGCTGCTCAACAACGTCACTCTGCCCACGCTGAGGTAGCGGCCCGCCGCGTCCGGTAGCTGTCCCCGTCGATCCGCACGATCTCGGCGTGGTGGGCCAGCCGGTCCGCCATCGCCGGTGCGGAGGGGCCGTCGAAGATCTCGTTCCAGCGGCCGGGCGGACGGTCACCGGTCACGATCAGCGAGGCCCGCTCGTAGCGGTGCGCGACCAGCTGGAAGAAGAGGGCGGAGGTGCGCGCGTCGAAGGGGGTGTAGCCGACCTCGTCGACGATCAGCACCGGGTAGGCGTCGAGCGCGGACAGTTCCCCGGCGAGCCGGCCGGCGGCCTGGGCGTCGGCCAGCCGGGCGGCCCACTCGGCCGCGGTCGCGAACAGCACCCGGTGGCCGGCCTGGCAGGCACGCGTGCCGAGCCCGATGGCCAGATGCGTCTTGCCGGTGCCGGGAGGGCCGACGAGGACCACGTTGCGCCGGGCGGTGACGAAGTCCAGCTTGCCGAGCCGGGCCACGCCGTCCCGGTCGAAGGTGCGGGGATGGTCCTCGTCGTAGTCCTCCAGCAGCTTGCGGGCCGGGAACCCGGCGGCGCGGACGCGTTCCTCCGCGCCGGCGTCGGCTACGCGCGAGCCCGCCTGGGCGGGGACGGGGACGGGCCGCGGCGGGGCCGCCGCCGGGGGTTCGGGGTCCGTCGCGCGGCTCTGGCCGTGGACCGGATCGGTCCGGGCCAGCATCGGCCCGGACATGTACGCGAGGATCGCCGCCGACAGGATGAAGGCCATGTGGATCGTGGTGCCCCACAGCAGGGAGTGCCGCGCGGTGTGCTGGACGTCCACGAACATCTGGAGCAGATGGACGGACGAGATGCCCACGATGGCGGTGGCCAGCTTCACCTTCAGCACGTTCGGGTTGACGTGCGAGAACCACTCGGGCTGGTCGCGGTGGCCCTGGAGGTCGATGCGCGAGACGAACGTCTCGTAGCCGCCGACGATCACCATGATCAGCAGGTTGGCGATCATGACGACGTCGACCAGCTTGAGCACCGAGAGCATGACGTACGTCTCCGTCGCCCGCCCGGTCACGCACCGGAGCACTAACGTCCACAGCTCGTTGAAGAACTTGTAGACGTACACGCCCTGGACGACGACCAGGCCGAAGTAGAGCGGGGCCTGGAGCCAGCGGGTGGCGAACAGGGCGTACCCGAGCGTGGCGGTCGGCGGGGACGGGGAACGAGGGGAGGGCCGCATGGTCAGCCATTCTTCGGACGCCACGGCCGTACGGCTCACTCGCGCCACCCTCGGGGGTGAATACACATCCTGTAGGACAGGACGCGGGCGGAACCGGATGATCAGGCACACTGGACGTTTGGCCCCGCACCGTCACACGGGCTTCGCGGGTCCACGCAGGTCCACGCAGAAAGGCAGCCGCGCGTGAATGGTCCCCTGATCGTCCAGTCCGACAAGACCCTGCTCCTCGAAGTCGACCACGAGCGGGCCGACGACTGCCGTCGGGCCATCGCGCCGTTCGCCGAGCTGGAGCGCGCGCCGGAGCACATCCACACCTACCGGGTGACACCGCTGGGGCTGTGGAACGCGCGGGCCGCCGGGCACGACGCCGAGCAGGTGGTGGACGCGCTGGTGGAGTACAGCCGGTACCCGGTGCCGCACGCGCTGCTGGTGGACATCGCCGAGACGATGGACCGGTACGGGCGCCTGACCCTCAGCAAGCACCCCGCGCACGGACTCGTGCTCACCTCCACCGACCGGCCCGTCCTCGAAGAGGTCCTGCGCTCCAAGCGGATCGCCCCGCTGGTCGGCAACCGCATCGACCCCGACACCGTCGCCGTGCACCCCTCCGAGCGCGGCCAGATCAAGCAGACGCTGCTGAAGCTGGGCTGGCCCGCCGAGGACCTCGCGGGGTACGTCGACGGCGAGGCGCACGAGATCGAGCTGCACGAGGACGGCTGGGCGCTCAGGCCCTACCAGAAGCAGGCCGTGGAGAACTTCTGGCACGGGGGCTCCGGAGTGGTCGTCCTGCCCTGCGGCGCGGGCAAGACGCTGGTGGGCGCCGGAGCCATGGCACAGGCCAAGTCGACCACCCTCATCCTCGTCACCAACACCGTGTCCGCCCGGCAGTGGAAGCACGAGCTGGTCAAGCGGACCTCGCTGACCGAGGAGGAGATCGGCGAGTACAGCGGGACGAGGAAGGAGATCCGGCCCGTCACCATCGCCACGTACCAGGTGCTGACGACGCGGCGGAAGGGTGTCTACCCGCACCTGGAGCTGTTCGACTCCCGGGACTGGGGCCTGATCCTCTACGACGAGGTGCACCTGCTGCCGGCGCCGGTCTTCAAGTTCACGGCGGATCTCCAGGCGCGGCGGCGGCTCGGGCTGACCGCGACCCTGGTGCGCGAGGACGGGCGGGAGTCCGACGTGTTCTCGCTGATCGGGCCCAAGCGGTTCGACGCGCCGTGGAAGGAGATCGAGGCGCAGGGCTACATCGCGCCCGCGGACTGCGTGGAGGTCCGGGTGAACCTCACGGACTCCGAGCGGCTCGCCTACGCCACCGCCGAGACCGAGGAGAAGTACCGCTTCTGCGCGACGACCGCGACCAAGCGGAAGGTGACCGAGGCGATCGTGCGGCGGTTCGCCGGGCAGCAGATCCTGGTCATCGGGCAGTACATCGACCAGCTGGACGAGCTGGGGGAGCATCTCGACGCCCCGGTCATCAAGGGCGAGACCTCCAACGCCCAGCGGGAGAAGCTCTTCGAGGCGTTCCGGCAGGGCGAGATCAGCGTGCTGGTGGTGTCGAAGGTCGCGAACTTCTCCATCGACCTTCCGGAGGCGACGGTCGCCGTGCAGGTGTCGGGGACCTTCGGGTCGCGGCAGGAGGAGGCACAGCGCCTGGGGCGGGTGCTGCGGCCCAAGGCGGACGGGCACCAGGCCCACTTCTACTCGGTCGTCGCCCGCGACACCATCGACCAGGACTTCGCCGCGCACCGGCAGCGGTTCCTGGCGGAGCAGGGCTACTCCTACCGGATCGTCGACGCGGACGAGCTGCTGGCGGAGAGCTGACCGGCGGGCCGGGCGGTCACGGGCGGCGGACGCCCGCCTCCTCGGCGTACTCGCCGAGGACGACCACGGCGAACGCGGCGCCCGCGAACACCTTGACGGCACGCAGGGCATCGCCGACGACGTGCCGGTGACTGCCCAGGACAGGGGTGGCGCCGGCCGGGCGGGGCGGGCGCGGAGCTGGGGTGATGGTTGCTGCGCTCATGCCTCCATAGTGACTTTTCCGGCACGAGGACGGCATCGGTCTGTGGTGCCGACCCGGGTGCCCGCCGCGTAGTACCTACGGCCGATGGACCGCCCCCACAGAGGCAGGGGCCGGCCCCGCCTCTCCCCTAGGGGATGCCCCCGGACACCGGGCTGCCCACGGCCTGGCCGCCGGGCTCCCCACGGCGTGTCCGCACGGTCCCCTACGGCCTGGCCGCCTTCCACTCCTCCTCGGTCAGCGGGGGTCCCTCCAGGTACGGCTTCTTCGGACCGAGGAGCATCGGGACGAGCATGTCGGCGGAGAACAGCCGGGTGGCCGGCTTCTCCAGGCTCATGACGTCCAGCAGGGCACCGAGGGCGCGCGGACTGCGGGCGCCGGTGGCGACGGCCCGGTCCACGAACCGGGCGAGGAGCCGCTCCAGGGCCCTCGGCGGTGTCGCGCTCGCCCCCGGGTAGAGGGCGTCCTGCCCCACGGCCAGGTCCCAGGCGGCGGCCACCGGACGGGCCGCCGCGCGCTGGAGGCGGCGCGCGGTGCCGGGCGCGGTGAGCGGGGCCGAGCGCAGGACGTCCCGGACGGCGAGGGCGCTCTGGGCCGCGACGCTGATCCCGTGGCCGTAGACGGGGTTGTAGCCGGCGACGGCGTCCCCGAGGACGGTGAACCCGTCGGGCCAGCGCCGCGTCTTCTCGAAGTACCGGCGCCGGTTGGCCGTGCTGCGGGTGGTCATGACGTCGCCGAGCGGGGTCGCGTCCTTGATCAGCTCGCCGATGACGGGGTCGCCGAGCCGGAGGGCGAAGTCGACGAACGCGTCGGGGTCACCGGTGGGCTCGCCGCCCCGGGTCCCGGCGAGGGTGACCGTCCAGCGCCCGCCCTCGACCGGTACGACGACCCCGCCCCGGCCGGGCGCCTTGGCGGGGTTGGCCTGCACGTTGACGAGGGGGAAGCCGAGGTCCGCGGTGGTGCCCGGGGCGCGGTAGAGGCGGGTGGCGTAGACGACACCGGCGTCGACCTCGCGTTCGGCGACCTCGGGCAGGCCCAGTTCCGTCAGCCAGCGCGGGGCCCGGGAGCCGCGGCCGGAGGCGTCGACGACGAGGTCCGCGGTCAGGATCCGCTCCGCGTCCGCGTCGCGCACCCGGACCCCGGTGACCCGGCTGCCGTCGCCCTCCAGCCCCAGCACGGTGGTCCGTTCGCGCAGGCCGACGCGTTCGTCGCCGAGGACGCGTTCCCGGATCACGGAGTCCAGCAGATCCCGGGAGCACAGCAGGTTGCGGTGGTGGGTGGCCCGGAACCGCCGGAACCAGATCTCGTTGGGGGCGCGCGAGACCATGTCGCCCATGATGTGGATGAGCCGGGCCCCGTGCGCGACGAGGTCGTCGACGAGTCCGGGCAGCAGCTGGTCGAACGCCCGCACCCCGCCGCTCCACACCAGGTGGGCGTGGCGGGCCTGGGGCACGCCGCGCCGGGGCGCGGGCCCGTCCGGGAGGGGGTCGCGTTCGACGACGGTGACGTCGGCGGACGCGGCGAGCGCGGCGGCGGCCAGCAGGCCGGTGACGCTGCCGCCGACGACGAGCGCGGTGGGCCGGCGGGCGGCGGGTCCGTCAGGCATGGCGGTCAGGCTCTCTTCGCGGGGAGCACCGAGCGGATGACTCCTGCCAGGAGCCGCTCCAGTTGCTCGGGGGACATGGTGCCGTGCCGCCGCAGGTCCATGTCCCGTATGCCGTACCGCGTCAGTAACTCCCGCAGGGGGTCGGGCTCGGGAACGGGGAGGTGCGTGGGTGGCTCCACGGACGGACTCCCGGGGTCGCAGGGGCGGCAGGGGCGGCAGGGACGGCAGGGGCGGGGGCGTGTCCCGCAGCCTACTTGCGCGTAAACCCGTTGGCCCCCGTCTCGTCCGTTCGCCTACAATCTCCGCTCTTGCCCGCCTCCTGCCCGGAGTGCCGCCGACCGGACGGAAACCGGCCGGCATCCCGCGACCGCGTATCCCGTAGGCCCACCGGAGGCACCCCCTTGTCCACGCCCGTCGGCGACGACCCCCTCGCCCGCGAACGCTCCCACCTCGCCCGTTCCCGCGCCGCCCTGCGTGCCATGCGGGAGGACGTCGAGTCCCTCGACATCAGCGACGTCACCGCGAACTGGGTCAACGCGGAGGTCCTCTCCCGCCAGATCGACGAGCGCGTCAAGGCCCTCGCCGACCTCAGTGACACCCCGCTGTTCTTCGGCCGCCTCGACTACCTCCGCTCCCCTGGCGCCGAGCGGGCGGAAGGCGCGCGGGGCGAGCGTTTCTACATCGGGCGCCGGCACGTGCACGACCAGGACGGCGACCCGATGGTCATCGACTGGCGCGCGCCGGTCTCGCAGCCGTTCTACCGGGCCTCGAAGAAGGACCCGATGGACGTGGCGCTGCGCCGTCGCTTCGGTTACACGGGCGGCGACCTCACGGCGTACGAGGACGAGCACCTCTCGGACCCGGCGGAGGCCCCGGCCACCAGCAGGCTGCTCCAGCGGGAGATCGAGCGCCCGCGCGTCGGTCCGATGCGGGACATCGTGGCGACCATCCAGCCCGAGCAGGACGAGATCGTCCGCGCCGGCCTGGGCGGGACGGTGTGCGTGCAGGGCGGGCCGGGCACCGGGAAGACGGCCGTCGGCCTGCACCGGGTCGCGTATCTCCTCTACGCCCATCGCGAGCGGCTCGCCCGCACCGGCACCCTCGTCATCGGACCGAACCGGTCCTTCCTGCACTACATCGAGCAGGTGCTGCCCGCACTGGGTGAACTGACGGTCCGCCAGGCCACTGTGGACGATCTGGTCGCGCACGTGGACGTGCGCGGTACGGACGAGACCGCGGCGGCGATCGTCAAGGGCGACGCGAGGATGGCGCAGGTGCTGCGGCGGGCCGTCCACGCGCACGTGACGATGCCGGCCGAGCCGGTGGTGGTGGTGCGCGGCTCCCGCCGCTGGCGGGTCCCGGTGTACGAACTGGAGGAGATCGTGCGTGAGTTGCTGGACCGGGGAATCCGCTACGGAGCCGCCCGCGAGGCCCTCCCGCAGCGCATCGCGCACGCCGTGCTGGTGCAGATGGAGCGCTCGGGCGAGGCCCCGGACGACCGGGTGCAGGACGCGGTGGCCCGCAACGCGGCGGTGAAGGCGGCCGTCCGGCAGGTCTGGCCGCCGGTCGACCCGGCGAAGCTGGTGCTGCGTCTGCTGACGGACGCGGACTTCCTCGCCGCGCACGCGCAGGGCGTGCTGAGCGCGGACGAGCAGAAGACGATCCTGTGGGCGAAGCCGGTGCGGTCGGTGAAGTCGGCGAAGTGGTCGGCGGCGGACGCGGTGCTGATCGACGAGGCGCAGGACCTGGTCCAGCGCACGCACTCGCTCGGCCATGTCGTCCTGGACGAGGCGCAGGACCTCTCCCCCATGCAGTACCGGGCCGTCGGCCGCCGTTGCAGCACCGGGTCGGCCACCGTCCTCGGCGACCTCGCCCAGGGCACCACCCCCTGGGCGACCCGGAGTTGGGACGAGGCGCTCGCCCACCTCGGCAAGACGGACGGCGTGATCGAGGAACTGACGGCCGGTTTCCGCGTCCCGACGGACGTCATCGCGTACGCCTCCCGTCTCCTCCCGCACATCGCCCCCGGCCTGGCCCCGGTCGCGTCGGTCCGCGAGAACCCCGGCTTCTTCGAGGTCCGCCCGGTCACCGACGCGGCCGACGTGGTCGCCGCCTGCGAGCAGTCGCTCCGCCACGAGGGCTCCACCGGCCTGATCGCCGCCGACGCCCGCGTCCCGGCCCTGGCAAAGGCGCTCGCGGCGGCGGGCCTCGGCCATCTGGCCCCGGGCGAGGAGACCACGCACGAGACCCGCCTGACCCTGGTCCCCGCCTCCCTGGCCAAGGGCCTGGAGTACGACTACGTCGTGCTCGACGAGCCCCAGGCGATCGTCGACGGCGAACCCGACGAACGCACCGGCCTGCGCCGCCTGTACGTCACCCTCACCCGAGCGGTCTCCGGCCTGACGGTGACCCACACGGCCCCGCTGCCCCCACAGCTCACCTGACACCCCCGCCCCACCCGCCTTCCCGCACGAGCAGGCGCACACGACACCCCACCAACCCCGGCCCACGCGACCCACCCCCGCCTTCGGTGGGGGCACTCGTGCCGCCGGTCCGGCACAGGCAGGCCCGCACGACACCCCGCCAACCCCGGGCCACACGTCCCACCCCGGGCGCCGCACCGGCCCCGAATCACGTACCCCCGCTATCCCCCGTCCACCACCCGACGCCACTCCGCGACCGCCTCCGCCGAGACGCCTCGCTCCCAGCCCCCCGGCCGCGCGGCCCCGCCGATGTGGAAGCCGTCGATGCCGGCCTCCCGGAGCACCGGCACGTGGTCCAGCCGCAGTCCCCCGCCCACCAGCAACCGCTGCTCGTACCCCGGCTCCCCCCGCCGCCCCGCCTCGGCGAGCAGCGTGGGCAGGCCGGCGTCCACGCCGGACGCCGAACCCGCCGTCAGGTAGGTGTCGAGCCCGGACAGCCCGTCCAGCTGCTTCCTCAGCGCGTCCCGGTCGGCGGCGTGGTCGATCGCTCGGTGGAACGTCCAGCGGCAGCCGTCCAGCACGGCCACCACCCGCTCCACGGCCGCCAGGTCCACCCCGCCGTCCGCGTCGAGGAACCCGAGCACGAACTCGTCGGCCCCGGCCGCCCGCAGCTCGCGCGCGGTCCGCACGAGCCGCTCGACGTCGTCCGCCGTGAACCCGTCCGCCGGCCGCAGCATCACCCGCAGCGCGAGGTCGACGGCGGCCCGGATCCCGGCGAAGGTCCCGACCGGCGGGGTCAGGCCGTCCGCCGCCATGTCGGTGACCAGTTCGAGGCGGTCCGCGCCTCCGGCCTGGGCGGCGACCGCGTCCTCCACGTCGAGGGCGATCACCTCCAGGACTGCACGCTCGCTCATGGGACCCCAATCGTCTCAGCGGCCGGTTACAGGTCTAGTCCAATTCAGGTCCAAAGACTACGCCTGTACGGTCCCGCTCACCCGCCGCTCATCCGCACGCTCACCCGAAGATGTCCAGCTCCTCCTCCGTCGCCCCCGCCAGCTCGTACGTCGCCCCCGCCACCGACCGCCCCGCACACAGCCGCACGAGCGTGGCGGCCTCCCCGATGAACCGCGCCGGAGTCCGCTCCCCCGGCACTCCGCCCAGCCGCAGCGGCTCGTCGACGTCGTCCAGATCGGCGTGCAGCGGCACGTGCCCCTGCTCCCGGGTGACCCGCACCAGCAGGGACAGCGCGTCCGGCAGCCCCGCGCCGCCGTACGCTCCCGGCACCCCGAGCGCCTCGCGCACATCCCCCGCGTGCACCCACTCACCGAGCGCGATCTTGTCCAGCGGGCCCCCCGCCCGGGCGATCACCGGCCCCGCCTCGGTCATCCCGCGCTCCAGCTCGTCCAGGACCCGCGCGGGCGACCAGCCGGCCCGTTCCGCGATGTCCCGGTCGTTGGACGCGGGCGAGAACACCCCCGCCTCGAACCGGTGCTCCACCACCCGGGCCAGCGCGGCCGAACAGTGCGCGAGCACGTCCCGCACGCTCCACCCGGGACACGCGCCGACCGGCACCGCGAAGTCCTCCTCCGCCCGGCCCCGCAACAGCGGTACCAGCGCGTCCCGCTCGACGGTCAGGAGCCGCCCGGGCAGCTCGGGATCACGTGCTTCATCCATGTCAGAACCCATCTTTGAAAGGCACACCGCTCTGCACAAGGGCGGACGACGCCAAGGACAGCAGCCTGGACCGCAGCGCCCGCATCCGACCGCGGCCCTCCATCTGCTTCCGCCTGCCATGTCGCAACGCGGCGGTGCCTACTGATTCGTTTCGGTGCGGGGTAGTGGTGTGGGGCGGATGAGGCCGGACTGGTAAGCGTAGACGACCAGTTGAGCGCGGTCGCGGGCGTCGAGCTTGGTCATCGCGCGATGAACGTGGGTGCGTACGGTCAGGGGACTGACGAAGAGCCTCTCGGCGATCTCCGTGTTGGACAGACCCTCCGCGGCCAGCGCGGTCACTTCGCGTTCGCGCGCGGTGAGGTCGGCGAGGCGTTCGGGAGCGGCCAGATGGTTGGCGGGGTCGGGCGTGGTGAGGAAACGGGTGATCAGGGCGCGGGTGGCGGCAGGAGACAGGAGTGAGTCCCCCGAGGTCACGGTGCGGATGCCTGCGATGAGGACATCCACACCGACGTCCTTGCCGAGGAAACCGCTGGCTCCTGCGCGCAGGGCCTGGGCGACGTGTTCGTCGGTCTCGAAGGTGGTGAGGATGAGAACACGGGTGGCGGACTGGGCCGGGTCGGCGCAGATGGTGGCCGTGGCCGACAGACCGTCACTGCCGGGCATGCGGATGTCCATGAGGATGAGGTCGGGGTGGTGGGTGCGAGCAAGCGCCACGGCTTCGTCGCCGGTGGCGGCTTCGGCGACCACCTCCATGTCCTCGCAGGAGTCGATGAGGATGCGGAAGGTGGCGCGCAGGAGCGCCTGATCGTCGGCGAGCAGAACGCGGATGGTCATGAGGCGGCGTCTTCTTCCGGTTCCGTGGTGTGCGCGTGCAGCGGCAGTGCGGTGGTGACTTCGAAGCGGCCGTCGGGGCGGTGACCTGCGTGCAGTTCACCGCCGAGGGAGTGGGCACGTTCGCGCATGCCGATCAGGCCGAAGCCGTCTCCCGCGCTGGACGTCGGCGCGGTGGTCGAGCCGTTGGTGACCGTGATGGCCAACTGGGTCCGGGTGTACGTGAGGTGTACGTACACCGATGGTGTGGCGGCGTGTTTGGTGACGTTGGTCAGTGCTTCCTGGACGATACGGAACGCCGTCAGATCCACCCCCGGCGAGAGCGGTCGGGGCTCGCCCTCGGTGGTCAGAATGACATGCAGACCTGCTGCCTCGACGGCGGTGATCAGCTCGGAAAGACGGGCGAGCCCGGGCGCCGGTTCCAGGGATGTGTCGGGGTCGCCTGCCTGACGCAGGAGACCGACGGTTGCTTTGAGTTCGCGCAGTGCCGATGAGGTGGTGCCGGACAGGTCGGTGAGGATCTGCTGAACCTGTTCGGGGTGGGTGCGTGCCAGATGCGCGGCGGTCCCCGCCTGGGCGTTGGCCAGCGCCAGGTGATGGGCGACCACGTCGTGCAGCTCGCGGGCGATGCGCATGCGCTCCTCGGCGACGCGATGGCGCGCTTCCTCCTCGCGGGTGCGCTCGGCGTGCTCGGCGCGGGCGTGCACGGCCTCGAGATAGGCGCGCCGCAGCCGGATCGTCTGGCCGCGGGCGGCCGCGAGCAGGACCCACCAGGTGGCTGAGTTGATCACGTCGAGGTAGGGCGGCAGGTGGCCGGGATCGAACAGCAGCGCCGTGGACGCCAGCAGGACGGCTACGACGCCGGAGCAGGTATAGGTGGCCTTCGGCGAGGCGCGCAGGGCCAGCCAGTAGAGGGCGGCCAGAGCAGGGGCCATGAGCAGTGGGGTGGCCAGGTAGCCCAGCACCATGGCGGTCATGGCACAGGTCGTGGTGAGAACGAGGACCGCATGAGGGTGACTGCGGTGCCACAGCGCGGCACCACAGGCGATGACCGCGAGGAGCACGGCCGGCCACAGCGCCTGCGGGGCGACGCCGGGGGAAGGAAGGGAGGCCCCGCCGACAGAGGCCACGAACAGCAGCACCGCCACCGCCGCGTCGGTGACGCGGGGATGGGCTGAGGAGAATCGTTGCCAGGTGCTGATCATCCAGGGTTCCTGTCGGGTGCTTCGACCATGGTGGGTCAACCGTCCGGTACATGCCCGGCGGGCCGCCCGTACACGACGCTGCGGACGGCCCGCCGGGGTACGGCGTGGGGTCAGACGTGCACCGGCTCCCTCTCGGCCGGGGTGGACGGGACGCGAGTGAGCGCTTCGCCCTCCACATCGATGTCGGGCAGGATCCGCTGCAACCAGCGCGGCAGCCACCAGGCCCGCTCACCGAGGAGCGCGAGGACTGCAGGGACGATCGCCATACGGACGACGAAGGCGTCGAACAAGACAGCGACAGCCAGGCCGAACCCAATGGTCTTGATCATGGACTCGCCGGCGCTGATGAACCCGGAGAACACGGCCATCATGATCAGCGCGGCCGCCACTACGACGCGGGCACTGGACCGGAAGCCGCTCACGATCGCGACACTCGGCCGGTCTCCGTGCACGTACGCCTCCCGCATCCGCGAGACGAGGAAGACCTCGTAATCCATGGCGAGACCGAAGACGATGCCGACCAGGAAGATGGGCATCAGGCTCATGATGGGTCCGGTCTGCTCCAGGCCGAGGAGTGAGGCGCCCCAGCCCCACTGGAAGACGGCGACCACCGCGCCCAGGGAGGCCAGAAGCGACAGGAGGAATCCCACGGCGGCCTTGAGGGGTACGAGCACGGACCGGAAGACCACCATCAGGAGCAGGACCGCCAGGCCCACCACGACGGCGAGATAGGGGATCAGCGCGTCCTGGACCTTCTGCGCCATGTCGATGTTGACCGCTGTGGTGCCGGTGACGGCGAAGGCCGCCCCCGTGTCCGCCCGAGTCGCTGTACGTTCAGCACGAATGGTGCTGACCAGGTCCTTTGTCTGCTGGTCGGTGGGGGCGGTGGACGGTACGGCGGAGAAGACGACCGTGTCGCCCGCCGGGTTGAACTGAGCAGGTGAGACGGAGACGACCCCTGGGGTGTCTCCGATCTTCCGCTCGATCGTTTTCACCGCGGCCTGCGGGTCGGCCGCGTCCTCGACGTCCACGACGATGGTCAGCGGACCGTTGAAGCCAGGGCCGAAGCCCTGGGCGAGGGCGTCGTAGGCGCGACGCTCGGTGGTGGACGTCGACTTGGCCTCGTCCCCGGGCATACCCAGCTGAAGATCGGCCATCGGCAGCGCGACGACTCCCAGACCGGCGACCGCTGCGAGCAGTACGGGGACCGGGCGGCGCAGCACAAAGCGGGCCCAGCGGGTCCCCCCATTCTGATCACTACCGTCCTGCTTGCCCTGCCTGCCCTTGCGGACGCGGCGGGCGAGTACGGCGTTCGGCCAGAAGCCGAGCAGGGCCGGGACGAGGGTCAGCGCGATGAGGACAGCGACCACGACCGCTCCGGCGGCGGCCAGTCCCATCTTCGTCAGCAAGGGAATACCGACCACGGACAGGCCGGCCAGCGCGATGACAACGGTCAGCCCGGCGAAGACGACCGCCGAACCGGCGGTGCCGACGGCGAGCCCGGCTGCCTCGTGCGGTGCGTGTCCCTTGGCCCGCTCCTCGCGATAGCGGGAGACGACGAACAACGTGTAGTCGATCCCGACCGCCAGTCCCAGCATCGTGGCCAGCGAACTGGTCGTCGAAGAAAGGTCCAGCGCACTGCTCAGGGCCATGATCGAGGCGATGCTGACGGCGACGCCGATGACCGCGGTCAGCAGCGGAAGCCCGGCTGCGGCCATCGACCCGAAGGTGATCAGCAGAACCACCGCGGCGATGGCGATGCCGATCGCCTCCGCGGCCCCGCCCGCTGACACCTCGGAGGCCAGTGCGTCACCGCGCGCCTCGACGGTCAGACCCGTGTCGCGTGCCTGGTCGAGCGCCTGATCAAGCGCGTTCCTGCTGGCGTCGGTGAGGTCCTCGGCGCCCACCTTGTAGGTGACCTTGGTGTACGCGGTCGAACCGTCCTTGCTCACCGCGCCCGACGCGAACGGGTCCGTCGCACCGGCGACCTGTGCCCCGTCGCCGACCTCAGCCACCAGGTGCTCGATCGATGCCCGGCTGTCGGCCGCGGTGACCTTCTGCCCGTCCGGAGCGACGAAGACGACCTGGGCACTCGCCCCGTCGGCCCCTGACGTCGGGAACCGCTCGTTCAGCAGGTCCAGAGCCTGCTGGGACTCGATGCCCGGCATGGAGGAGCTGTCGTCGGAGACAGCGGGCGCCATGGCGGCACCCGCGCCGACGGCGGCCAGGGCCGCCACCCACACCAAGGTGACGGCCCAACGCCGCCTGAAGGACAGACGGCCCAGTCGATAGAGAAAAGTAGCCACGGGACGGAGGTCTCCACTTCTGATACGAGGACTTCACCAGGCTCCTCGAGCAGGCCCCGTCGCGTCGTCGTGCGGCTGCCGACAATCCGGACTACTGAGATCGCAGTAGTCCACGGGCGGCATGTCCACCTCCGGAACGACAACCCGCCGGCCGCCACCGGCACCGACCTCGAATGGGCCCTCATCGAATCGTGGACCTCGAAGGGCTCCCGCTGTTCGTGATGGTCACCCCGGCTGACATGCACGACAGCGTCGCCGCCCGCGAGAGACCGGGGCCTGGACGATGTCGTGGCGTTCAGTCCGGCGCCCGATCACCTGCCATGACGGATCACGCGGCCTGGACGGCTGTCGTTGGCCGGGGTGCCGCGGCGGTGGGGTGGACGGGCTGGGCCTCCAGTGTCCGACGGACACCGGCGCCGGCGCATGACGTTCTGCCCTTCAGGCGATCAGGCCGAGGGTGGACTCGACGGAGTTGAGCTGGGCGACGATGTGCCGGAGACGCCAGACGCCAGACGCCAGACGCCAGAATGGGAGCATGGCCGATCTCGACGCCCTGCGCACCCGCTTCGCCCGCGCCCTGCAAGGAGCCCGGGGCCCCGACGCCACCGGCCCCGACCCGACGCCGTACGCGGACAACCTGCTCGCCCGCTGGCAGGAGCCGCAGCGCCGCTACCACACGCTCACCCACCTCACCGCGGTCCTCGACCACATCGACGCCCTCGCACCGCACGCCGCCGACCCGGACGTCGTACGCCTGGCCGCCTGGTTCCACGACGCGGTCTACCTTCCCGACCGCTCCGAGAACGAGGAACGCTCGGCCCGCCTCGCCGAACGCGCCCTGCCCGAGGCCGGGGTGCCCGCCGCGCAGACGGCCGAAGTGGCCCGCCTGGTCCGCCTCACCGTCACCCACGACCCCGCCGACGACGACCCCGACGGCCAGGTCCTGTGCGACGCCGACCTGGCGGTCCTCGCCGCCCCGCCCTCCGCGTACGCCGCCTACACGGCCGCCGTCCGCGAGGAGTACGGCTTCGTCCCGCCGGACGCCTTCCGCGCGGGCCGCGCCACGGTCCTGCGCCAACTCCTCGCCCTGCCCCGGCTGTTCCGGACACCGCACGGGGCGACGGCGTGGGAGGCGACGGCGCGCTACAACCTGCGGGCGGAGCTGGAACTGCTCACGTCTGGGCCCGACCCGGAGTAGCGTCAGGGACCCGGCCCTCCGCAGGAAGGATCAGGCGTCGTGAGTGAGCAGCCCGTCCGGGCGGAAGGACGGCCGCCGGGCGCGCCCGGGGACGACGGCACGATCGTCATCCCCGCCGGCCGCCTCGCGCTCCGGGGCGTCACCCCCACGGCCGCCGCCGACCTCCGCGCGGGCGGTGACGGCGGGTTCGTATGGCTGGACGGCGGCCCCTTCGAGGGCACCCGGGAGGCCGCCGGGATCGTCACGAAGGCGTACGAGGCGGGGGTGCACCGCCCCGAGTGGGGGCTGTTCGTCCTCGTGCGGCGCGCGGACGGCCGGGCCGTCGGCGGCATGGGCTTCCACGGCGCCCCGGACGACGAGGGCCGCGCCGAGGTCGGCTACGACCTGGTGGAGAGCGCCCGCGGCCGGGGCTACGCCACCGAGGCGCTGCGCACGCTGTCGCGGTGGGCGCTGGCCCGCGACGGCGTACGGGCGCTGTTCGCGGTCGTCGACCGGGCCAACCTCCCGTCCCAGCGGCTGATCTCACGCGCCGGGTTCACGAAGGTGAGCGAGGACGACGAGTACCTCGTCTACGAACTGCGCGGCTGAGGCCGCCCCTTCGGCCGGCGCAACCCCGCCTCCGTGAGCCGGCGCACCAGTTCCTTGGACCCGACCGGCACCGCGCCGGCGGCCACCACGTCCGCGTACCGGTGCGAGGGGATGTCGTAGTGGTCGCGCTCGAAGGCCCGGCGCGGGACGCCCAAGCCGTCGGCGAACGCGTGGAGTTCGTCGAACGAGGCGTCGCTCACCAGGTGGGACCACATGCGGCCGTGCCCCGGCCAGGTCGGCGGGTCGATGTAGAGCGTCACCGGAGCCTCACGAGGACGCCGCCCCGCCCGCCGGCCCGCCCGCCGCCGACCCCAGCGCTCCCACCGCCGCGACCTTCACGCCCGCCTGGTGGCACACCCAGTGCGGGTCGGGGCCGAGTTCCGGTTCGACGTCCAGCGCGTGCGGCTCGCCGGAGCCGCACACCGGGCACAGCGGCCAGCGCCCGTGGCGTTCCAGGAGCGCGTCCTGTACGTCCTGCGCCACCAGGCCGGCCACGAACTGCGCGCCGTCCGGCCACTGCTGGACCCACCAGCGGCGCTGGACGACGGAGTCCTCGACCATGGACACCACGTCCGCGGCGGCGACCTTCTGCGCGGCCAGGTCGGCGAGCACCAGGGCGCGTGCCGCGTGCAACGCCTGCTCCAAGGGGCTGATGGGGTCCATGCACCCATTGTGCGCACTCTTGACCACGACACCGAGCCGAAAATATCTTTCACCTGTGACCCGCGAAGTGAAGGAAAGTTTCGGAAGCGGTTCGAGGAGCGGAGCCGCCCCGCCCGCGCCCGCCGCCCTCGCGGCCAAGGTGCGCACCCTCGCCCCGTCCATGACCCGCTCCATGCAGCGGGTCGCCGAGGCCGTCGCGGGTGACCCGGCCGGCTGCGCGGCCCTCACGGTCACCGGCCTCGCCGAACTCACCGGCACCAGCGAGGCGACGGTGGTCCGCACCGCCCGCCTGCTGGGCTACCCCGGCTACCGCGACCTGCGCCTGGCGCTGGCCGGTCTCGCCGCCCAGCAGCAGTCCGGCCGGGCACCCGCGATCACGACGGACATCGCGGTCGACGACCCGATCGCCGACGTCGTCGCGAAACTCGCCCACGACGAGCGGCAGACCCTCGCCGACACGGCGGCCGGCCTGGACACCGTGCAGCTCGGCGCGGCCGTCACCGCGCTGGCCGCCGCCCGGCGGACCGATGTGTACGGGGTGGGGGCGAGCGGGCTGGTCGCCCAGGACCTCACGCAGAAGCTGCTGCGGATAGGGCTGATGGCCCACGCGCACAGCGACCCCCACCTCGCCGTCACCAACGCCGTGCAGCTGCGGGCGGGCGACGTCGCCCTCGCGATCACCCACTCCGGCTCGACCGGTGACGTCATCGAGCCGCTGCGGGTCGCCTTCGAGCACGGGGCCACCACGGTGGCGGTCACCGGCCGGCCCGACGGGCCGGTCACCCAGTACGCCGATCATGTGCTGACCACGTCGACCGCCCGGGAGAGCGAACTGCGGCCCGCGGCGATGTCGTCGCGGACCAGTCAGCTGCTGGTGGTGGACTGTCTGTTCGTGGGCGTGGCGCAGCGGACGTACGAGACGGCGGCACCGGCCCTGTCCGCGTCGTACGAGGCGCTGGCCCACCGGCACCGGCGCTAGACCGCAGCCGGACCACAGGCAAGACCACGGGCCGGACCACGGGCCGGGCCGCGGGCCGGGCCACAGACAGGACCGCAGACCGAACCGCGGGCCGAGCCGCCTGCACCACGCAACACATCGCACCGCGCAGTGGAAAGAGCCGCCTGTCACCATGACCTCCACCTCCGATCCCCGCGATCTCCAGGCCCAATTGGAATCCCTGACCACCGAAGCGTTCCGGCCCGAGCTCGCCGACATCGACCGGCTGCCCACCCTGGACATCGCCCGGCTGATGAACGTCGAGGACACCACCGTGCCGGCCGCCGTCGCCCGGCGGCTGCCGGAGATCGCCGCCGCGATCGACGCCATCGCCGAGCGGATGGCCAGCGGCGGGCGGCTGATCTACGCCGGCGCCGGGACCGCCGGCCGGCTCGGCGTCCTGGACGCCTCCGAGTGCCCGCCCACCTTCAACACCGACCCCGCCCAGGTCGTCGGAGTGATCGCGGGCGGCCGGGAGGCCGTGGTCACCTCCGTCGAGGGCGCCGAGGACTCCGCGGAGCTGGCCCGGGCCGACCTCGACGCGCTCGCGCTGACCGGCGTCGACACGGTGGTCGGCGTCTCCGCCTCCGGCCGTACCCCGTACGCCGTCGGCGCCGTCGCACACGCCCGCCGGCGGGGCGCGTTGACCGTCGGGCTGGCCTGCAACGCGGACAGCGCGCTCGCCACGGCCGCCGAGCACGGCATCGAGATCGTCGTCGGTCCCGAGCTGCTCACCGGCTCCACCCGCCTGAAGGCCGGCACGGCACAGAAGCTGGTCCTGAACATGCTGTCGACGATCACGATGATCCGGCTCGGCAAGACGTACGGGAACCTGATGGTCGACGTCCGCGCCTCCAACGACAAGCTGCGCGCCCGCTCCCGCCGGATCGTCGCCCTCGCCACCGGCGCGGAGGACGACGAGGTCGAGCGGGCCCTCGCCGCCACCGACGGCGAGGTGAAGAACGCCATCCTGACGATCCTCGCCGAGGTGGACGGCCCGACGGCGGCCCGGCTCCTGGAGGACTCCGGCGGCCGTCTGCGCGTCGCGCTGGCGTCGGCCGGGCACTGATCCGCCACTTTCCGGACTCCGCCAACTTCCCTTGCTAGCGTGGGACTTCGCACCGGGGGAGGCAACGAATGAGGGCACCGACGACGTTCCGTATCGGTGGAGAGCTGGAAGTGGGACGGCTCGGTTTCGGGGCGATGCGGCTGCCGACCGAACCCGCGGACGCCCGCGCCGCGTCCGTGGCGGTCGTCAGGCGCGCCGTCGACCTGGGCGTCACGCTCATCGACACGGCCCACCTGTACGGCGGGGGCGCCAACGAGGAGCTCCTCGCCGAGGCCCTGCACCCGTACCCGGACGGCCTGCTCGTCACGACGAAGGTCGGCGTCGTCCGGTCCGCCTCCGGGGAATGGGGCCTGGACGCCCGCCCGGAGTCCCTCCGCTCCCAGGTGGACCAGGCCCTGCGCCGGCTGCGCACCGAACGCGTCGAGCTGCTCCAGCTCCACCGCCTCGACCCCGTAACCCCCCTGGCCGACCAGCTCGGCGCGCTCCGCGACCTCCGGGCGGAAGGCAAGATCGGCCACATCGGCCTCTCCGAGGTGACCGTCACCGAGCTCGACGAGGCCCGCACGATCGTGGACATCGTGAGCGTCCAGAACCGCTACAACGTCCTCGACCGCGCGTACGAGCCGGTCCTCAAGGCCTGCGAGGCGGCGGACATCGCGTTCCTCCCCTGGCGCCCCCTCGCCCCGGGAGCGGCGGACGCCACCCCCGCGATCACCGAGGTGGCCGCCGCCCTGGACGCCACCCCCACCCAGGTCGCCCTGGCCTGGCTGCTGGCCCACTCCCCGGTGCTCCTGCCGATTCCCGGCACGGCGAGCGTCGAGCATCTGGAGGAGAACGTGGCGGCGGCCGGCCTGACCCTCACCGAGGACCACCTGAGGCGGCTGGACGCCCTCACGACGGAAGCCGCCCCTCCTCGTTGACCCTGCGCACCCGGGCCCGCAGCACCTCCCCCTGCGGGGCGGGCCCGGTCGCCTCCGGCGGGCAGTCCCACTCCCGCCCGCCGGCCACGGGCCGCAACTGCACCCGCCCGCCCACGTGCCCCATCACCTCACCGATCCGCCCGTCCCGTACGTCGACGACGTGGACGCCGACAGCCGGCCGCTCCCCCCGCAGCACGGACGCCAGCCGGTCGGCCGTCCGCACGTTGCACCGCCCCAGCTCGACCAGCGCGAACGGCTCGTCACTGGCCCCGGTCACGGGATCCACACACAGGGACGGCAGCACGACCCCCGCACCCACCAGAGCCTCCCGCAGGGACTCGACGACTTCCTCGGTCGACCGCACGCTCGTTTCCTCTCCACGCAGAGTTGGTGATTCACCACACAGCGTGTCCGTCACGCCCCTAACCTGGCCATACGGGACACCCCAACAACCTCTGCTGTGCGACAGGGAGTTGCCGCCATGCCAGGACCCAAGGACCTCGACCCGTCGTCCTCCCCCCGCGCCCTCCTGGGCGCGGAACTCCGCCACGCCCGCGAGAAGGCCGGTCTCAGCCAGGACGAACTGGGCCAACGGCTGTTCGTGAGCGGATCGTTCATCGGACAGCTGGAGGCGGGGACCCGGCGGATGCAGCCGGAGTACGCGCGGATGCTGGACGAGGTCCTGGGCACGGACGACTTCTTCCTACGCAACTGCCGGGCGGCGGCGAAGTCGAAGTACCCGGAGCACTTCGCGGAGGCGGCGGAGGCGGAAGCGAGCGCTACGGCGATCAGGGAGTACTCGCAGCTCCTCATCCCGGGGCTGCTCCAGACACCCGCCTACGCGCGCGCCGTGTGCCGCGCCTACCAGCCGACGGCCCCGAAAGCTGTGATCGAGGAATTGGTGTCGGCACGGGTGGAGAGAGCTCACATCCTCGCCGATCCAACAGAGCCGCTGTTGTGGGCGGTGATTGACGAAGCCGCCTTGCGTCGGGTGACGGGCGGGGCGCCGGTGATGGCCGAGGCTCTCCAGTACATCGCAGGCATGATCCGCCGGAACCGGGTCATCGTGCAGGTACTGCCGTTCGATGCGGGAGCGCACCCCGCGATGGAAGGCTCTGTCAAGCTGATGGACTTCGAGGACGCGCCTCCGCTCGCATATTTCGAGGGGGTGGGCACGGGACGCCTGGAAGACGACCCGGCCGTCGTCCGGCACCACAGGTTCACCTACGAGTTGCTCACGGCCTCCGCGCTCTCCCCAGAGAATTCC
The DNA here is from genome assembly GCF_053591515.1 of Streptomyces sp. NPDC003011. Taxonomy (NCBI): domain Bacteria; kingdom Bacillati; phylum Actinomycetota; class Actinomycetes; order Kitasatosporales; family Streptomycetaceae; genus Streptomyces; species Streptomyces sp. NPDC003011. The sequence goes on from NZ_JBSFTY010000001.1 coordinate 223,815, forward strand.
CTGGTCCTGATCGAGACCGTGGCGCAGGATTACACCCATGCGGAGCAACCCTGAATACGACCTGGACGCGGCTGTCACTTGGCACAAGTCCAGCTACAGCGGCGGCAGCGGAGACAACTGCCTGGAAGTCGCGCGTTGGCGCAAGTCGACGTACAGCGGCGGCAGCGGCGGGAACTGCCTCGAAGTCGCCGACGGCTTCCCCGCCGTCGTCCCCGTCCGCGACTCCAAGAACCCCTCGGGCCCGAAGCTCATGTTCCGGCCGCACGCGTGGGCCGCCTTCGTCGAGGCCGTCGCCCGCACCCGCGGGTAGGTACAGTTTTTCCATGGACCGGAGCCGTACCCCATGAACCACGCCCAGCTCACCGCCCTGGGCCGCGCCCTGCGCCTGCTCGGCGAGCACGGCGAGGCCCTGAGCGGGGACACCCCCGACGGACGGCTGCACGAGGTCAAGGCCGACATCAAGCGTGCCCTGGACCTGCTGGAGGACAGCGTCTCCACGGCCGCGCCGACCACCCGGTGCCCCGAGCACCCGAACGGCCCGGTCGACGAGAACGCCCACGACCTGTGCCTGCTGTGCGAGACCCGGCGCCGGGCGGCCCGCCGCTCCGAGATCAACGGCCCGGCCGCGCAGCCGTACCCCACCGACCCCGCCCCTTCCCGCTACGGCGTCCGGGAGGACCGTCCGCAGCCCCAGCAGCGCTGGCTGCCGGAGCTGTGGAACGGCCAGGCGTGGCAGCTGTGCGGCACCCCGCGCAGGGACCGGCACGAGGCCGAGCTGTACCTCGCCGCCGCGCGCCGAGGTCCCCGCGCGGCCATGGCGTACCGCCTGGTCCACGAGTTCACCGACTACGAGGTGCTCCGCGTCTGGGGCACCCCCGTGCACGTCGACATCGAGCCGCTCGGGAACCTCTAGCGCGTCCGGGGCCCGGCGTGGGCCTCAGCTGAGCGTGCGCAGCGCCGCCGCGTCGTACGGCTTCAGCTCGTCGAACCGGCCCGCCAGGACCTTCGCCGCCCACTCGGGGTCCTGGAGCAGCGCGCGGCCCACCGCGATCAGGTCGACCTCCTCGGCCTCCAGGCGGTCGAGGAGGTCGTCGATGCCGCGGACCGGGGCACCCTCGCCCTGGAACCCCTTGAGGAAGTCGCCGTCCAGGCCGACCGAGCCGACGGTGATGACCGGCTTGCCGGTGAGCTTCTTGGTCCAGCCGGCCAGGTTGAGGTCCGAGCCGTCGAACTCCGGGAGCCAGTAGCGGCGGGTGGAGGCGTGGAAGGCGTCGACTCCGGCGGCGGCGAGCGGGGCGAGGATCGCCTCCAGCTCCTCGGGGGTCTCGGCCAGGCGGGCCCGGTACACGTCCTGCTTCCACTGCGAGAAGCGGAAGATGACCGGGAAGCCGGGCGAGACGCGCTCGCGGACCGCGGCCACGATCTCCTGCGCGAACCGCGCGCGGGCCACCGGGTCGCCGCCGTAGGCGTCCGTGCGGCGGTTGGTGCCCGCCCACAGGAACTGGTCGATGAGGTAGCCGTGGGCGCCGTGCAGCTCCACGCCGTCGAAGCCGATCCGCTCGGCGTCGGCCGCCGCCTGGGCGAACGCGCCGATGACGTCGTCCAGGTCCCGCTGCGTCATCGCCTTGCCGGTCGGCTCGTCCGCGCCGATGCGCAGACCGGAGGGGCCGACGGCGGGGGCGTCCGGGAAGGGCGGCTGGCCCTGCTCGCGCACCATGCCGATGTGCCACAGCTGCGGCACGATCGTGCCGCCCGCCGCGTGCACCTCCTCGGCGACCTTCGCCCAGCCCGCGAGCTGCTCCTCGCCGTGGAAGCGCGGGACGTCGTCGCTCTGCCCGGCCGACGCGTGGCCGACGTAGGTGCCCTCGGTGACGATCAGCCCGACGCCCGCGGCGGCCCGGCGGGAGTAGTACGACGCCACGTCCGCGCCCGGGATGCCGCCCGGGGAGAACTGGCGGGTCATCGGCGCCATGACGATGCGGTTCGGGAGGGTCAGGCCGTTGAGGGAGACGGGCCGGGCCAGGACGTCGGCCGCGCGGGAGGCGGAGGCGGCGGGAGTGGCGGTCACGTGGGGCTCCTCGGAGGGTCAGGTCGGTTCGGGGATCCGGCAGCCGGACATTCCTGACGGTATGTGCATACGCATCGACTGCCTCCCCTGGTCAACCGGCCCCACCCGGCCCGGCATTCCACCGCGCCCCGCCGACCGCTGTGATCCCGGACACGCCCGAGGGCGGCACCCCCTGCTTCAGGGGTGCCGCCCTCGGTACCGCAGGACGGTCGATCAACCGGAACCGGTCGATCAGAAGTCCATGTCACCGCCCGGCATGCCGCCGCCGGCCGGGGCAGCGCCCGCCTTCTCCGGCTTGTCGGCGATGACGGCCTCGGTGGTGAGGAACAGCGCGGCGATGGAGGCCGCGTTCTGCAGCGCGGAGCGCGTCACCTTCGCCGGGTCGATGATGCCCTCGGCGATCATGTCGACGTACTCGCCGGTCGCGGCGTTCAGACCCCAGCCCACGGTCAGGTTGCGGACCTTCTCCACGACGACGCCGCCCTCGAGACCACCGTTGACGGCGATCTGCTTGAGCGGGGCCTCCAGGGCGAGCTTCACGGCGTTGGCGCCGGTCGCCTCGTCACCCGTCAGCTCCAGCTTCTCGAACACCGCGGAGGCCTGGAGCAGGGCCACGCCACCACCGGCGACGATGCCCTCCTCGACGGCCGCCTTCGCGTTGCGAACGGCGTCCTCGATGCGGTGCTTGCGCTCCTTGAGCTCGACCTCGGTGGCGGCACCGGCCTTGATGACGGCCACGCCGCCCGCGAGCTTCGCCAGGCGCTCCTGGAGCTTCTCGCGGTCGTAGTCGGAGTCGCTGTTCTCGATCTCGGCGCGGATCTGGTTGACCCGGCCCTGGACCTGCTCGGAGGAGCCGGCACCGTCGACGATGGTGGTCTCGTCCTTGGTGATGACGACCTTGCGGGCCTTGCCCAGGAGGTCGATGGAGGTGTTCTCCAGCTTGAGGCCGACCTCCTCGGAGATGACCTCGCCGCCGGTGAGGATGGCGATGTCGTTCAGCATCGCCTTGCGGCGGTCACCGAAGCCCGGGGCCTTGACGGCGACGGACTTGAAGGTGCCGCGGATCTTGTTGACGACCAGGGTCGACAGGGCCTCGCCCTCGACGTCCTCGGCGATGATCAGCAGCGGCTTGCCCGACTGCATGACCTTCTCCAGCAGCGGGAGCAGGTCCTTGACCGAGGAGATCTTGGAGTTGGCGATCAGGATGTACGGGTCGTCGAGGACGGCCTCCATACGCTCCATGTCGGTGGCGAAGTACGCCGAGATGTAGCCCTTGTCGAAGCGCATACCCTCGGTGAGCTCCAGCTCCAGACCGAAGGTCTGGGACTCCTCGACGGTGATGACGCCTTCCTTGCCGACCTTGTCCATCGCCTCGGCGATGAGCTCGCCGATCTGGGTGTCGGCGGCGGAGATGGAGGCCGTGGAGGCGATCTGCTCCTTGGTCTCGACATCCTTGGCCTGGTCGAGCAGGGCGGCGGAGACGGCCTCGACGGCCTTCTCGATACCGCGCTTGAGGGCCATCGGGTTGGCGCCGGCGGCTACGTTGCGCAGGCCCTCCTTGACCAGGGCCTGGGCGAGAACGGTCGCCGTGGTCGTACCGTCGCCGGCGACGTCGTCCGTCTTCTTGGCGACTTCCTTGACCAGCTCGGCGCCGATCTTCTCGTACGGGTCCTCGAGTTCGATCTCCTTGGCGATGGAGACACCATCGTTGGTGATCGTGGGGGCGCCCCACTTCTTCTCGAGGACGACGTTGCGGCCCTTGGGGCCGAGCGTCACCTTGACGGCGTCCGCGAGCTGGTTCATGCCGCGCTCGAGGCCGCGCCGCGCCTCCTCGTCGAACGCGATGATCTTGGCCATGTGAAGTGGTCCCTCCAGGACTGGGGGTGATTCCTTCGGACCGCGCCCGCGCCCGCGACGGACGGCTCGCCGGCCCCGTGGTTCCTTGCCCCACCTGGCCTGCGGGCCTCACCGACCCGGTCCTTCGTTGTCACTCTCACTGTCAGAGTGCTAACGCCAATGATTAGCACTCGCCCCCTGCGAGTGCAAGCTCCTCTCGGGGATCGGGCACCCGCATCAGCCGCCCGCAGGCACTCCGCCGACGCCTCCAGGACAGGCCGAAGGGCCCGTACCCTCCCGGGTACGGGCCCTCCTGGTGAAGACCGGATTGCGGTTGGTCGCGCGTTCAGGCAGAGACGCGAACCATGTCGGCCTGCGGGCCCTTCTGGCCCTGCGAGATCTCGAACTCGACCCGCTGGCCCTCTTCAAGGGTGCGGTACCCGTCCATCTGGATGGCGCTGTAGTGGACGAAAACATCCGCACCACCGTCGACCGCGATGAAGCCGTACCCCTTCTCCGCGTTGAACCACTTGACGGTGCCCTGAGCCATGCCTAACTCCCCTATTACTGGCCCTTGCACAGATCCACACTTCGTGGATCCGGGTCAGACCTCACCCCCCACACGATTGGGGGCGTGCGCCGGAACGCGTCGACCGCGGCCGAATGTATCTGCCCAACTGCCGTCTGCAACAGGTCAATCGGACGAGAATTCCGGACGCACACGATCCGGAATGTGGCGAGAATTCGCCTGAATTCAGGGCAAGTCGGGCCCCACAAAGAGCACAAAAGCCACGAAAGAGGCACACACTTTGGCTACATCTTGTCGGGCGTAAGGCGGTGATCAAAGGCCGCCGACAGGGGGTCCGGCACCGCGTTCCCCAACTGTACCGCGCTCAACCACATTGAATTGCCCCCTCCGCTTCTCTTACGGAGGGGGCAATTCGTTGAACGCTCGGTAACTGACATTACCGAAGGTAATGATCAGCCGCCGGCGACGGCCGGAATGATGGAGACACCGGCGCCGTCCGGGGTCGCCGTCTCCAGGCCCTGCTCGAAGCGGACGTCGTCGTCGTTCACGTACACGTTGACGAACCGCCGCAGCTTGCCCTGGTCGTCCAGGACACGGGCGGCGATGCCCGTGTGGTTCTTCTCCAGGTCGGCGATGACCTCGCCGAGGGTGGCTCCGTCGGCGGCGACCTCGGCCTTGCCGCCGGTGTAGGTGCGCAGGATGGTGGGGATGCGGACGGTGACGCTCATGGATTCGACCTCCGGTCAGGGGGATCGCCCTCAGGGGCGCGGGGCTTCGCCCTCAGGGGCGCGGGGCTGTGTTGATGTGCGGCTACCGCCGCGCGGGCGCGACCAGCCCCCACCGGCCCGCGGACGAACAGCAACCTTCTTACGCGAGTCCGGCGTCCCGGAACGACTCCAGGCTGGGACGGATCGTCGCCGTCAGCCCCGTCCCCGCCACCGCGTCCAGCGTCTTGAGCCCGTCACCGGTGTTGAGCACGACCGTCGTCAGCGTCGGATCCAGCAGCCCGTTCTCGATCAGCTTCCGGGTCACACCCACCGTCACCCCGCCGGCGGTCTCCGCGAAGATGCCCTCGGTCCGCGCCAGCAGCTTGATCGCGTCGACGATCTGCTCGTCGTTCACGTCCTCCACCGCGCCACCGGTCCGGCGCGCGATGTCCAGCACGTACGGGCCGTCCGCCGGGTTGCCGATGGCGAGCGACTTGGCGATGGTGTCCGGCTTCTGCGGCCGGACGACGTCGTGCCCGGCCTTGTAGGCGACGGACACCGGCGAGCAGCCCTCGGCCTGCGCACCGAAGATCTTGTACGGCTTGTCCTCGACCAGCCCGAGCGTGATCAGCTCCTGGAGCCCCTTGTCGATCTTCGTGAGCTGGGAGCCGGAGGCGATGGGGACGACGAGCTGGTCCGGCAGCCGCCAGCCGAGCTGCTCACAGATCTCGTACGCCAGCGTCTTGGAGCCCTCGGCGTAGTACGGCCGCAGGTTGACGTTGACGAAGCCCCAGCCCTCGCCGGCCGGGTCGCCGATCAGCTCGGAGCAGAAGCGGTTCACGTCGTCGTAGTTGCCCTCGATGCCGACGAGCTCGCCGCCGTAGACGGCGGCCATGACGACCTTGCCCTGCTCCAGGTCGTGCGGGATGAACACGCACGAGCGGAAGCCGGCCCGGGCGGCGGCGGCGCCGACGGCACCGGCCAGGTTGCCCGTGGAGGAGCAGGAGAGAGTGGTGAAGCCGAAGGCGCGGGCGGCCTCGATGGCCTGGGCGACGACCCGGTCCTTGAAGGAGTGCGTCGGGTTACCGGAGTCGTCCTTCACATACAGTCCGCCGGTGACGCCGAGTTCGCGCGCGAGGTTGTCGGCCTTGACGAGCTTGGTCCAGCCGGGGTTGATGTTGGGCTTGGTCGCCACGTCGGCCGGGACGGGCAGCAGCGGGGCGTAGCGCCAGATGTTCGAGGGTCCCGCTTCGATCCGCTTGCGGAGTTCCTCGGTGTCGTAGGCCGAGAAGTCGTAGGCGATCTCCAGCGGGCCGAAACACTCCTCGCAGGCGAAGACCGGGCCGAGGGGGACGCGGTGAGCGCACTCGCGGCAGCTCAGCGCGGCGGCGGGGCCGAGGTCGACAGGGGAGCCGGTGATGCTGTCCGTGGTGCTTGCAACAGTCTGCGCAGCCATGTGAGGCGAGGCCCTTTCTCCTCATCTTCCTCACGACGCATCTCGCCGTGAGACGGATTTGGCACCTTCCCGAGCCGGGGAGCCTCGCGGAAACGATCGACGGTGATCGCTACGAGACCGGCTGGAGGGTTGCCGGGGCTTCATCGGGCCGTATCCCTCTGCCCCTCTGGATGAGCGGTATGAAGTTGTTGATCGTTGAAACGGAACGCCGACCCCGACATGCGATGGTCATCAGCGTTGTTCAAGACTGTAACCGAAGGCCAGGACAGTTGAGGGAGCCGTCCGAACCGCGAGATGGATCACATGGCCCCCCAGAGACCATGGATCACAGCTCGCCGAGAGAACGCAGAGGAGCCGCGCACTGTGCTGAACGAAGTCGAGCGCTGGCTGAGCACCCGCTCCTGGTCGAAGACCGACCGCCCGCTCCACAAGATCCTGGCCGCGAAACGCGCCACGCACCAGACGGTCAGTGTCGTGCTGCCCGCGCTGAACGAGGAGGAGACGGTCGGCGACATCGTCGCCGTGATCCGTCACGACCTCATGCAGCAGGTCCCGCTCGTCGACGAGATCGTCGTCGTCGACTCGGGATCGACCGACCGCACGTCCGAGGTGGCCGCCGCGGCCGGGGCGCGGGTCGTCCACCGCGACGACATCCTGCCCCGCGTCCCGGCCGTCCCCGGCAAGGGCGAGGTGCTGTGGCGCTCGCTCCTGGTCACCAGCGGTGACATCGTCTGCTTCATCGACGCCGACCTGAAGGAGTTCTCCTCCGACTTCGTCTCCGGGATCGTGGGCCCGCTGCTCACCGACCCCGGCGTCGATCTGGTCAAGGGCATGTACGACCGGCCGCTGCGGGGCGCGGCCGGCCAGGGCGGCCGGGTCACCGAGCTGATGGCCCGCCCGCTGCTGAACATGCACTGGCCGCAGCTGGCCGGTTTCGTGCAGCCGCTCGGCGGTGAGTACGCGGCCCGCCGCTCGCTGCTGGAACAGCTGCCGTTCCCCGTCGGGTACGGCGTGGAGCTGGGCATGCTGATCGACGCCCTGCACCTGGCGGGCCTGGACGCCCTCGCCCAGGTCGACGTCGGGGTGCGCAAGCACCGCCACCAGGACGGGCAGGCGCTCGGCCGGATGTCCGCCGCGATCTACCGCACGGCCCAGCTGCGGCTGGCCCGCGGTCACCTGATCCGGCCCTCCCTCACCCAGTTCGAACGGGGCCGGTCGGGCTTCGAGCCGCGCACCTACTCCGTGGACACGGAGGAACGGCCGCCGATGGCGGAGATCGCCGAGTACGCGCAACGGAAGGTCGCCTGAGGTGCGCCGCGGCACGCGCTCCCCGGGACGGTGGCCACCACCCCGAAGAGGCCGTCCGTACGTTTGAGCGGTTCGGGGCCGGGCTAGGTTGAGGCGTATGGCTTCAACGCACGGTGCTGCAGTACTGGTCGCGTCCAACCGCGGCCCGGTTTCGTACGAGGTTCGCGAGGACGGCTCGCTCCACGCCAGGCGGGGTGGTGGCGGGCTGGTCTCCGGACTGTCCGCCATCGGCCCCGACGCCGGCGCGCTGTGGGTGTGCTCGGCGCTCGGGGACGGCGACCGCGAGGCGGTCCGGCGCGGGGTCGGCGAGCAGGGCGTCCGCATGCTCGACATCCCCGCCGACGTACACGCCGACGCGTACAACGGCATCGCCAACTCGGCGCTGTGGTTCGTCCACCACATGCTGTACCAGACCCCGCTGGAGCCGGTCTTCGACGCGGAGTTCCGGCGCCAGTGGGCGTCGTACGAGACGTACAACCGCGCGTTCGCCGAGGCGCTGGCCCAGGAGGCGGCCGAGGGCGCTGCGGTCGTGGTGCAGGACTACCACCTGACGCTGGTCCCGGGCATGCTCCGCGAGCTGCGCCCGGACCTGCGGATCGGACACTTCTCCCATACGCCGTGGGCGCCGCCGGAGTACTTCCGGATGCTGCCGGACGACATCGCCGGCCAGGTGCTGCGCGGCATGCTCGGCGCGGACCGGCTGGGCTTCCTCACCCACCGCTGGGCGGACGCGTTCACCGCGTGCGCGGAGCAGTTCGCCGGAGGGCTCGGGGGCACCCGGATCGGGGTGCACGGGCTCGGCGCCGACGCGGACTTCCTGCGCGAGCGGGCGCACGAGAGCGACGTGGACGAGCGGATGGCGGCGCTGCGGAAGGAGATCGGCACGGCTCCCGGCGGCGGCGCGCGCAAGGCGATCGTCCGGGTCGACCGGACCGAGCTGTCGAAGAACATCGTGCGCGGGATGCTGGCCTTCCGGCAGCTGCTTCAGGACCGTCCCGAGTGGCGCGAGCGGGTGGTGCACGTCGCGTTCGCCTACCCGTCGCGGCAGGATCTGGAGGTGTACCGGGAGTACACGGCTCAGGTGCAGCGGCTGGCGGAGGACATCAACGCCCGGTACGGGACGCCGGACTGGACGCCGGTCGTGCTGCACGTCAAGGACGACTTCGCGCGCTCGCTGGCGGCCTACCGGCTGGCGGACGTGGCCCTGGTCAACCCCATCCGGGACGGGATGAACCTCGTCGCGAAGGAGGTGCCGGTGGTCTCCGACGAGGGGTGCGCGCTGGTGCTGTCGCGGGAGGCGGGGGCGTTCGAGGAGCTGGGCGAGGACGCGATCGCCGTCAACCCGTACGACGTGGTCGCGACGGCCGAGGCGCTGCACGAGGCGCTGGTGATGCCGGTCGGCGAGCGGGCGGAGCGGACGAAGCGGCTGGCGGCGGCGGCGACCGCGCTGCCGCCTGCGCAGTGGTTCCTGGAGCAGCTGTCGGCGCTGAGGGCCTGATCTCTCCCGCCCCGTCCTCAAGCGCCGGACGGGCTTGCTGACGAGCCTTTAGGTGATCCGCTCCGCCAGGGCCCGCAGGAGTCCCACGACCCCCTGCGGGCCGTCGACCACCACGTCCGCCCGTTCCCGCACCTCGGTGACCTCGTCGTTGCCGCTGCACACCAGCAGGCCCGGGGTGCCCTGGGAGCGGAGGGTGTCGACGGCGGCGAAGGCGGGGAGGTCGCCGAGGTCGTCACCGGCGTACAGGACGGACCCGGCGGAGAGTTCGCGGGCGTAGTCGAGGAGGGCGACGCCCTTGTCCATGCCGGGCGGACGGAGTTCGAGGACCATCCGGCCCGGCTCGACGATCAGGCCGTGCCGGGCGGCCAGGTCGGTGAGCGGGGCGCGCAGGGCCTCGAAGGCGGCCTGCGGATCGGCGGCCCGGCGGGTGTGGACGGCGATCGCGCGGCCCTTCTCCTCGATCCAGGTGCCCTGCCAGGCGCCGGCCCGGTCCAGGAGGCCGGGCAGTTCGGCGCGGGCGGCGGCCACACCGGGATGCGGGGCGGGGGCGCTGACGGTGCCGGCCTCCCAGCGCTCGGCGCCGTAGTGGCCGAGGACGACGAGGTGTTCCAGGCCCGGGACACCCGCGAAGCCGCCGTTGCGCACCGCGACGGCGGGCGGCCGGCCGGTGACCACGGCGACGGCGGCGACCTTCGGCGCGAGCGCGGCGAGCGCGGGCACCGCGTCCGGGTGCGGGCGGGCCTGCTCCGGGTCCGCCACGATCGGCGCGAGCGTCCCGTCGAAGTCGAGCGCGATCACCGCACGCTCCGGCCGGCTGAGGATGGCCTCCAGCCCCTCCCGCCCCGCGTCCGTCACGGGAACCGGAACCGGGAGCGAAGCTGCGGCTTCCGCGGAGTACGTCTCATGGCTACCCATAGCCCGACCCTATCCACGAACCAGCCAAGCATTCCCCCCGCACACCCCACCGACTCGGCCGACGACCGAACACCGGACGCGCATCGCCCCCCAGCACCTCTCGACCCACCGAGTCGTGCGGCGGCCGAACACCAGGCGCGCATCGGCCTCCACACCAGCTCACGCCCCACCGAGTCGGGCGGCGGCCGAACACCGGACGCGCATCACCCCCCCCAGCACCTCTCGACCCACCGAGTCGGGTGGTGGGTGGGCATAGGCCGGGGGTCTGGGGGCGGAGCCCCCAGGGACGGGGGGACCGGCGCCGGGTGCCGGACAAGCCGGGGGCTGGGGCGGAGCCCTCAGGGACGGGCGCCGGGTGCCGGAGGGAGCGGGGGACGGGGGCGGAGCCCCGAGGGACACCGCCGCACCGGCGCGAAAACCGTCAGCGCTCGCCCCGCCGCGCCTCCCGGACCCGCCGCAACCGGTTCACCGTCACCGGGTCGAATGCCAGCGCCCTCTCGTCGTCCAGCAGCGCGTTCAGCAGCTGGTAGTAGCGCACCGGCGCCAGCCCCAGCTCCTCCCGTATCGCCCGCTCCTTCGCCCCGGGCCCCCCGAACCCGCGCCGTTCCAGCGCGAGAATGTCCCGCTCCCGTCGGCCGAGCCGTTCCTCCTGGTCCATGTCCGGCACGCTATCCGCCGCCACTGACACCGACCACCGGGCCGCTATTCCGCGCTCTGTGCCGCCGACGCCGTCGCCTGCAGCTGGCCCAGGACGGCCGACGGGCTGCCGTTGGGGGCGACGGCCTGGCCGATCCGCTGCTTGATGTCCGCGCTGACCTGCGCCCAGGACGTCTGGCCGACGGGGTACAGCTCGGAGACGGGCAGCTCGTCCAGGAACGGCTTGAGGTCCGCGTCCTGCTTCGCCGTGCTCATCACCTGCGACGCGGACGTGGTCACCGGCAGCAGGTCGTACTTCCGCGAGAAGGCGAGCACGTTCTTCTCGTCGTACACGAAGTCGAGGAAGTCGCCGATCTGCTCGGCGTGACCGTTCTTCCTGAACGCGGTCATCCAGTCGGCGACCCCCATGGACACCTCGCTGGGACCGTCCACCCCGGGCATCGGCACCATGCCGAACTTCACGCCCTTCTCGGCGGCCGTCCTCATCAGCGAGGGATGCCCGTTGAGCATGCCGACGTCCCCCTTCGCGAACGCGGTGAACGCGTCGGCGCGGTTGAGTCTGCCGGGCGCGACCGGCCCGGTCAGGCCCTTGTCGACGAGGTCGTCCTTGAGCCAGGTGAACGTCGCGATGTTCTCCGCGGAGTCCAGGGAGTAGTCGCCGCCGGCCGTGGTGTAGCCGCCCCCGCCGCTGAGCAGCCACTGCATGGTCTCGGCCTGCGCCTCCTCGGGCCCGAGCGGCAGCGCGTACGGGTACGTCACGCCCGCCGCCTTGAGCGCCTTCGCGTCGGCGGCCAGATCGTCCCAGGTCTTCGGCGCGCTGAGGCCGGCCTCGGCGAAGAGGGTCTTGTTGTAGAAGAGCACGCGGGTGGAGGCGGCGAACGGCAGGCCGTACTGCACGCCCCTGACCTGGCCGGCCTCGGTGAGCTGGGCCACGAAGTCGGCCTGGGTGGGGATGGAGAGCAGTTCGTCGGCGGCGTAGAGGAGGTCCTGGGCCGCGTAGTCGGCGTACGCGCCGATCTGTGCCATGTCCGGCGCGTCACCGGCGTCGACCATCTTCTTGACCTCGCGGTCGATGTCGTTCCAGGAGTGGACGGTGACGTCGATCCGCACACCGTCGTGCTTCTTCTCGTACTCCTTGACGAGCGCGTCCCAGTACTTCTGGGAGCTGTTCGCCGCGCTGTCGCCGTAGTCGGCGGCGACCAGCTTCAGGGTCACCTCGCCGGAGTCCCCGGTGACGCCGCAGCCGCCCAGCACCGCCGTCATGCCCAGCGCGAACACCACCGCGCTCATTCCCGTTCCACGCCGCCGCTGCACTGCCAACCGCCCCAAGATCGCTGATCGAAACTCTCGAAAGGTCATACATATAACCCGACAAGGTCTACACCACGTAAGTGGACTAGACCTCTTGAGGGTCCGCAGGTCACACTGTCCCCTGTGAGACATGTCATCGCCCTCGACGTGGGCGGCACCGGGATGAAGGCCGCCCTGCTCGGGGCGACCGGCACCGCCCCTTCCGGGGGCACCGCCCCTTCCGGGGGCACCGCCCCTTCCGGGGGCACACCCCCGAGGCCCCGCGTGCTGCACCAGGCCCGCCGCGCCACCGGCCGCGAGCACGGACCGGACGCGGTCGTCGACGGCATCCTCGACTTCGCCGCCGAGCTGCGCGCGTACGGCGTCCGCCACCTCGGCGAGCCCGCCGCGGCGGCCGGGGCGGCCGTCCCCGGCATCGTCGACGAGCAGCGGGGGGTCGCCGGCTACGCGGCCAACCTGGGCTGGCGGGACGTCCCCCTGCGCGCGCTGCTCGGCGAACGGCTGGGCGTTCCGGTCGCCCTCGGCCACGACGTGCGCACCGGCGGCCTCGCGGAGGGCCGGATCGGCGCCGGCCATGGCGCCGACCGCTTCCTGTTCGTGGCGCTGGGCACCGGCATCGCGGGCGCCATCGGCATCGGCGGCCGGGTCGAGGCGGGCGCCCACGGCTCCGCGGGCGAGATCGGGCACATCATCGTCCGGCCCGGCGGCACCGCCTGTCCGTGCGGGCAGCGCGGCTGCCTGGAGCGGTACGCGTCCGCGGCGGCGGTGAGCGAGGCGTGGGCGGCGGCCCGCGGGAACCCCGGGGCGGACGCGGCCGACTGTGCGCGGGCCGTCGCGTCCGGCGACCCGGACGCCGTACGCGTCTGGCAGGACGCCGTGGACGCGCTGGCCGACGGCCTGGTCACCGCGCTCACCCTGCTGGATCCGCGCACCCTGATCATCGGTGGCGGGCTCGCCGAGGCGGGGGAGACCCTGTTCACACCGCTGCGGGACGCCGTCCAGCGGCGCGTCACCTTCCAGAAGCCGCCGTCCGTCGTTCCCGCGGCACTGGGGGACACGGCCGGGTGCCTGGGTGCCGGACTGCTGGCCTGGGATCTCCTCGACCACACCGACCGTACGGAGGTAACCCCCTGATGGCAGTCCACCCAGGGACGCGGGGAACTGCGCGACCAGCTCCATCCAGCCCGCGGCCCGCGGCCCGCGACGCGCCCCTGGTCCTCTCCGGCGCGAACGTGGTCCTGCCCACGGGAACCGTCGAAGCCGGCCAGGTCACCGTCGACGGCACCCGCATCACCGGCACCACCCCGGAGAACGCGCAGGTCGTCAACGTAGAAGGCCACTGGCTGGTCCCCGGCTTCGTCGACCTCCACAACCACGGCGGCGGCGGCGCCTCCTTCACCTCCGGCACGGTCGACGACGTCCTCAAGGGCATCCACACCCACCGGCTGCACGGCACCACCACCCTCGTCGCCTCGACGGTCACCGGCGACATGGACTTCCTGGCCCAGCGGGCCGGCCTGCTGTCCGAGCTGGCCGAGCAGGGTGAGATCGCCGGCATCCACTTCGAGGGGCCGTTCATCTCCCCGTGCCGCAAGGGCGCGCACTCCGAGGAGCTGCTGCGCGACCCCGACCCGGCGGAGGTGCGCAAGCTGATCGACGCGGCGCGGGGCCAGGCGAGGATGGTCACGCTCGCCGCCGAGCTGCCCGGCGGCATCGACTCCGTACGGCTGCTGGCCGAGCACGGGGTGATCGCGGCGATCGGGCACACCGACGCCACGTACGAGCAGACGGTCGAGGCGATCGAGGCCGGCGCCACGGTCGCCACCCACCTCTTCAACGCGATGCCGGCCCTCGGACACCGCTCCCCCGGCCCGATCGCCGCCCTCCTGGAGGACGAGCGGATCACGGTCGAGCTGATCAACGACGGCACGCATCTGCACCCCGCCTCGCTCCAGCTGGCCTTCCACCACGCGGGCGCGGACCGGGTCGCGTTCATCACGGACGCGATGGACGCGGCCGGCTTCGGCGACGGCCGTTACTGGCTCGGCCCTCTGGAGGTCGAGGTCGCCGACGGCGTCGCCCGCCTGATCGCGGACGGCACGATCGCGGGCTCCACCCTGACCCTGGACCGGGCCTTCCAGCGGGCGGTGACGGTCGACGGCCTGCCGGTGGAGGACGCGGTGGCCGCTCTGTCCGCCAACCCGGCCCGGCTGCTGGGCCTGTCCGACACCGTCGGCTCCCTGGAGCCCGGCAAGGACGCCGACCTGGTCCTCCTGGACGCCGACTTCGCCCTCAAGGGCGTGATGCGCCGCGGCGCATGGGTGGTCGATCCCCAACTGGGGTGATCTGTCCCGCTGTCGAGGCGGTGGCTGTCCTGGGAAACGGGAAACGGGGACGGCCGCCGTCCGTTCGGCATGATCGGCTCGCCGGACGGCCGGCCAGCCGGACGGACGGACGGCGCACATCGAGACGTGGTGGCCGTCGGGACGGCCACCGTCGATGACGCCGCTAGTCCTCGACCTGCCCGGCCTTCAGCCGCAGCCGGTCCAGGAGGACGTCGCACTTGTCGCCGTTCTGGCAGGAGATCGAGATCGTGTTCGTGCCCTTGTTGAGGGTGGGCCACGCGTACGTCTTGGTCCAGCCCTTCGCGTAGTCGCCCTCGCCGGCGCCCGCGAAGTTGCCCAGGTTCAGCTTGCTGCCGAACGCCTTGCCGTTGACGGTGAGCGTCATCTCCTGGTCCTTGCCGGGGACGCTGTAGTCCGCGAAGAGGGTGTAGGTGCCCTGCTTCGGGATGCCGTTGACGGTCCAGGTCACCTCGGAGCCGACCTGGTTCAGCCCGGTCACGTAGACGCCGCCCTCAGCGGTGGCGCCCTCGACGTCGGAGGCGGTCACCACACCGGCCCCGAGCCGCAGCGTCTTGGCGTCGGTCGCCGGCAGGTCCGCCTGGGCGGCCGCGCTGCCGCTCGCCGACGGGCTCGGCTTGCCGCTCTGGGAGGTCGTCGGCGCGGTGGACGCCTGGTCGCCGCCCGCGCTGTCGTCGTCGTTGCCGTTCGTCATCGCCACAGCGATGCCGATGACGACCGCCGCGACCACCGCGACGGCCCCGATCAGCAGCCCCTTGGTGTTGGGGCCACGACGGCCGCCGCCACCGCCGCCGTAGGACGGCTGCGCGTGCTGGGCGGTGGGGGCGCCGCCCGGGAAGCTCTCCGGAGCGGCGTAGTGCGTGTTCGACTGGCCGTAGGGGGCCTGGGCCTGCTGCGGGACCTGGCCGTAGGCCGCGGTCGCGGCGGCCGGGGCCTGCTGGCCGTACTGCCGCTGGCCGACGGCCCGCACCCGGTTGACGGAGTTCGGGTAGCCGTAGCCACCACCGGACGGCGGCTGGGCGCCGTTGGCCTGTCCGTCGGCGTAGAGGTAGCCGAACGGGTCGTCGTCCTCGGGCGTGCTCGCGCCGTTGTTGCCGGCCGTCATCCCTTGGTCTCCTCAGCGGGTGCGTGCGGATGCGATTCGTGTGGTGAGGCTGCCGAGCCTACCCGCTCCGCATGGCCCGAACGGGTGACTCGGATCGCATCAGCTCGCTGACCTGGGACTCATCCCGCACGTCTGTGCTGTTTGGGACGCGATCGTTTCTCTACGTACATCCGCTCGTCGGCCGACTTCAGCACCTCGTCCGCCGTCATCCCGCAGTGCGCCCACCCGATGCCGAAACTGGCGCCGACCCGCATGACCCGGCCGTCGACCCGGATCGGCTGGATGATCTCGTTGCGCAGGCGGACGGCCAGGTCCTGGGCGTCGGCCCGGCCGAGCCCGTCGGCCAGGACGACGAACTCGTCGCCGCCGAGCCGGGCCACCGTGTCGCCGTCGCGGACGCCGCCGGACAGCCGCCGGGCGACCTCGATGAGGACCGCGTCACCCGCGTTGTGCCCGAACCGGTCGTTGATCGACTTGAAGCCGTCGAGGTCGCAGAAGAGGACCGCGAGCCCCTTGGTGCCGTCGTCGCGCTCCCCCTCGGGGGCGACGGTGTGCACATGGTGGTCGTAGGCGTCGAACGCCTCGACGCCCGGCGGGTAGGCGAAGCCGTGGCCGTTGGAGTCGAGGGCGGGGTGGCCGAAGGCCGCGTCCACGGGTTCGAGGGCGCCCGCTTCGGTGGCCCGCTGGCACAGGCGCGAGGAGAGCCGGGAGCGCAGCTCGGCGGAGTTCGGCAGACCGGTGAGCGCGTCGTGCGAGGCGCGGTGGGCGAGCTGGAGCTCGCGGCGCTTGCGGTCCTCGATGTCCTCGACGTGCGTGAGGAGAAACCGGGGGCCGTCGGCGGCGTCGGCGACGACGGAGTTGCGCAGGTGCACCCAGACGTACGTGCCGTCCCGGCGGCCCAGGCGCAGTTCGGCCCGGCCGCCCTCGGCGGAGGTCCTGAGCAGGGTGCCTATGTCCTCGGGGTGGACGAGGTCGGAGAACGAGTAGCGGCGCATCGCGGACGCGGGGCGGCCCAGCAGCCGGCACAGGGCGTCGTTGGTGCGCAGGATCCGGCCGTGCTGGTCGCCGCCCATCTCGGCGATGGCCATGCCGGAGGGGGCGTACTCGAAGGCCTGCCGGAAGCTTTCCTCGCTGGCACGCAGGGCCTGCTGCTCCCTTTCGAGCCTGACCAGTGCGCGCTGCATGTTGGCGCGCAGACGCGCGTTGCTGATCGCGATGGCGGCCTGGAACGTGTACATCTGGAGCGCTTCGCGTCCCCACGCGCCCGGCCTGCGGCCGTTGCGCGGCCGGTCCACGGACAGCACTCCGATGAGTTCACCGCTCGCGGCGCCCTGGAGGCCCGAGGTGTACATGGGCGCGAAGAGCCGGTCGGAGGGGTGCCACTCGTCCTCGAAGCGGGGCGCGGGACCGTCGGTGTACCACTGCGGTACGTCGTCGTCGTCGAGGACCCAGCCCTCGGTGTGCGGGATGAACACCAGGCCGCCCCAGTGTTCCCCCATGCTCAGCCGGCGCTCCCAGGACTCCCGCGAGCCGACCCGGCCGGTGATCAGTGCCTCGGCCGCGGAGTTGCCCGCGAAGGCGGCGACCACGAGGTCGCCGTCGGGGCGTACGAGGTTCACACACGCCAGCTCGTATCCGAGGGCGGCGACCACGCCGTCCGCGACCGTCTGCAGTGTGTCGGCCAGGCTGCGGGCCGCGTTCATGTCGGCCATGACCTGGTGCAGCTGTCGCAGGGACGCAAGACGGACGTAGGGTTCCGACTCGGTCTCCATGCTCGCCCTCCCCCCGAGACCTCGCAGCGAATCAAGGGTTCTGTTCGGCGCTTGTGGTCGGTGGTGCCCTTGCATCTTCCCGCCACTGAATCACAGCGCGCTGCCCACTCGGTACACAGGGTCAACAATTAGTGCCTCTTGTGACTCAAGTCACAGCGAAACATGAACAATTGAGTGGGGTTTCTGCGTTTTCCCTGTGCGTTTACTGAACGCAAACTTTGTGCGGATGTGGAGACGGTATCGACCGTACCCGGGGAGACTCGTCCGCGAGTCCTAGGACCGCGCTCAGCCCGGGGCCCGATGCGGTGCGTGCGGGGCGGAGATTAGCGTTTCGGGCGTGCCCGACACTCCCTCCGTCACTTCCGCCGCCGTTGCCTCCCTCGCCTCCACCGCCTCCCTCGCCTCCGCCGCCTCCGCCGCCTCCGGGCATGCTGTGGGGGTGAGCAACGACGAGTTCCGCGCCGCCATGTCCCGGCTGGCCGCAGGGGTGGTCCTGGTGACCGCACGTGAGGCGTCCCTCGACCCGGACGACCCGCAGGCCCCGGTCGGCGAGGACGTCGGCATGACCGCGACGGCGTTCCTGTCGGTCTCCCTCGACCCGCCCCTGGTACTGGTCAGCCTGCGCGAGGGCTCCCGGATGGACGACCTGCTCGACGAGCAGCCCCTGTGGGCGGTGTCGGTGCTGTCCGAGAGCCAGCGGCACATCGCCGGCCGGTTCGCCATGAAGGGCCGCATCAGCGACCGTCTCCTCTTCGAGGACATCCCGTACGTCCGCGGCGGGGTGACCGGCGCGCCCCTGGTGGGCGGCGCCCTGGCCACCCTGGAATGCCGCACCGAGCAACGCGTACCGGCCGGCGACCACACCCTGGTCGTCGCCCGCGTCCTGACGGCCTCCCTGCCGAGCGCGGACGGGGGCCCGCTGACGTACTTCCGGGGGCGGTACCGGCAGTTGGGGTGAGGGGACGACCGCGCGCGCGGGGAGAACAGGGGACGCCGGCACCCGGCCTACCCCCAGTCGCGTCCCGTCCGTCCCCGCTTGGTGTCCGAGCGCTGCTTCTTCTCGCGCAGGCGGCGTTCGTTGATGCCGCGCGGGATGCGGGTCGCCCGGCGGGGCTTGGGCGGCGGAGCCGTCGCCTCGGCGAGGAGCGCGGCCAGGCGTACCGCGGCGGTCTCGCGGTTGCGCCACTGGGAGCGGTGCTCGGAGGCGCGGACGGTCACCACGCCGTCCACGAGCCGCCCGGCCAGCCTGTCCAGCGCCCGCTGCTTCCACACCTCGGGCAGGGCCTCGGTGCGCGCCAGGTCGAAGCGGAGCTCGACGCGCGAGTCGCTGGTGTTGACGTGCTGACCGCCCGGCCCCGACGACCGCGAGAAACGCCACATGAGCTCGGCCTCGGGGAGCGAGACGGAGCCGCGGATGAGATAGGGCCCGGACATGCCGTCCATGTTCCCGCCTCTGACCGGTCCACGTCACCCCCATTTATCGGGGGCGGCCCCGGTTCGGTAAAGAAAGTAAAGACACGGGGAACCTTGGACACCTGGCACGACGTTCATAGGTGTAGCTGTAGCTTCGTGCCCGTCAGACAACGAGGGAAGGGACTCCCAACAATGGCTGTAAGCCTGTCCAAGGGTGGCAACGTCTCGCTCACCAAGGAGGCTCCGGGCCTGACCGCCGTCACCGTGGGCCTCGGCTGGGACGTCCGCACCACCACCGGCACGGACTTCGACCTCGACGCCTCCGCGATCGCGGTCAATCCGCAGGGCAAGGTCTTCTCGGACGCCCACTTCGTCTTCTTCAACAACAAGCAGACGCCGGACCAGACCATCGTCCACACCGGCGACAACCGCACGGGCGAGGGCGCGGGCGACGACGAGGCCATCAACGTCAACCTGGCGGGTCTCCCCGCCGACGTCGACAAGATCGTCTTCCCGGTGTCGATCTACGACGCCGAGAACCGCTCGCAGAACTTCGGCCAGGTCCGCAACGCCTACATCCGCATCGTCAACCAGGACGGCGGCACCGAGATCGCCCGCTACGACCTCTCCGAGGACGCGGCCACGGAGACGGCGATGGTCTTCGGCGAGCTCTACCGCAACGGCGCGGAGTGGAAGTTCCGCGCGGTCGGCCAGGGGTACGCCTCGGGCCTGACCGGCATCGCCCAGGACTTCGGCGTCAACGTCTGATCCGACGTCCCACGGCAACCTGCCGGAGCCCCCGACCGTCGTGACGGCCGGGGGCTCCGGCATGCCGACCGGGAACCCCCGCGTGACGGCTCCCGCGTGACGGCTGACGGCTGACGGCTGACGGCTGACGGCTGACGGCTGACGGCTCCAGTATTCCCGCCATCCCACCGCCGGCCGGCCGATAGGTTGCCCGCGTGATCCTCACGCCCCTCTCCCTCACCCCCGGCCGCGACATCCCGGGCCCCCTGCTCACCGAACTCACCGCGCTCTACGCCGCCAACCGCGACTTCCACGCGCTCAGCGGCGACTTCCCCGACCCGCAGGACATCCGCCCGGAGCAGGTGGCGGCCGCGCTGGCCGAGGAGGCGGTGACCCCGGGGGCGGAGGTGCTGCTGGCCCGCAGCGAGGGGCGCCTGATCGGGATCGCGGTCACCCTCGGCCGGCACCCCGACCCGGCCGACCCGGACCCGTGGATCGGCCTCCTGATGGTGGCGGCGGACGTCCAGCGCCGGGGTCACGGACGCCGGTTGGCCGCCCTTGTGGAGGACCGCTTCCGCGCCGCGGGCCGCGCCGCCGTACGCCTGGCCGTCCTCGACGCCAACCCGAAGGGCCTCGCCTTCTGGACGGCCCTCGGCTACGAGGTGATCGGCCACCGCGCGGACCGCGCACGCGGCCGCCCCTGCGCGGTGCTGCGCAAGCCGCTGCGCGTCCCGCGCCGGGCCGCCCGGATCGCCGTGCTGGACCCCGACGGCTCGGTCTTCCTCTTCCGCTACGACAACGACGAGGCCGGCTTCCACTGGGCGCTGCCCGGCGGCGGCCTGGAGCCCGGCGAGAGCCCGCGTGCGGGTGCCCTGCGGGAACTCGCCGAGGAGACCGGCTGGACGGACCTCGAACCCGGCCCCCTCCTGTGCACCTGGGAACACGACTTCACCCGGGCCGGCGTCCCCGTCCGCCGGCACGACCACATCTACGTCGCCCACGGTCCCCACCGCCCTCCGAGCGGCCCCGGCCCGACCGCGCTGCGGACCGAGGAGGGCATCCTCGCCTGGCGCTGGTGGACCCGTGACGAACTCGCCGAACCCCCGGAACCGGTGTGGCCGCCCGGACTGGCCCGGCTGCTGGACGAGTTGCACCCGTGACGGCAGACATCGGTGCCGGCGGGTCCTGCCGGACTCAGCCGCGCGCCGGCCTCCCCTCCCCGTACAGCCAGTCCGTCCAGATCACGTCGAAGTCCTTGCCGGGGGCCCGCCTCTCCACGAACGCCGTGAAGTCCGCGGTGCCGGCGTTGCCGTGGCGGTGCGCGGTGGCCCAGTCGCGCAGGAGGGTGCGGAAGGCGGTGTCGCCCACGGTCCGGCGAATCAGGTGCAGGACCATCGCGCCGCGCTGGTAGACCGGGCTGCCGGAGAGGTGCGCGGCGCTCGCCGGCTTCGCGGGCGGGAACGACCAGAGGTCCTCGTAGACGTCCTCGCCGTGGTCGTGGAGGGCGTCGAAGGTCCGCTGGGCGCTGTCGCCGCCGTGGTCCTCCGTCCACAGCCACTCCGCGTACGTCGCGAAGCCCTCGTTGAGCCACATGTCCCGCCAGGTCTTCGGTGTGACCGAGTTGCCGTACCACTGGTGGGCGAGTTCGTGGACGAGGGTCGCGGTGTCGGGGGCGCCGGGGAAGACGGGCCGGTTCTGGGTCTCCAGGGCGTACCCGGCGTCGCCCTCGCGGTCGACGATCGCCCCGGTGGAGGAGAAGGGGTACGGACCGAAGGCCTCCTCGGCCCACCGCATGATCTCCGGGATCCGCGCCAGCACCTCCCGGCTCGCCTCCGCCTCGGCCGGGTCGACGGCGACGTACACGGGCAGGCGGGAGGCGGGGCCCGGGGCGGAGGCCGGGGCAGAGCGCTCCAGGTCGTAGCGGGTGACGGCGTAGCGGCCGACGGCGAGGGTGGTGACGTGGCTCGCCATGGGTTCGGCGGTGTGCCAGGTGTACGTCGTACGGCCGCCGCTGGTCGTCCGGCCCGTCGGCTCCCCGTTGGAGACGGCCGTCAGGCCCTGCGGCACGGTCACCGCGAGGTCGTACGCCGCCTTGTCCGAGGGGTGGTGGCTGCCGGGGAACCACGCCATGGAACCGGTGGGCTCGCCGAGGGCCAGTGCCCCGTCGGCCGTGCGCAGCCAGCCCTCCCGCGAGCCGTCCGGGTCGGTGATCGCCTCCGGGGTGCCGGAGTAGCGGACGGTGACGCGGAACGTCTCGTCCTCGTCCAGTTCGTCCCGCGGGCGCACGGTCAGTTCCTGACCGGTGCGGTTCCAGCGGGCGTCCCGGCCGTCCACGGCGACCTCGCCGACGTCCAGGCCCTGGAGGTCGAGGTCGAACGCGGAGAGGTCCTGGGTGGCGCGGGCGGTGAGGGTGGCCCGGCCGGTGAGCCGGCGGGAACCGGGGTCGTAGGCGAGGGCGAGGTCGTAGTGGGTGACGTCGTAGCCGCCGTTGCCCGCCTTCGGGAAGTACGGGTCGCGGACACCGGAGCCGCCGGGGGTGCCGTCGACTCCCCCGCCGCACGCGGTCAGGGTGAGGGCGCCGAGCGCGAGGAGGAGGGACGCGCGGGCCGGGACGACCGGTGCGGATCGGGACACGGCAGTGATCCTACGAGGACCCGCGTGACACCATCGCGTACGTGCTCGACATCGGCTACGCCCTCTCCAACCGCTTCCCCGACCCCCCGCAGACCGACTACCGCCGCGCGGACGTCCACACCCTGCGCCACGACCTGTTCTGCGGTGACGTCTACCTCGCCGACACCGAGAAGGACCGGGAACTGTCCACAGCCTGGGGATGGGTGCCGGTGCTCGACTTCGCGTGGGCGCTGTGCGACATCGTGGAGCGGATCGACCGGGACCCGGCGGGCTCCCGCGCCGCCCGCCCGCAGCGTGCGGAACTGGACTTCACGGAGTCGACGGACCGGATGCTCTTCGAGCGCCGCTTCGGCTGGGTGGACATCGAGTCGGACTGGATGCCGGCGGAGGAGCCCCCGCTGACCTTCTCCCACGCCGAACTGCGCCGCGAGGCACGGGACTTCCTGCACGACCTGATCGCCGACCTGGTCGACCTGCACGACGACCTGGGCGAGAACCCGGCGATCTGGACACTTCAGGCCCGCTTCCCCCGGGTGTCGTGAGTCCGAGCGGACGGGCTCGGCGGCAGCGAGCCGCGCTGCGGGGTTCCGTCACCCCTCCACCCTGATCCCCAGCGCCCCCGCCAGCACCGGCGCCAGGTCCAGCAGTTGCGTGGGACTGATCACCGCCCCCGCCAAGCGGTCCACGCCCCGCGCGATCTCCAGCGAGGCGACCCCGCGCAGGTCGACGTCCTTCAGGGTCGCCGCGGTCAGGTCCACCCCCTTCAGCACGCAGCCCGCGAACTCCACCCGCTCCAGCCGGGCGCTCCCGAAGTCCGGCTCGACCAGGACACAGCCCTCGAAGACGACGTCCCTGAGCCGGGCCGAGCGCAGATTCAGGTAGTCGATCTTGCCGCCGCGGATCAGGACCCGCTCCAGGACCGCCCCGTGCAACTGGACCCCGCCCATGCGGGCATCGGTCACCTCGACGTCCCGCAGCGTCGCCTCCCCGAGGTCGGTGCCCACGCCTCGCGGGCCGGTGAGGACCGAGTCCAGGACGCGCGCACGCGTCAGCCGGGTCTCATCCAGCGCGCACCCCGTCAGCGCGCAGTCCATGAACCGGGCACCCCCGCCGTCCTGCCCGGCGAAGTCCGCCTCCCGGAACTCCAGCCCGTCGTAGTCCCCGTCCGGCTCCAGTCCCCCGCCGCCGTACGGCTCCAGCGGCGGCAGCCGCACCTCCGGCCGCCGGGCCGCCTTCACACCGGCCCCGCCCGCCCGGAAGGAACCGCCGGCTCCACCGGAACCAGCGCCCCTGCCGGTCCCGCCGGTCCCACCACTCCCGCCCACCGCTCGCCTCACCATCCGCCCATGCTGCACCCCGCCACTGACAATCGCCGTCACCTGCGAAAACACCGCCGATGTCACATTCCGGCGCACTGCCTCGGTCGTACTCCCGGAAAGGCCACCACCCCGACCCCGACCCCGACCCGAGGGAGATCCCGGACATGCACCGCATCACCGTCATCGGCGGCGGCTTCGCCGGACTGACCGCGGCCATCACCGCGGCCGAGGCGGGCGCCAAGGTCACCCTGTACGAAGCCCGTCACACGCTCGGCGGGCGGGCCCGGACCGCCGAAGGGCCGTACCGGACGAACGACGGACCGCACGCCCTGTACAACGGCGGCCCGCACTGGACCTGGCTCAAGCAGCGCGGCCTGATCGGGCCGCTCGCGCCCCTCCCCCCGCTGGAGGCGGCCCGCCTGCGGCTGCGGTACCGGGGCGTGCTGCGCCGCACCCCGCCGCTCGCCATGCTCAAGCTGCTGCGCCGCGGTGCCCGGCAGGCGCCCGTCGACGTCGACTTCCTGACCTGGGCGACCGGGCAGGCGGGCGAGGAGGGCGCCCGGGCCGCCGCCCACTACTCCGCCGTCGCCCTCTTCCACCACGACCCGGGCTCCCTGTCCGCCGCGTTCGTGCAGGAGCGCCTGCGCCGCGCCACCAAGCTCCCGCCCGAGGCCCACTGGCCGCGCGGCGGCTGGGGCTCTCTCGTCGACCGGATGGCGGCGCGGGCGTGGAACCTCGGGGTGCGCGTGGAGACCCTGGCCCGCGTCGACAGCGTGCCCACCGGCACCCCCGTCGTCGTCGCCACCTCCCTCGACGCCGCCCGCCACCTCCTCGGCGACTCCACCCTGACCTGGCCGAGCGGCCGTACGGTTCTCATCGACCTCGCCCTGCGCACCCGGCGCGGGGACGCCTTCGCCGTCTCCGACCTCGACTCCCCGGGCTGGCTCGAACGCTTCACGGCCCAGGACCGGTCCCTGGCGCCCGCGGGCGAGCAGCTCGTCCAGGGACAGATCCCGATCGCCCCGCACGAGACGAGGGCCGACGGCATCGCCCGCGCCGAGCAGCTCCTCGGCCTCGCCTTCGAGGACTGGCGCGAGCGCGTCACCTGGCGGCGCGAGGCGGTCGCGAACGGCCGTACCGGTGCCGTCGACCTGCCGGGCACGAGCTGGCGCGACCGGCCCGCGATCGACCGCGGCGACGGTGTCTGGCTCGCCGGTGACCAGGTCGCCGCCCCCGGTGTGCTGTCCGAGGTCTCCTTCACCAGCGCCCGCACCGCGGTGTCACTGGCCCTCGGCCGCCACACCCTTGACCTCAAGCATGCTTGAGGTCGAACAGTGGGGTCCGGCAGACGACACCGGTCACCAAGGGGACCCCATGCACGCCATCCGCCTGCACGCCTTCGGCCCGGCCGAGAACCTCGCCTACGAGCGGGCCGAGGACCCGGTGCCGGGCCCCGGCCAGGTCCGTATCGCCGTGGAGGCGGCCGGAGTCCATCTCCTGGACGCCGCCCTGCGCGAGGGCATGCGGGGTCCCCTGCCCGAGCCGCCGGTCCTGCCCACGATCCCCGGCCGCGAGGTCGCCGGCACCGTCGAGTCGCTCGGGGACGGCGTCGCCGGCCGGTGGCTCGGCAGACGCGTGGTCGCCCACCTCGGGTTCGCCCCGGGCGGCTACGCCGAACTCGCCGTCGTCGATGTCGAGCGCGTCCACGAGACCCCGGACAGCCTCGACTCCGCCCAGGCCGTCGCCATGATCGGCACCGGCCGTACGGCGATGGGGATCCTCCAGTTCGCCGCACTCGGCCCGGACGCGGTGGCCGTGATCCCGGCCGCCGCCGGCGGCATCGGCACCCTGCTCGTGCAGTACGCCAGGAACGCGGGCGCCACCGTCGTCGGCCTCGCGGGCGGGCCCGGGAAGACGGCCCGCGTCCGGGCGAACGGCGCCGACCTCGCCGTCGACTACACGGACCCGGCCTGGCCCGAGACGGTGCGCGCCTACCTGGGCGGCCGCAGCGCCACCGTCGTCTTCGACGGCGTCGGCGGCGACATCGCCCGGGAGACCGTCGCCCTGCTCGGTCCCGGCGGCAGGCATATCGTCTTCGGCTGGTCGGGAGAGGGCCTCAAGGACGGCACGCCCCACCTCGTCGACGGTGTCTCCGAGCAGGTCCTCGGCCCCGTGATGATGCGGAAGGCCGGCGGCCCCCACCCCGTGCGCACCCTGGAACTGCGTGCCCTCACCGAGGCCGCCGCGGGCCGCCTCACCCCCGCCGTCCAGCGCTTCCCGCTCGCCGGGGCGGCCGCCGCACACCGGGCCCTGGAGACCCGCGGCACGACCGGGAAGGTGGTGCTGGAGCCATGACCAGGACCCCGCCGTCCCGACCGCGACGGGACCCGGGCGTTCACCCACAGGGGCCAAGACCCTCCCCCTGGGACGCACGCCGGACGGCACCCGCGCGCGGACACCGCCAACCCCGGTCCGCACCCATGAACCGGTCCGCGCACGCCGGTAGGGTCCGGCAAATGATCGGCATCCCGGAGGAGCTCGCGGCGGCCCAGGCGACGTACAACGGAGCGGCGGGCCGCGCCTTCATCGCCGGACTGCCCGCCCTGACCGCCGGCTTCCTGGAGCGGTGGACCCTACGCGTCGACGGACCGCCGCTGCACGGCGTGTGCGCCCTCGTCGTCCCCGTCGTCCGCCCCGACGGCACCCCCGCCGTCCTGAAGCTCCAGCTCCCCGACGACGAGAGCGCGGGCGAACCCGTCGCCCTGCGCCGGTGGAACGGCGACGCGGCGGTACGCCTCCTCGACCACGACGAGACCACCGGCACCATGCTCCTGGAACGCCTGGACCCCACGCGCCCCCTGTCCCGCGTCCCCGACTCCCGCGCGGCCGTCCTGGTCATCGCCCGCCTGCTCGCCCGCCTCACCGCGACACCGGCCCCACCCGGCCTGCGCCGCCTCGGCGACCTCGCCCGGACCATGCTCGACCGGGCCCCCGGGGCCCTGAAGCACGTTCCCGACCCCGGGGAACGCCACCTGCTCGCCGACTGCGCCGCCGCCGTACGCGAAGTCGCCGCCGAGCCCGGCGACCGCCTCCCGCACTGGGACCTCCACTACGGGAACGTCCTCGCCGCCGACCGCGCCCCCTGGCTCGCCATCGACCCCAAACCCCTGGCCGGCGACCCGGGCTTCGACCTCCTCCCCGCCCTCCGCAACCGCTTCGACCCCGCCGAGATCACCTGGCGCTTCGACGCCATGACGGACGTCCTCGGCCTGGAACGCGCCCGCGCCCGCGCCTGGACCCTCGGCCGGGTCCTCCAGAACGGCCTGTGGGAGATCAAGGACGGCCGCCCCCTGGACACGGAGCGACTGGAGATCGCCAGGCGCCTGCGCCGGCACGGCGACCGACAGGGGGAAGCCCAGGTCAGATGACGCCTGACCTGGGCTTCTACTGAGCCTCCTGTCGGATTCGAACCGACGACCTGCTGTTTACAAGACAGCCGCTCTGGGCCGGACTGAGCTAAGGAGGCATCGCGTACGAACACCGTGCGCGAAGGCGGCTCCACTGTACACAGAGCCCGTTTCCCCGGGCCACGAAGTTCCCCTCCCGCGTTGCCCTCCCGCGTTGCACTCCCGCGTGACCGCGGAACTGCGGGCCCGGAGCAGCAGGCCCCCGTGGCTGAGCCAGAAGTGCGTGGCTCTGCCCCGCTCGAAAATTTCCGCGAAGTTCACATGACCAAGGGTGCTGACAGCCAGGCGAACGCCAGGTACCGTCCTGATCCAGTTCACGTCTGTGGACTACACCATCCCGGGCTGTGTTCCGGGACGGCTCACCACCTTCCTACAACGGATCGTCCGGCACGTTCCTGCCGGTAGAAGGGGGCCCTTCACCATGGCCACTGTCTCGTTCGACAAGGCGACCCGGATCTACCCGGGTTCCACCAAGCCCGCCGTCGACGCTCTGGAGATCGACATCGAGGACGGCGAGTTTCTCGTCCTCGTCGGTCCGTCGGGTTGCGGCAAGTCCACCTCGCTCCGGATGCTCGCGGGGCTCGAGGACGTGAACGGCGGTTCCATCCGCATCGGTGACCGCGACGTCACGCACCTGCCGCCGAAGGACCGGGACATCGCCATGGTGTTCCAGAACTACGCGCTCTACCCGCACATGTCCGTCGCCGACAACATGGGCTTCGCGCTCAAGATCGCCGGCGTCAACAAGGCGGAGATCCGGCAGAAGGTCGAGGAGGCCGCGAAGATCCTCGACCTCTCCGAGTACCTGGACCGCAAGCCGAAGGCCCTCTCCGGTGGTCAGCGTCAGCGTGTCGCCATGGGTCGCGCCATCGTGCGTGAGCCGCAGGTGTTCCTCATGGACGAGCCGCTGTCCAACCTGGACGCCAAGCTCCGCGTGTCCACCCGTACGCAGATCGCCTCGCTCCAGCGCCGCCTCGGCATCACCACCGTCTACGTCACCCACGACCAGGTCGAGGCCATGACGATGGGCGACCGGGTGGCCGTGCTCAAGGACGGTCTGCTCCAGCAGGTCGACTCGCCCCGGAACATGTACGACCGGCCCGCCAACCTCTTCGTCGCCGGCTTCATCGGCTCCCCCGCGATGAACCTCATCGAGGTCCCGATCACCGACGGCGGTGTGAAGTTCGGCAACAGCGTCGTCCCGGTCAGCCGTGACGCGCTGAAGGCCGCCTCCGACAAGGGTGACACCTCGGTCACGGTCGGTGTCCGTCCGGAGCACTTCGACATCGTCGAGCACGGCGGTGCCGCCGTCGCGTCCCTGTCGAAGGACACCGAGGACGCCCCGGCGGGCCTCGCGGTCTCCGTGAACGTCGTCGAGGAGCTCGGCGCCGACGGCTACGTCTACGGCAGCGCCAAGGTCGACGGCGACCTCAAGGACCTGGTCGTCCGCGTCAGCGGCCGCGCGGTCCCGGACAAGGGCGCCACGCTGCACGTCGTGCCGCGGCCGGGCGAGATCCACGTGTTCTCGACCTCCACGGGCGAGCGTCTCTCCGACTGACGCCGACCGGCACCGGCTGGGACCGGCTGGGACCGGCATCAGCACATCGGCAGGAAACAGGCAGGACAGTCCCGGGTGATTCCCCGGGTTGACGAGAAGGGCCCCGCGCGCCGCTGCGGGGCCCTTCTCGTTGTCGACAAATACCCCGGCAGACCGGTCATTTCGAGCAGTGTGCGTCAACCCACTACCCGAATAGAGGCACTACTTCATCCCCCGAACCGGTGACTAAATGTCGCCAAATCATTACCCCACGCTACCCTCACTCGCGTGAAGCACTCCACTAACCAACAGACGCGACGCGGCCGGGGCCCCGCCCGCCGGATCGGCCGTTCCCTCGCTTTCGTCCTGCCCGTCGTCCTGGTGCTCTCCGGGACCCTCGCGGTCACCCGAGTCAACTGGTCGGGGAATCCCTCGGACTCGGTGCTCGCGGCATCCGACGCCACCCTGTCGGACGCCAAGCCGCGCGCGCCCCGGGCTCCGCAGGACGTCCTGCGCGACCAGCTCCTGACCGAACTCCAGGAGAAGAACCCGGGCGTCGCGCTCACGCACCTCCAGGAGGCCGTCAACGGCCGTCCGTCCCTGGCGAAGCACTGCGCGTCCATCGCCCGTGCCCTGGGCCGCGCCGCGGTCCGTGTGTACGGGCCGACGCAGGCGCAGTCGTACGCCCGCCCGGTCTGCGACACGTCCTTCGCGACGGGCGTCGCGACGGCGCACAGCTGAGCGCGGTCTCTCAGGGAGGGTGGTAACGGCTGATTGAGGAACGGTCGCCGGCCCCGGCCGCGGGCGGGACGCCAGTACAGTTCGAATCATGACCGATCCGAACGCCGCGTCCCGCCCCGTTCAAGCCGTCGTTCTGGCCGGTGGCCAGGGCTCCAGGCTGCGTCCGTACACCAACGACCGGCCCAAGCCGATGGTCGAGATCCCCGGCACCGGGACTCCGATCATCGGCCATCAACTCACCTGGCTGGCGGAAGAGGGCGTCACGGACGTGGTGGTCAGCTGCGGCCACCTCGCCGAGGTCCTGGAGAAGTGGCTGGACGCCGCCGACCTGCCGGTGAACGTCACGACCGTGGTCGAGACGGAGCCGCTCGGCCGCGGCGGCGGCCTCAAGTACGCCGCGGCGCACCTGCCCCACCCGGACCAGCCCTGGTACGCGACCAACGGCGACATCTGGACCCGCTTCTCGCTGCGGGACATGGCGGACTTCCACGCCGAGCGGGACGCGGTCGCGACCCTCGCGCTGGCGCGTCCGCGCATTCCGTGGGGCGCCGTGAAGACGGACGGCTTCGGGCGCGTCACGGACTTCATCGAGGCACCGCCGACGACGAACGAGATCAACGCGGGCGTGTACGTCTTCGCGCCGGAGTTCGCGGGACTGCTTCCCGAGCGCGGGGACCATGAGCGGACGACCTTCCCCCGCCTGGCGCGCGAGCGCCGTCTCGCCGGTTTCCCGATCCCGCAGGGGGCGTACTGGCGTGCCATCGACACCGCCAAGGACCTGACCGAGGCCGCGAAGGAGCTGGCGGCGCTGGGCCGTTGAGGCCGTCCCTCCGACCGACGGACCTCCTCACCGCCCGCGGGCCGTCTGCGCCGCGTGCCCCTGAAGCCCCAGGCGCTCTGTAGCGCGTGCCTCTGACGCCTCCAGGCGCTCTGTAGCGCGGGCCACTGAAGCCCTTAGGCCGTCTGCGCCGCGGGCCTCTGAAGCCCCCCAGGCCGTCTGTAGCCCGTAGGCCATCTGCGGCGCGGGCCGCTGAAGCCCTTGGCCGCCTTGTAGCCCGTAGGCCGCCCGCGGGGACCGCACGCGCCGCCTCATGGCCAGCGGACCGTCCGCAGCCCCGGTAAGCGGTCTGGAGGGCCGACAGGCCCTCTCCTGGGCCTGCGAGTCGTCTGGGGAGCCGGCACGGGCCGCCGCGTAGCCGCCAGGCCGCCTGTGAAGCCAGCGAGCCAGCCGTCTACAGCCGGTTGGCCGGCCTGGAAGCCCACAGCCGTCCGGGCCGGCAGGCCGCCTGGGGAGCCCACAGGCTCTCCCGCAGCCGGCGGCCCGCTGGGGAGCCCGCGGGCTCTCTCCCGGCCTGCCGGCCGTCGCGGGGTGCGGCGCGCGCTTCTCCGCGCCCCCGAAGGCCTCGCCGCCGCGTACGACGGAGGGGTCCCGCACACCATCGGTGCGGGACCCCTCCGTCGTACGGGCCGGGGAACTCAGCCGGCGGGCGGGCCCAGGATGTCGCCCACCGGCTCGATCACCCCAACAGGCCGCCCACCAGGCCCGGCTGGCCGGAGGAGGACCCTCCGCTGCCGGAGCCGCCCGAGCCGCCCGTGCCGCCGCCCGAACCGCCGGTCGAGCCGCTGCCGCCGGTCGCGGAGCCGCCGGAGGTCGGGCCGGAGGTGGTGCTGGGGGCCTGCTCGACCGGGGAGGTCTGCTGCGGCGGTGCCTGGCCGCCGGTGCCCTGGGTCTGGCTGGGCGCGCCGCCGGTCGCGGTGCCGGTGTCCCGGGTGGCGCCCGGGGTGGTGGCGGTGCCGGCGGACGGAGTGGCCCCCGCCGTGGCGCCCTGGGTGGGCGAGCTGGAGGCCGAGGGGGTCTTCTTCTCCCGCTTGGCGGGGTCCTGCGGGAGCGGGGAGCCGGGCAGTTCGTTGCGCGGGGCCTCGCCGGGTCCGGGGACGATCACGCGGTCGGCGTCCCGGACGGCACCGCCGAGCAGCGAGCCGGCGAGGAGGGTGATCCCGGCGACGACGGCGGTGATCAGGACGCCCCGGCGCAGCACGTGGCGGCGCAGGTCCCAGATGTCGGCGCGGGGTCCGAGGCGGCGCCAGGCGCCGCCCGCGAGGCGGCCGTCGATGGAGTAGACGGGGGCGCCGGCGATGATCAGCGGGGACCAGGCGGCGAGGTAGATGATGTCGGGGGTGTCGTAGGCGGGGACGCTCTTCCAGCTGACGGTGACGAGGAGCGCGGCGGACAGGCCGGCGCCGACAACCGCGGCGACCCGCTGCCAGCAGCCCAGGATCGTGAGGACGCCCACGATGACCTGGAGGAAGGCGATGACGAGTCCCGCGCCGACCGGATGTTCGAGGGCGAACTGGCGCAGCGGCTCGGCGACTTCCCAGGGATGCAGGGTGTTGAGCCACTTGACCATGGAGCCGCGTTCGCCGCCGTCGAAGTAGACGGGGTCGCAGAGCTTGCCCATGCCGGCGTAGATGGAGATGAAGCCGAGGAAGATCCGCAGGGGGAGGAGGACGACGCCCAGGTTCATGCGGCGGCCCGGGTAGTAGGCGTGCCGTGCGGGGTCGTCGCCCTGGCGCTTGGCGGGCCCGTTCTCGTCGCCGTCGTCGCCGTCGCCGTCCTCGTACTCCTCGAACTCCCCGGTGCCGTAAGCGGGTTCGTCGTAGGCGCTGCCCACGGTCCGCATGTGCGGCAGGAGTCGGGTGCCGTCGGGGGCGGGGGTGCGCTGGGCGCCGACCACGGGCGTCTCGACGGTCTGGGCCAGGTCGTCGTAGCCGTCGTAGCCCTCGCCGTCGTAGCCCTCGCCGGCGTAGCCCTGGCCGCCGTAACCGCCGTAGCCGCCGACGCGGGGGATGACCTGGGTGGCTCCGGCGTCGGCGACCGGGGCGGGCGCCTCGCCGTGGCCGACGCTGCCGCCCCGTACGGCCTGGAGCAGGCGGTGGGCGCCGGTGTCGTCGGGGTCGGACTTGCCGCTCCACACGACGGGCCGGCGGCGCGCGCCCGCGCTCACGCCGGGTCTGCCGGCCGCGCCGGCGACAGGCATCAGGGCGGTGTCCTCGGTGGCGCTCAAGTGCCGTGCGATCCGCGGAGATTGATTACGCCGCGTCGACGCGCCCAACTGCACGCGGAAGCTCACATGATTGACGATGATCTGCGCCGGATCGCTCGGCACCTTCACCATGCTCAGCGCGGGAGCGTCGTCGAAGCCCGACGGGCCGTCCCCCGTGGGTGTGCGGGGTGTTCTGGTGTCCACACTCATCTAACCGAGTGACGTGTGGATAGGACACTGCTTTGACTGGGCGGATCTGTCCGGACCCCGTCAAGGTTGTCCTGTCCACCAGGAACACCCCGTATGGGTGACTACGTCGAACAGCCGCTCAGGCGCGTCGGCGTGCGGCCTCGTACAGCACGATGCCCGCCGCGACACCGGCGTTGAGCGACTCGGCGCCGCCCGGCATCGCGATCCGCACCCGGTGGTCGCAGGTCTCGCCGACGAGCCGGGACAGGCCCTTGCCCTCGCTGCCGACGACGATGACGACGGGGCCGCCCAGCGCCGGCAGCTCGCCGATCTCGGTCTCGCCGTCGGCGGCCAGGCCGACGACCGTGATGCCGGCCTTCTTGTACGCCTCCAGGGCGCGCGTGAGGTTGGTGGCGCGGGCGACGGGCGTACGGGCGGCCGTGCCGGCGGACGACTTCCAGGCGCCGGCGGTCATGCCGGCCGCGCGCCGCTCGGGGACGACGACGCCGTGGCCGCCGAAGGCGGAGACGGAGCGGACGACGGCGCCGAGGTTGCGCGGGTCGGTGACGCCGTCGAGGGCGACGATGAGCGGGTCCTCGCCCTTGTCGTAGGCGGCGCTCGCGAGGTCCTCGGGGTGCGCGTACTCGTAGGCCGGGACCTGGAGGACGAGGCCCTGGTGGTTGAGCCCGTTGGTCATGCGGTCGAGCTCGGGGCGGGGGGCCTCCATGAGGTGGATCCCGCCGCGCTCGGCGGCGAGCTGGAGTGCCTCGCGGACCCGCTCGTCGTTGTCGATGAACTGCTGGACGTAGAGCGTCGTCGCGGGCACGCCGTCGCGCAGTGCCTCGAAGACGGGGTTGCGGCCGACGACCATCTCCGAGGTGCCCTTGCCGCCCCGGCCGCGGACCGCGGGCCGGCGTACCGTCTGCTTCGCCTTCGCGTTGGCGACGCGGTTCTTCTTGTGGCCCTTGCGCATCTCGGCGGGCGGGGTCGGGCCCCTGCCCTCCAGCGCCTTGCGCCGCTGGCCGCCACTGCCGACCTGCGCGCCCTTCTTGCCGGACATGCGGCGGTTGTTGGCTGCCATGACCTACCTGTCTCTTCTCTGAAGCCGAAGCGTGCGAACGTACGTGTCTATGCAGTGTGCCGCCCGGACAGCCGGGCGGCACAATCGATCAAGAAAGGGCTCAGCGCGGGCCGAGGCTCCAGCGCGGGCCCTGGGGGCCGTCCTCGATGACGAGCCCGGACTGGTTGAGCTGGTCGCGGATGGCGTCGGCGGTGGTCCAGTCCTTGCGGCCGCGGGCCGCCTCCCGCTGGTCGAGGACCAGGCGTACGAGGCTGTCGACGACCCCGTGGAGGTCGTCGCCGCGGTCGGCCTCGCCGGCCCAGTGCGGGTCGAGCGGGTCCAGGCCGAGGACGCCGAGCATGGCGCGCACCTCGGCGAGGCGGGCCACCGCGGCCTCCTTGTCGTCGGCGGCCAGCGCGGAGTTGCCCTGCCGGACGGTGGTGTGCACGACGGCGAGGGCCTGCGGCACGCCCAGGTCGTCGTCCATCGCCTCGGCGAAGGCGGGCGGCACCTCGGCGGAGGGCTCGACGGCTCCCCCGGCCTTCTCCACCACGCGCTGCACGAAGCCCTCGATCCGCGCGAACGCGGACTCGGCCTCGCGCAGGGCCTCCTCGCTGTACTCGATCATCGAGCGGTAGTGCGGGGTGCCGAGGTAGTAGCGCAGCACGATCGGGCGCCAGACCTTGACCATCTCGCTGACCAGGACCGAGTTGCCGAGCGACTTCGACATCTTCTCGCCGCTCATGGTGACCCAGGCGTTGTGCAGCCAGTACCGGGCGAACTCGTCGCCGTAGGCCTTGGCCTGGGCGATCTCGTTCTCGTGGTGCGGGAAGATCAGGTCCAGGCCGCCGCCGTGGATGTCGAAGGCGGAGCCGAGGTACTTGTGGGCCATCGCCGAGCACTCCAGGTGCCAGCCCGGACGGCCCCGGCCCCACGGGGTCTCCCAGCTCGG
This sequence comes from Streptomyces sp. NPDC003011, assembly GCF_053591515.1. Classification (NCBI taxonomy): domain Bacteria; kingdom Bacillati; phylum Actinomycetota; class Actinomycetes; order Kitasatosporales; family Streptomycetaceae; genus Streptomyces; species Streptomyces sp. NPDC003011. Next base: position 258,443 of record NZ_JBSFTY010000001.1, read on the forward strand.
CTCGCCCGGCTTGACCGCCTTCCACATGGCGAAGTCGCGGGGGTCCCGCTTGCCGGTGATGCCGTCCTCGGCGGGCTGGCGCATCTCGTCCAGGTCCTGCCGGGAGAGTTCGAGGTAGGCCGGCCAGGAGCGCACGTCGAAGTAGACGCTGCCGTCGGCCTCGTACGCGTGTCCGCGCTCGATGAGGCCGCGCATCATCTCGACCATCTCGGTGATGTGGCCGGTGGCGCGGGGCTCGTAGGTCGGCGGGAGGCAACCGAGCACGGTGTAGCCGTCGTTGAAGGCGCGCTCGTTCTCGTAGCCGATGGACCACCAGGGGCGGCCCTGGCCGGCCGCCTTGGCGATGATCTTGTCGTCGATGTCCGTGACGTTGCGGATGAACGTGACGTCGTAGCCGCGGTACTCGAACCAGCGGCGCATGATGTCGAAGTTCAGGCCCGAGCGGATGTGCCCGATGTGCGGTGCGGCCTGCACGGTGGCGCCACACAGGTAGATCGAGACACAACCCGGCTGGAGCGGGGCGAAGTCACGGATCTGCCGGGCGCTGGTGTCGTACAGGCGAATAGTCACGTGTCCAGGGTAGTAGGCGACGGGGAGTGCCCTGCGACCTTCGGCTCAGGGCGGGCGGATTCGTGACGTTCGCGGCAGCGGCGTCAGGTTCCGGTGCGTGCGACCAGTGCCGTGGCCACCGCCATCAGCCCTTCGTCCCGCCCGGGGAAGCCGAGCCCGTCGGTGGTGGCGCCCGACACCGAGACCGGGGCCCCGGCCGCCTCCGACAGGATCTTCTGGGCCTCGTCCCGGCGCTTGCCGATCTTGGGGCGTGCGCCGACGACCTGCACGGCGATGTTGCCGATGGTGAAGCCCGCCTCCCGCACGATCCGGGCGGCCTCCGCCAGCAGCGTGACACCGGAGGCACCCGACCACTCGGGACGCCCGGTACCGAAGTGCTGCCCGAGGTCGCCCAGCCCGGCCGCCGAGAACAGCGCGTTGCAGGCGGCGTGCGCGACGACGTCCGCGTCGGAGTGCCCGGCCAGGCCGGTGCCCTCGCCCTCCCATTTCAGGCCGGCGCACCACAGCTCGCGGCCCTCCTCGAAGGCGTGGATGTCGGTGCCGATGCCGACCTGGGGAAGCAGCGGTGCCTCAGAAGCCATCGTTGAGCCTCCGGCGGGCCAGGACCGCCTCCGCGAGGACGAGGTCCAGGGGGCGCGTGACCTTGAAGGCCTCCTCGTGGCCGGGGACGGTCACGACCGTCTCGCCGAGCTGTTCGACCATGCTCGCGTCGTCGGTGACGTCCCCGGTGACCGTCTCGTGGGCGCGGACCAGGGTCGCGCGGTCGAAGCCCTGCGGGGTCTGGACGGCCCGCAGACGCGCCCGGTCGGGGGTGGCGACGACCGGTTCCGGCTCGCCCGGGGTCGCGGCCGGCTCGACCTCCTTGACGGTGTCCGCGAGCGGCAGCGCCGGGACGACGGCCACGGCTCCCTCCCGTACGGCCTCGATGACCGCGTCCACCGTGTCGACCGGGACCAGCGGCCGGGCGGCGTCGTGGACCAGCACGATGTCGTACCCGGACGGCAGCGCGTCCAGGCCGAGCCGTACGGACTCCTGGCGGCTCTCGCCGCCGGGGACGACCAGGAAGTCCGTCCGCTCGGGCAGCGCGTCCGCGTCGAGCAGCGACTTGACCTCGCCGGCGCCGTCGGGCGGGGCCACGACCACGACCAGGGAGACGGCACGGGACGCGGCCAGCGCGCGGACCGCGTGGATGAGCATCGGGGTGCCGTTCAGCGCGCGGAGCGCTTTGGGGGCGCCCGGACCGAGCCGTACGCCCCGGCCGGCGGCCGGGATCACAGCGGCGGTGCGGGCGGTCGTACGGCCCTGGGCGGGCGCGGGGCGGGAAACGTCAGACATCGGTTCCTGTCAGGTTTGTGTGCTCGGCCTACGTGGGTATGGCCTCAGCGTGTCGGGTACGACAGCTTGGCCAGAACCCTTCCGTGACCCTGGTCGAGCCGACCGTCCGGGCCCGGCACGCACAGTATCGGGGGAGCTTTCCTCCGGGGTGAACACGCGTACGGCGTCGAAACGCGAACATGCCGCAGCGCCCGGCGACAGCAAATGCGTCATCGGGCACCGCGGCATTTCAATGTGCTGAACTCAGCGGGCTGCTCACTGCGGCCTGCGTCGGTGTCAGGACGCGAGGACCTCGTCGAGCAGAGCCTCGGCCTTGTCCTCGTTCGTGTTCTCCGCGAGCGCGAGCTCGCTCACCAGAATCTGGCGGGCCTTGGCGAGCATGCGCTTCTCACCGGCGGAGAGTCCGCGCTCGCGCTCACGACGCCACAGGTCACGCACGACTTCCGCGACCTTGATGACATCGCCGGAGGCGAGCTTCTCCAGATTTGCCTTGTAACGACGAGACCAGTTCGTGGGCTCCTCGGCGTACGGCGCGCGCAGCACCTCGAAGACCCGGTCCAGCCCGTCCTGACCGACCACATCACGCACGCCGACGAACTCCGCATTGTCCGCTGGCACACGTACCGTCAGGTCACCCTGGGCGACCTTCAGCACCAAGTAGGTCTTGTCCACGCCTTTGATCTGGCGAGTTTCGATAGCCTCGATCAGCGCGGCCCCGTGATGGGGATAGACCACGGTGTCGCCAACCTTGAACGTCATGTGACAGGTACCCCTTCCGTGGCTATCCAGAGTAACACGGAAGCCGCGGGTTCTGAATGGCGTTTTCGCAGGTCAGGGCATATCTCGGGGCTTGACAACAGCAACAGGAACGTGCTGCGCGGGCCGAGCGGGAGAAAGTATTCGCAGGTGGGAGCGGCTCTCCGGGGGAGGTGAAACGCGTACGTTACACACATCCGGAGGACCCCCCGGACGGCCGAACATCCTGATATGTCCGGTTCCAGGCGTGCGACTTCCGCTACTCCGTTCGGCGTCAGGAGTCGGGTCCGAGACGAATCCGGAATTGATCACCGGGGCACCCGGCCGGCCGCGCGGTGATCAATTCCGTGGTGCACGGATTCCTCCACGGAAAATCCCCGGCGGCGTACGGGGGGCGCTTATGTGAATGGCGGACGAGCGCCGGCGCAATGTGACTCGGGAGACAGTTGTGACGCATGTGGCCGCGCAAGCCGAGGAAGCCGACCCGCTCCGAGGGAGGGTCGGGTGCGGTGGCGCGAGAACGGCTCGGTAACCTGAGGCCGCTGACAGACACTTAGCGCGGCTTTACGAGCCGCCCTCGCTCGAGTCAAGGAGTTACCGCCGCCGTGAGCAGCAGCCTTCGACGCGGTGCCCTCGCCGCCGCCGCCATCGCGTTCTCGATCGCCTCGCTCGCCGCGTGCAGCGCCGGCAACAACGCCCAGACCCTTCAGGTCAAGCCGGACAACGCGGCTACGACCGTGGGGGACATCAAGCTCCAGAACGTCGTGATCATCACCCAGCCCGACCCCGAGGCCGAGGGCCCGGCGGTGATCTCCGCCACCGTGTTCAACGGCGGCAGCCGCGCCCAGACCCTGGAGTCGGTGAGCGTCGAAGGCGCCGGCACCGCCGAGATCACGCCCGCCAAGGGCAAGGGCGAGCTGACCGTCCCGGCCGGCGGCTCCGTCGTCCTCGGCGGCCAGGGCAACGCCTCCGCGACGCTGAACCAGCTCGGCGAGTCCGTCAAGGACGGCAACGCCCAGAAGGTGACCTTCGGCTTCAGCGAGACCGGCGAGGTGAGCCTGCGCGCCTTCGTCGTCCCGGCCGAGAGCTACTTCAGCTCGTGGGGCCCGACCGAGATCCCGGCGGCCCCGGGCGGCTCGGCGGAGCCGGGCACGAGCCAGGAACCGGGTGAGGGCACCTCGGGTTCGCCCTCGGCGTCCACCTCCCCGGAGGGCACCCCGGCCGACGCGAGCACCCCGGGCGACGCCGCGTCCGCGAGCGCGACGGAGTCGCCGGCCGCCGGCCACTGAGCAGCCGTACGACGGAAGGGCGGGACTCCCGGATGCTCCGGGGGCCCCGCCCTTCCGTGTCGGCGTCCGTGCCGCTTCCGTGCCACTTCCGTGTCGGCTTCCGTGTCCGTGGCTCACGGTCTGTCGACGACAGACGGTGTGCGGGCTACGGATCGCGGTCTACGGGTTGCTGTATGCGGGTTGCTGTATGCGGGTTGCTGTCTGCGGCTAGGGTCTACGGCTCGAACTTGTAGCCGAGGCCGCGGACCGTCACCAGGTACCGCGGTGCGCCCGGGTCCGGCTCGATCTTGGCGCGCAGGCGCTTGACGTGGACGTCGAGGGTCTTGGTGTCACCGACGTAGTCGGCGCCCCAGACCCGGTCGATGAGCTGCATGCGGGTCAGGACGCGGCCGGCGTTGCGCAGCAGCATCTCCAGGAGGTCGAACTCCTTGAGGGGGAGGTCGACCTTCGAGCCGGAGACGGTGACGACGTGGCGGTCCACGTCCATGCGGACCGGGCCCGCCTCCAGCGCGGCCGGGGTGACCTCCTCCGGCTCGCCCCGGCGGCGCAGGACGGCCCGGATCCGGGCGACCAGCTCGCGGGAGGAGAACGGCTTGGTCACGTAGTCGTCGGCTCCTATCTCCAGCCCGACGACCTTGTCGATCTCGCTGTCCTTGGCGGTCACCATGATGACGGGGACGTTGGAGCGGCCGCGCAGCTGACGGCACACCTCGGTGCCCGGCAGACCGGGCAGCATCAGGTCGAGGAGGACGAGGTCGGCGCCGTTGCGCTCGAACTCGTCGAGTCCGTCGGGCCCGGTGGTCGCGACGGCGACCTCGAAGCCCTCTTTGCGGAGCATGTACGACAGGGCGTCGGAGAAGGACTCCTCGTCCTCGACGACGAGCACACGGGTCACGGAAGGACCTCCGGGGCAGGAAGCGGTTCGTAAGAGGATGTGGGGGGGACTGAGGGGCTGGAACGGCCGGACTCGCCCGCGAGACCGCCGCGGCCGGAGTGCTGGTGCGCGCGGTCGCGGGCGGCCCGCGCCTCCGGCAGCCGCAGGGTGAAGGTGGAGCCCTGCCCCTCGGCGCTCCACACCGTGACCTCCCCGCCGTGCGAGGCGGCCACGTGCTTGACGATGGCGAGGCCGAGGCCCGTGCCGCCGGTGGCACGGGAGCGGGCCGGGTCGACGCGGTAGAAGCGCTCGAAGATGCGCTCCTTGTCCTTGTCGGAGATCCCGATGCCCTGGTCGGTGACGGCGACCTCGATCATGTCACCACCGGGTGCGTTCACCCGGCGGGCGGCTATGCCGACGCGGGTACGGGCGGGCGAGTAGTTGACGGCGTTCTCGACGAGGTTGCCGAGGGCGGCGGCGAGCTGGCCGCGGTTGCCCCAGACGTGCAGGTCGGCGGTGCCGCCGGCGGCCATGGTGATGGCCTTGGCGCCGGCCTGGTGCCGGCAGCGGTCGATGGCCTCGGCGACCAGTTCGTCGACGCGGACGGGTTCGGCGTCCTCCAGGGGATCGTCGTTCTGCACACGCGAGAGGTCGATGAGCTCCTGCACCAGGTTGGTGAGCCGGGTCGCCTCGATCTGCATGCGGCCGGCGAAGCGTTCCACCGCCTCCGGGTCGTCGGAGGCGTCCATGACGGCCTCGGACAGGAGGGAGAGCGCGCCGACGGGGGTCTTCAGCTCATGGCTGACGTTGGCGACGAAGTCGCGTCGCACCGCCTCGATGCGCCGGGCCTCGGTGAGGTCCTCGACCAGCAGCAGCACCAGCCGGGAGCCGAGCGGCGCCACCCGCGCGGAAACGGCGAGGGCCTCGCCCCGCCCGGTCCCCCGCCTCGGCAGATCCAGCTCCACCTGGCGTATCTCCCCGTCCCGCCGGGTGTCCCTGGCCATCAGGAGCATGGGCTCCACGGACAGCTTGCCGCCGCGGACCAGCCCGAGGGCGTACGCGGCGGAGCTGGCCTTGACGACGGTGTCCGCCTCGTCCAGTACGACGGCCGAGGACCGGAGCACGGACAGGACGGTGTCCACGCCCGGTGGCAGCATCGGGTCGGTGTGCAGGGAGGTGCGGGTGGGTCGTTTCTGCTCCCGCTCGCTCCAGCGGAACGCCAGCATGGCGATGACACCGGTGAGCACACCGGCGATCGCTGCCGCTGCGGCGACCGCCGCGTTCACGTCCATGCACCCAGGTTAGGCACGGGATCGCTCAAGGCCACAGCCATCCGAGTGCGACCTCGAACACTCGTCGCCCAGAGTTCACCTTGGAGCCAGTAGTGGTTCATTTGGGGTGCCGGAAACGGACGCGTACAGGCCACAACGTGGGAGCGTGGGGAGCGAAGCACCGGTTGTGCAGGACATACGCACCGGGCCCCGGCCCCCGGTGAGCCCCCGAAGATGACGTACGAGAGGGAACCCTGATGCGGGACGCGTACCACGAGGAACTGGACTCGATCAGCGACAGCCTGGTGGAGATGGCCCGGCTGGTCGGGTCGGCGATCGGGCGCGCCACGACGGCGATCCTCGACACCGACCTGAAGCTGGCCGAGAGCGTGATCGAGGCCGACCAGCGGGTCGACGAGCTCCAGCACGACCTGGAGGCGCGCGCGATAGCGCTGCTGGCCCGCCAGCAGCCGGTGGCGACCGACCTCAGGATCGTCGTGACCTCGCTGCGGATGTCGGCCGACCTGGAGCGCTCCGGCGACCTGGCCCAGCACGTGGCCAAGCTGGCCCGGCTGCGCTTCCCGGAGCGCGCGGTCCCGCACGACCTGCACGCGACGATCCTGGAGATGGGCCAGCTGGCGCAGCGCCTGATGGCGAAGGCGGCCGAGGTGATCATCTCGAAGGACGTCGACCTGGCGCTCCAGCTGGAGCAGGACGACGACGAGATGGACCTCCTGCACCGCACGCTCTTCCAGCACCTCATCGACGACCGCTGGAAGCACGGCATCGAGACGGCCGTCGACGTCACACTGCTCGGCCGCTACTACGAGCGGTTCGCCGACCACGCGGTGTCGGTGGCCAAGCGCGTGGTGTACCTCGTCACGGGCGAACACGCGGACGAGCTCCAGGCGGACGTGCAGCCGGACATCCAGGCGGGGCCTGGGGTGGAGGGCGTCTGAGGCGGGGGTCCTGGCGGGGCTGAGGCGTGCGCGGTCTGAGGCGTGCGTGGTCTGAGGCGTACGTGGTCTGAGGCGTGCGTCTGAGGCGGGGAGGGGCGCGCGCCAGGGGTTCGCGGCTTGGTGCGGCGGTGCCGGGCGTGCGGGGGCCGACTGGCCGGTGCCGGGCGTGCGGGGGCCTTTCGGGGCGTGTACGAGCCACAGTGCGCCGTTGATGCGCCCAGCCCGACGGGCGTCCAATGAGGCACAGGCTCCAGCCTTGAGGAGGGACCATGGCCGAATCCCCCAGCACCCCCCTACCCGACCCCACGCAGGAACGCCCGACCGAGCAGCCCGCCGAGATCAAGAGCCTCCCGCTCTTCGGCGCGTGCGGCTGCGGCTCGGGCTGCGGCTGCGGGTGTCAGTCGGGCAATCCGTGCCAGTGCGGCTGAGCACGGAAGAGCGCGGAAGAGCGCGGCTGACGGTGCGGTGAATCTCGTACGGCAGTAACAACGCGTACGGGAGTAACAACTCGTACGACGTGCATCTCGTACGACAGTGAGGGCCTCGGTGATGAGCCGGGGCTCTTCGTCGTTGCCGGGCACGCTGTGCGAGCCGCTCGGGGTCGCACCGGCCCCCGTACGGGCGCACCATGAAAGGGCGAGCGGGTGAGCACACTCGCGCACGCGGAACGGACCTCGGAAAGGACAAGGAGGTGCGAGGCCATGGCTCAGTTCATGGACGTCCATCACGGGTTCGAGGGCATCACGCCCGAGCAGCTCAGGCAGGCGCACGACGCCGACGCCGCCGTGGAGAAGGAAGAGAACGTGCACTTCGAACGTGCCTGGGCGGACCCCGACTCCGGCACGATCTACTGCCTCTCCGAGGCCCCCTCGGCGGACGCGGTCCAACGCGTCCACGAACGCGCGGGACACAGGGCCGACGAGATCCATGAGGTTCCGCTGTCGATCTGAGGCAGGAGCGGACGGCAGAGACAGAAGCGGACAGCAGACGGCAGAGGCGGACGGCAGAGACAGAGGCGGACGGCAGAGGACCAGCGGCACAGGACAGGGGTGCCGCTCACGACTCGATCCGGCCGCGGAGAAGCGTTTTGCCGCCAACCGCCGGCAATTGGACCACCCCGTCGTCCGGCCCGAGCTAGACAGGAAGACCTGGGACGTTCTCGCCTGACGGGAGGGCCGGCCGGGTGGTGCTGACGATCAATGTGGCGGTTCTGCTGGCTGTCATCATCGTCGTACGGCTACGCCGACGAACCCATGCCCGGAGCCGCACCGACGAGAAGCTGACCGTGCTCATCGTCCTGGTCTTCGGAGTCCTGGTCGCCCCCACCCCCTTCGGCCAGTGGATCCTGGACGTGGTGAGCCAACTCACGCGGGGGATATCGGAGTCGGGCAGTCCGTGATCCCCGCCCATGGAGGCCCGGCAGGCCAGGCCGGGCCAAGCCGTGAGAGGGAACTCACTTCCTGCGACGCCTGCTCGCCCTCTTCTTCAGTTCGGCCCGGCCTCGTTCGGTCCACTCGCCTTGATGGAGGTAGCACCTTGAGGTGCCCTTCACCGTCTTGTTGGCGCAGCGGCCGCCGGCCGTCGTCGGCCAACCACACTTGCCTTGCTTCCACTCGCCCACCCTCAACCTCCGGCAGCCCGTCCTGTGTTCGAGCCTCCAGCGTGTGCCACCTCGCGGACGCAGGGCAGGGCGCGCGACAGACGTCATCCACACATCCAGGCGCACGCGGGTGCGCACACCGGGAGCAGTCCGAGCAGCGCACCCGCTACGGTTCCGACGACGCAGGTTCCGGCCCTCATTCCCGACGGTGTGCCTCGAGACAGCCCCAGCGCAGCGACAAGCCCCCTGCCAGCGGTGAACCCGCAGGCAGGGGGCTTGATCGGGGCGGGTCGGGGGTTACTTCTTCTTGCCCTGGGTCTTGCCGGGGATCTTGGTGAGCTGGGTTTTTGCTGGTCAGGAGTGGGGGACCGTGTGCCTGGTGGTCGTCGTTGGTCGTCATTGGCCACTGTCGAGCAACCTCGGACGGCCCAGAGACGGCCCAGGCAACGGCCCGTTCGGCGGCCTACGAGCTGATGGGCAACTCTCGTGCTCGCTGGCGTGCTTGGGCTCGTATCTCCTTCAGGCGACTGTGGAACGCGTTGTGGCGGTTCTGGTCGAGGTTCAGCGGGAGGTCGAGCTGGGAGATGAGCTGTGACTCCAGGTCCCATGGTTCGCTCTGCTCAATCCAGCACACCCGCGCGTTGTCCGCCATCCACTGGCTCAGGGTGGCTTCGCCGGCCTTGCCGAAGGTCATCCGCTTGCCGCTGCCCACGCGGCGCAGCTCAAGGCCGAGCAGGCATCCGAGGGTGAGCCGCAGCGTCGAGCCGGCCGCGTTGCCCCGGTAGTGGTAGCGCACCCGCTTGCGAAGGTTCTGCGCGCTGGTCCGGTTCGCCATGAACCGCGGGGCTATACCGACGTACAGCAGGCGCCCAGCGTCCAGGTCGGGGTGGGGCGGCTGCTCGAAGTGCCACCCGTAGACCCCTGCCGCCGCCGGTACAGGACTCGGACGAACCAAGACCTCCTGCGCCGACCACAACTGATCGGGACTGACGAGAGCGGTAGCTTCCACGGCATCTCCAGGCGCGCGACGGCTGATCGTCGCAGGCTACTGGTCGCCGCTGGCAGCGTCCCTCGCCTACGTAGCTGCGTGACATCAGCTTGGGAAGCTGCGGTCATTTGGGGCCGGTTCGGGTGCTGACCTGCGCGAATGGCCGAGGTACGGCCTAGTGGGGCTCGGCCCTTTTCACCATGGTTCCCCGGTGTTCCCCGCCCTATCTGGTGCGCTGGTGGTGCGGTACTGAGGATCGATCTGGTGCAGCGTGGGGCCTGGAGGCCGCTCAAGGTCGCGGTGAAGCCGTCCGCCTCTCCTCAACCTGTGCCTCTTCAGGGCCTCCTAACGGCCTCAAGCCCCATCAAATGGTGCGAGCCTGAGCGCGGGTGCGGCTCTCGTCCTCAATCGGCTCCACCTCGATCAGCGCCCACTCGGGGTGGAAGTCGGGGTGATCGGCGTACGCCGCTACGAGTTGCTCGATCACCGGCTGGCGGAACCCCATCCACTGTTTGATGACCAGGCGGCCTGCGAAGGAGTGCTCCCACTCCCCCAGCTCCCACTGAGGCGCGAACACCCAGTCCATGAGCCTGCGCTTCGCCTCGACGTCGGCAAGGATCCGGTCCCGCAACCGGGTCACGTCCTCGTTCTTACTGGCCTTCAGTGCTTTGGCCGCATTTTCGTCCTCACGAAGACGGGCCTTAAGGAACTCCACCATGACATCGAAGTCGTGTCTCATCGCTGCCCCCTTGTCGGTGAACGCTGAGGGGCCATCATCCACCACCCTATGACGCTCCAGGGCCTCTTGCTGGGGCCCGCCACTTCCTACGCGAAACCACTGACCAGCCTGCGCCGTTCGCCCTAGGGTCCAAGCATGGATCACGCCCACGCTGTCGAGACGCTGGAGAACTTCCTGGAGGACGTGAACATCCATGTCTCGAAGATGGAAGCAGCCAATGCTGACCAGGCTGGCGGCATGCCCTGGCCGGACTGGCCTCAAGATCTCGTGATCGAACTCGTGCGGGCTCGCAAGATCGTTGAGGTATACGACCCGCATGCACTCTCCGAGCTGAACCAGTACAACGCCGAAGGTCTCGCGTACTGGCAGCTCGTACGCCTCGCCGTCACCGAGGCGTTGGGGCACGCCAGGCACGCGGATGATATTGACGCGTTCCTGCGTCCCAAATCACCCGTTATTGGGGCGGATATCCTGCATCGTTGGGTGTGGGAGCCGGCCGCACCTCTCTGGGCCGCTGAGGCCCACCAGGATGCCGTCCTCGCTGCGGCCCGCGTGGTGAATCGTCGCCTACAACTGAAACTCGGTCGTCACGACACGGGCGAGATGGATCTGTGTATGCAGAGCTTCGATCCCAAGCCGCCCACCGAGGGCAAGCCGCGGCTCAGGTTCGATGGCGACCGTGACACCCCCACATGGAGAGCCCGGCAGGACGGGGCCAAGTACCTTTCTGCCGGGGTGTTCCTCGGCATCCGGAATCTGGCGGCACACGAAGAGCAGGTCACCTGGACCCAGCAGGAGGCGCTGGAGTACATGGCGACTTTTTCTGTCGTCGCGCGATGGATCGAGGAGTGCACTGTAGAGACCGCGACCTGAGTTCGGCTTCCACTCTGGGCGGTCCTAGGGAGTCACGCCGTCGCCCTCTCGCGGCGCCGGGCCAGCGTCCGCGATGGCGCTCCAGGCGGGCCTCCTCGCGCGGGTCCAGAGCCTCGCGGGTCCAGGCTGTCGCCCGTACGTCTATAGACGCCGCAACGCCGAGATGCACGGCGATGTAGCGCAGGCCGGGCCCTCTCGCCTCCTCGATGGCGCTACGACCAGTGATCTCCACGCACTGGTCGGCGATTTCGAGCGTCTTCTACGCCGCGCTGCTCACCTTTTCCTTATCCAAACCGCTGGCGGCGACGGTGGCCGGACAGCGTAGCCAACCGACCCACGCTACTCACCCGATCCTGCTGGCCTGACACCCGCTTTAAGAGAGAGGCTGGGACGTTGGGACGGTGACCTGGAGCTTCGATGCCCGGTGAGGTGCCCAGCAAATCAACCGTAAGACGCCCTCGTTGACCGTGTCTGACCGCTGCATCTGGCACGGCAGTGGCACGAACCTCAGCCGACGACAGCCAGCCACGACGACGGGTGCGCCGACCAATCAGGCGCGCGTATGCCTCGCTGCACCCCCACCGGCCCCCGCCACGCTGCCGCTGCCGTCGTCCAGAGCAAGCCGCGACGGCCGTACCGTAATGACGGTGCCTGGTCCCTCAGTTTGGGAAGCTACGAGCCTTCAATGACGATTGAGAGCTGAGCTGTGCGAACGACTGCCAATGGCCTAGTTGAAGTTGGTCGCTTGCACCGTGACTTCCCACTGTTTCCACGCTCGTTCTTGTGCGCTTGTGGTGCAGATGCGGGTCGCTGGGGCCTCACCTGCCCAATACTCCCTGGGCTACAGCAATGAACCGCTGAACCATCTCGGTGTAGCTATCGGCGGCCTCATCCGTTTTGTCTGAGGCATCGCTCGACTCCTGCGACGTGTGGTCGGTGATACGCGACTCCTCCCACATGCACCGCCTGAAGATCTCAGCAGCGCCTATGACGCGCCCAGCTGCGGTGATGGCTTGCTCGGGGCCCATCAATGTGATGAGGCTGCTGACTCTGATGAGGGCTTGAATCGACTCGTTGAAGGCGATGAGCTGGTCATGCTGCATGGATGTCACAGCCTTCGAGGCATCCGTGACCGCCTGTGTGGCTGTAATGAACGATGCAAACGCATCACGACGTTGCTCACGTAGCCAGTGACCGTGCTCGGCAGCGGCTTGGTCGTGCACCGTCTGACGCGTGGCCGCGGCGGTCTTCTCCGCACCTATGCGAGCTCCTCGAACAGCGGCTACTCCGCCGGCTACTGCTCCGCCGAGAGCGCCGACCATGCCAGCTATGCCAGCGACGAACGCGGCTACACCTTGATCCATATGGAGGGCATAGCACGTACTGACGAGGAACGGCTAGGGCAGGTAGACGGCGTTGGACACGCCAGCCACCTGGCACAGGACCGGCAAGGCGGCGTCTGCGAACTTCATCCAGGCGACTGCATGAGCGCTGATCACCGGAGACGAACAGTAAAGGCATGGCCACGTCGGGTTGCCCTGACCGCTGGCGGGCACGGCGCACAGCACCAACTGGCTAAGACACGCTGTGTGTTCATGAGAAGCCAACGCCGTTAGGCTTGGGGAGGGTTGTGTACATCGTCACTGGGGGAGCGACGTGTTAGTTGATCAGGACCGCGCATGGTTCCACAGTCAGTTCCTGGCTTTGTGTGTGCGGAAGACAAGTTTCGATTGGCAAGACTTCGTCACCGACCTAATGCACTTGAAGCATGGCCCTGACTTTGTCCAGATCGATCCCTCAGGTCGTGGGGATAAGGGCTGCGACGGCTGGGTTGATGGCCTGATGCTTGCATGCTACGGAGCTACTAGTCCGTCAGAATCATATGTGACGAGCAAAATAAAAACTGACTTCGAGAACGCGGAAAAACACTGGGGCTCCCGCATGGAGAAGTGGGCTTTCGTCTACAATAACGCCAGAGGTCTACCCACGATGGCCGCCGCTGGCATTATGGATTTGAGGCAGGCGAAAAAAACCTCGTCCGTCAAAATAGAAAACTGGCCCCCTCAAGTTTTGTGGGACTATTGCGTAGGTGATGACGTTGACCGCAGTAAACTTGCTTGGATCCTTGGCGCCCCTCCCTCAGAGCACCCTGCCGGAATGTCATATATAGCGAGATGTGTGGAGTCCCTCGCGCGTACACGGTTGGTACCAGATACCGACAGTCCACTCGAAGTTCCCCCAGGAAAAATCGAGCATAACAATTTTGGTGCGGAGGTCGCGGATCTCCTCGTAGCATTCAAGGTGCATACGGGGCATGTCCGGTACTATTTTTCGTTGTCATCTCCCGGCGAGCAAGCCCAAGTGTCTGAGAATCTGCGAGCAAGGTATGACGGCCATCGTGCGCGTTTGGATAGCTCGGACGCAGTATTCCACGCACTATGTGATGACCTCGTGGTAGAGGCTTTTCCGGGTGCGGATTATCCCGATATGAGCCAACAGAGGAGTGCTGCGATGATGGTGGTCACGCACTTCTTTGAGACGTGCGATATTTTCGAGGCTCCGGTGACTGAGTGATGCTTCTCCCTAGTAAATCGATTGCTGCGGACCAAGCGCTAATTGCAGTAGGCGCTCAAATCATGCTGCAGTTGGAGCGACCGGGCTCAGTTAGTGCGGTGTGGCAAAGACTTACGGCGTGGCGCGGCAACAAGAATATGCCCTCCGCGGTTCCGTTCTGGTGGTTTGCCCTATCGCTGGATGTTCTCTTTGCCGCAGGCGCGGTCGTGCTTCAGGATGGCGAATTGAGGAAGGTTGATAATGTTTCGCACCCTGAGTAGTGACCTGCCCAATTTCAAAGCGGCACAGTTCGAGCGCGGTCTAAACATTGTGGTGGCTGAGCGAACTAAGACAGCGAGACGGCAGGACAGCCGCAACGCTGTCGGCAAGAGCAGTTTTGTTCAGGTACTCGATTTCCTTCTAGGGTCTGATGCTCGCCCGGATCACGTACTGCGTAGACCAGAGCTAGCCGATCATTCCTTTAGTCTCGGGCTCGACCTAGACGGCACTATTCCGAGCGTTCGACGAAGTGGAGGTGACCCGAGCAATGTTTCAGTAGACGGAATTACCTTGAAGATCGCAATGTGGCGGCGACAGTTGGGAAAACAACTGTTCGGCCTGACTGGGGCGCCCAACGAACCGTCATATCGGTCGCTGATTGCTTTCTACTTGCGCAATGTCGAAAATGGGGCCTTCGATAATCCCACGGAGGTCCACCGCAAGCAGGCCGCTGTAGCATCACAGGCTCCCCTTGCTTACCTTTTCGGGCTGGACCTTGATCTTCTTGAACGCTCGAAAGAGATTGCGACCGCTGAAAAGAGCCTCAAAGAGCTCAAAAAAGCGGCGAACGATCCAGTTTTGGGCATGACTTTGGGTAAAACGCAAGATCTCGATGCCCAGATCAGAACATTGAGGATTCAGGTAGTCCAGCTTGAGCAGCAGATTTCTGACTTCCAAGTCGTAGAGCAATACTCTGTTCATCGTGCCAAGGCCGACGAGTTGAGCCGAGAAATCCGCAAGATCAACGATACTCTAGTCATGGAAGAGCGCCGGCTGGGAGACATTGAGGCCGCTATTAACCAGGAAAGTGAATCGCAGCCTGATCATTCCTATGTGCAGCAAGTCTACGGCCAGCTTCAAATTACCCTCCCTGACACGGTACTGCGGCGATTTGACGAAGTAGCGGCGTTTCATCGTTCAATTGTCGAGAACAGGAAGCGTTACCTCGAAGCCGAGAGGGCGACCCTAGTCGAAGCTCTGGACGAAATGAGGCTGAGCCTCCAACGTGCAGACACTGAGCGAGCGGAGGTGATGCGGATCCTAGAGGCTGGCGGCGCTCTGGAGACCTATAACGAACTGCAGCAGCAGCTAGCGCAGGTGAAAGGTCGTCTGACGGAGCTGCAACAGCGTCGCGAAACCATCGATAAATGGGAAAATGCTAACAGGCACTTGCAATTGCGCTCAGCCGAGATGGAGCTTCGATTCAGCACGGACCTGAGCGATCGCCGTGCACAGATCGACGAAATCGCGCAGCGCTATTCGTCCTACGCTTATGAAATTTATGGCAGCGAGCGGCCCGCGTCACTGAGTGTCGAGCCCAGCAAATCGGGCTATAACTTTGTACCCACGATTGGTGGCGATAAAAGTCAAGGCGTAAAAAGCATGGCACTCTTCTGCTTTGATTTAACAATGGCGGTGACTGCCAAAAGGGCTGGGCGGGGTCCAGACTTCCTGGTGCACGACAGTCATCTCTATTCTGATGTTGAGGGTCGCCAAATGGCTAGCGCGCTCACCTTGGCTGCTCGCATTGCTGAGCGGGAAGCGATTCAATACGTCGTAACGATGAACTCTGACGACTTGAAGAAAGCGCAAGATGAGGGCTTTAGGGTAGATTTCAAGGAATGTGCCCGATTGTCCGACGCTCCTTACGAGACGGGCGGCTTGTTTGGTATTCGCTTTAATTGAGGCAGCTAGCCTGCTGGCGCGTCGGGCAGTCTGCGGACCTGCCCGGTAAAGCACGACGTTGGGGCCGTGATCTTCGAGGCTCGCGCCAAAGTGGCTCCGTAAAGCCGTGGAGCCGACCGCCTTAGCCACGACGTACTCCTTCTCTGGCATCAGGTGGCTGCATGCTTTTAGCGCGGCACGGGCGCCGGCCGGGCGGGAGCGGGGCGGAGACTGGAGCGCAGGCCCGGCCGGGGGCCGGGCCGCGCGCGGGGAGCGGAGCGAGCCGCCTTGAACCCGTAGAGAAAGTTGTAACTCAGTCGGTCGCAGGGGCGTTGAAGTCGTCCACGCAGGCGGGGAGTTCGACGCCCTGGCGGTGGGCGAGCGGCAGAAACAGCACTGGTTGGATCGTCCATGTGATGCGGGTGCTGTCGTGGGTGACGGAAACGGTGCAGGGCTCCGCGCGTAAGAGGGCTCGTCTTGTCTCGATGCGGCCGTCGTAGAGCCACTCCCATGCCTCGTCGGACGAGTCGGGGTCGAGTGCAGGGGAGATGGTGCGAAGGGCGACCGCTACCCATCTGCTGGCCTGGGGTGCCGAGTACGCGTCGAACGAGCCCCGCAGTGTCGGCCCTGTTCCCTCGGTGAGGTCTTCGGTCCAGCACTCGCACCAGTAGCCCCGCTGCGGCTGGTCCATCAGCACGGGTGACCTCCCGGGGGAGGGGCTGTGAAGAGTTCCGCGGTGACCGTGTGGCCGCCGTCGCTGTCATGGACCACAACCCGGTGCGCGATCACGCTGACCATGCCCAGACCTCGGCCGTGCTCCGCCTCCTGGCCCTGGTGCTCGACCTTCGGGGCGGTGCCGGCGCCGCCGTCATCGGTGACCGACAGGGCAATGACTTGCGTAGAGACCGCAAGCGCTAGGTGGAAGCTGCCGGATGTGAGGCCGCTGGCGGTGTGGAGGATCGCGTTCGCGCTGAGCTCGCTCACGATCAGTTCGGCGTCCTCGGCCATGGGTGAGCCGCGCAGGATGTCTCTCGTCCAGCGGCGGGCCCGGCTGACCTCTTCCGGGAAACCTGGGCAAGTGAGTCCCCAGACCCGGGCAGTGCTCGTATACTCGTGCATACAAGTTCCTTCGTGCTGGTAGGCCGCCATGTGCAGCGGGTTCGGGCTAGACGAGTTTCACGCCGTCGTGGGCGCGGATGGCCGGCGGGGATGCCGCGTCCAAAGCGTCGAGAACGCGGATCGCGTATGCCTCGTCGGCGAGTTCGGTGACTTCTTCGCGGGTGGCCCAGCGCAGGGCGCGGGTCTCGGCCCCGGTGGTGGGCGTGCCGTCGGCGGCTTCGCAGCGGAAGACCAGCGAGACGATCAGGCCGTTCATGTTCTTGTAGATGCCGGTGAGAGTCGCGGGAAGTGCGATCTTGATGCCGGTTTCTTCGAGGACTTCGCGCTGGAGGGCCTCGGGGATGGTTTCCTCACGTTCGAGGACTCCGCCCGGGGGCTCCCAGTGACCGTTGTCGCGGCGCTTGATCAAAAGGGCGCGGTCCTGGTCGTCGACGATGACTCCGGCAACGCTTACGGAGTGCGGACGGTCAGTGCTCACGTTCCTCGGCCCTCTCAGCTGGCTAGGCTCTCCACCGTAGCAACAACACTCGCCCACTCGTCTAGATACCTAAAGGAGTACACGTGACGTCTCTTCCGAGCCTTCTCGGTGATCTCGACCCCACGAGTGATCGTGCGGTCTTCCGGCAGATCGCCGACCAGCTGCGCGAGGCCATCGACCGTGGGCGGTTCAAGGAGGGCGAAAAGCTGCCCTCCGAGGCGGAACTCGTCGAGCATTACGGGGTCTCCCGTATGACGGTTCGAAACTCCTTCTCCATCCTCCAGGGCGAGGGCCTGGTGCACGCCGAGCACGGCAAGGGCGTCTTCGTGCGACCACGGCCACCTGTGCGACGGCTAGCCTCCGACCGGTTCGCCCGGCGCCACCGTGAGCAAGGAAAGTCCGCCTTCATCGTCGAGGCCGACGCCGCCGGCAGTCACCCCCAGGTCGACAGCCTGGAGGTCAAGGAAGAAAAGGCCAGTCAGGACATCTCCACCCGGCTCGGCTCTGTGCGGCGTGTGCTCGCCCGTCGGCGCCGGTACCTGCTCGACGGCCGGCCGGTCGAGTTCGCTACCTCTTACCTGCCGCTCGACATCGCCCGCGGCACGCAGATCGCCGAACCCAACCCGGGCCCCGGCGGCATCTACGCCCGCCTCGAAGAACTGGGCCACCACCTCGACCACTTCGAGGAAGAGATCCGGGCCCGGATGCCCTCGCCGTCCGAAGTGAAGACACTCCGGCTGGCCTCCGGCGTGCCCGTGATCCACCTGATCCGTACCGCGTATGACACCGAAGGGCGGGCTGTCGAGGTCTGTGACACGGTCATGGCGGCGGACGCCTACGTCCTGTCGTACCAGCTCCCGGCCACGTGAGGGCCTGACCGGCGGTGGTGCGCGGGGCCGCTTTCCCGAACTCGTACACCCCAACAGGCATACTCGTATAGACGAGTGGGCAAGTGGTGTGGCAGGGTGGTCGTCGTTCCCGGAGATCGGGTTCGAAGGCTGCATCTTGTATAGACGAGTAGATAGGAAAGAATCTTGCGCACCATCCGTGTGGAGACCTCGGCCGCAACGATCCTGCTGACGGAGGCACCTGAGCCCAAGGTCCGCGACCGGCAGACCGGCGAGATCGCCAAGGACCCCGTCAGCGGCGAGGCAATGATGACGATGGGCGTCGTCTACATCGAGGAGGGGGAGTCGTCCCTGATCAAGGTCACTGTTCCGGAGAGCGGGGTGTCCGACGGGCTTGCGCTCGGTGCCCCGGTCTCGCTGCCGGGGCTCATTGCCCGGCCGTGGGAGAGCGTGTTCAACGGGCAGCAGCGCCACGGCATCGCGTTCCGCGCCGCTGCTGTCACTCCGGCCGGGTTCCCGGCCGCTGTGGGGGCCTCGGCCTGATGACTGACCTGGTAACGCTTCTGGAGGTGGGTGGTCCTGTCGCCGCGCTCGGCGGCGGGGCTGCCTACGCCCGGGCCAACCACCCTGGCCTCTACTGGTCCACGGTCGGTCTGCCGATATCCACGGCCCGGCTGCTCAGCTCGTACAGCTCGGTCATGGAAGCCTGCGGCCTGACGGTCGCTCCGTCCCGGCTGCGGGTTCTGGCGGTCAAGGCCACTACTCGACGGGAGGTCCGCCCCGTCCCGCCGCGTCGCGGAATCGTCCGCCCTACGTCGACCGGACTGCGGCTTCGTCTGCGGCTGGCCCCGGGGCAGGAACCCGCCGACGTCGCCGCCTCGGCCGAACGGCTGCGGCACGCCTGGGGAGTTCATGCCGTCTACGTGACCACGGTCAAGCCCGGCGTGGTCGAGCTGCGGCTTGTCGGCTTCGACGTGTTGCGCAAGGTCCGGATGCCGCGCAAGGCTGCGGACGGGTTCCTGAAAGTCCCGGTGGCGCTGCGGGAGGACGCCGCTCCCTTCGTACGTGACTACCGGACTGTGCCTCACGGCCTCACGCTCGGCGCGACGTTGTCGGGCAAGTCCATGTACCTGCGGCACCTCGTCGCCGGACTCGCCCGACAGCCCGTCGCGCTGGTCGGTATCGACTGCAAGCGCGGTGTGGAGCTGGCGCCCTTTGCCCCACGACTGTCGGCACTGGCCACCGACCCCGAGCAGGCCGCCGAACTCCTGCCCGTACTCATCAAGGAAATGGAGGACCGTTACGACCTGATCAAGGCCCGGCAGGGCATCGAGCCGACCACTCCGGACGAGGAGATCACCTCCGACATCTGGGGCCTGCCCGAGCGTGAACGCCCGGTTCCCGTCGTGCTGTTCGTGGACGAGGTGGCCGAACTCTTCCTTGTCGCCACACGCAAGGACGAGGAACGCCGGGACGAGATGGTCACCCAGCTCATCCGGCTTGCCCAGCTCGGCCGCGCGGCCGGCATCTACCTGGAGGTCTGCGGACAGCGCTTCGGCGCCGAACTGGGCAAGGGCGCCACCATGCTGCGGGCCCAGTTGACCGGCCGTGTCTGCCACCGCGTGAACGACGAAGCCTCGGCCAAGATGGCACTCGGCGACATCGCTCCCGAAGCGGTCTCCGCCGCCTGCGCCATCGCCCCCGAACGGCCTGGCCTCGCCGTGGCCGGTGACACCTCCGGCGGCTGGTCCCGCATCCGCACCCCGTATCTCTCCCTCGCCGATGCCGCCGAGACCTGCCACACGACGGCGCACCTGGTCCCCGACCTGCCCGCGCTCAAGCCCTTCCAGCCCGACGTTCCCGCACGGCCACTGGACTCCCCAGCCCCGGTCGTGCAGCCCCGACCGGTGACCGACTGAGCCGCTACCTCTCCCCACCCCGGTCGGCGTGACCGCCTCACGCCACGTCCCTACCCCTCCCTTGCCTGAACCCGGAAGGAGCCGCAGCATGCGCGCCCAACTGGCCCGTATCGATGCGGTACTCGGCCAAGCCGTCATCGCTGCCGCCCTGTCCTTCGCCCACCTCCACGACATCGCCTCGGCGGCCGGACAGGACGGATGGAAAGCCTGGGCCTACCCCATCTCGGTCGACCTGCTGCTAGTCGCCGCCTGGCGCCAACTGCGGACCGGCGACGCGAAAGCCTCCGGGTGGTGCTGGTTCGTCATCGCACTCGCCGCGTCCCTCGGCGCGAACGTCGCCACCGCCGGACTCCTCGACCTGAATGCCGTGCCGGCCTGGCTCCGCATCCTCGTCGCGGGCTGGCCCGCGGTCGCCTTCCTCGGCGGAACCCTCCTCGCCCACTCGACACCAACCGCGCAAGACGTGACCGAGGAGACGGAGTTCCCGCGGGAGCGCGAGGACATCGAGGACCAGGAGGACGCGCCCGATCCCGTATCGGAGCTCCCGCCGCCACCGGTCACTGTGCCGACGCCTGTCCCGATTCCTCCGCCCGCCGTCTCCGTCCCGGCCGCACTGGTCGAGCACGCCCGCAAAGTCGCCACCGAGCACCACACCCGCACCGGGACGCCTATCGACACTCCCACCCTCCGTGCCCGGCTCGGCGTCCCCGCACCGATGGCCGACGCCATCGCCGCCCACCTCTGAGAGGAGACCCACGTGACCGCCAACCGCCGCTTCCGCTCCGTCGCCCGCATCGGCCCCGTCCAGGTCGGCACCTCCTACGACGGTCGTGGCCGGGAGAAGCACACGGCCGCCTGCACGGCCCCGCGCTGCGGCTTCTCCGCCGACTACGACAGCCGCGCCGCCGCCGAACTGGCCGCACGCACCCACCGATGCCCCGTCCGCTGAAAGGACTCCGCACACCGTGACCGTCAGCCTGCCGCTCGTCCTCGTCCTCGGCCTCTTCGCCTGGGGAGCGGTCAAGTTCCTCGGCGTCCGCACCTGGATCGTCGTCCTGGTCGCCCTCTTCGGCTTCTGGCTCTCGCACACCTTCATGGCCCCGGCCATCGAGTCCGGCACGCGCTCCGGCGTGGACGTCATAAACGGCTCACACAACTAGACGAGTAGATAAGGAGAGCTTCGCTGTGTTCCTGCCCAAGTACCCCGACAGCCCGACACCGCCGCCCGCGCACACCCACACCGTGGCCGACCCCGCCACCGCGCGGCGTCCGGCGCCCCAGATCTCCGTCAGCACCGGAGCGGTCGCGGCCGTCCTCGTCGGCGGCGTCGTACTGACCGCGCTCCTGGCCGCCGTCGCCGTCACGGCCATCTCCGTAGCCGTCGCCGCAGTGGTCCTGCGCTCGATGCTCCGCGGTCAGCACCGCCGCTGACACACCAGACCCCCGGGACGGCCCTGATACCACCAAGCATCCGCCGCCCCGGGGGCCCTGCCCCTCCTGACCGAAGCCAGAAGGAGAACCACCATCTTCACCCGCACCACCCCGCCCCCGCTCCACGAACTCGGCGAACTAGCCGCCCTCGGCACCATGCCCGCGCTCCTGCGGCAGCTCTCCGGCCTCGGCGGCTGCACGCACCCGATCCGCCTCGACGGCCACCGCACCGAGTACGACCTGAACACCCGAACCGGCGAGATCGGCAACGCCCTCCACCACCTCGACTCGACCAGCCTCCCGGCCGGTCACCTCCTGGTCCGCTGCAACAACCGCCGTACGACCCGCTGCCCGGCCTGCGCCGAGGTCTACCGCCGCGACACCTTCCACCTGATCACCTCCGGCCTGCGCGGCGGCAAGGGCGTCCCCGAACGCGTCGCCGCCCACCCCCGCGTCTTCGCCACCTTCACCGCCCCCAGCTTCGGCCCGGTCCACAACCGCCCCACCGGACCGGCCCGAACGGTCCGCCCCTGCCGCTGCGGCACCCTCCACGACCAGGACGACCCCGCCCTCGGCACCCCACTCGACCCGGACACCTACGACTACGAAGCGGCTGTGCTCTGGAACGCGCACGCCGGTCCCCTGTGGCGGCGCTTCTCGACCTACCTGCGCCGGGAGGTCGCCAAGCGCGCCGGCCTCACGCAGAGGGCCTTTCGCAAGTACGCCCGGGTGTCCTTCGCCAAGGTCGCCGAGTACCAGAAGCGTGGCGCCGTCCACTTCCACGCCGTCATCCGCATCGACGGCCCCGAAGGAGGCGACACCCCGCCACCCGCCTGGGCCACCGCAGAACTGCTCACCGACGCCATCCGCGCCGCTACAACCGCCGTCCGCGTGGACGGCCCGGTCATCGACGGACGCCCGCACGCCTTCACCTTCGGCCGCCAGCTCGACGTACGCACCATCCGTAGCGCCGACTTCGACGGCGGCCAGGAACTCACCGAACGGGCCGTCGCCGCATACATCGCCAAGTACGCCACCAAGGGCGCCGAAACTGCCACGGGAGATCTCGACCGCCCGCTCAAGTTCCTCGCCGAACTCTCCCAGCTCGACATCAGCGACCACGCCCGCCGCATGATCCGTACCGCCTGGACCCTCGGCGCACGCAAGGAACTCGAAGAACTCCGGCTCCGGTCTTGGGCCCACATGCTCGGCTTCCGCGGCCACTTCTCCACCAAGTCCCGCCGCTACTCCACCACCCTCGGCGCCCTCCGCACCGCCCGCGCCGACTGGCGCCGCGCCCAAGCAACCACTTCCGAAAATTCGGAGGTGCTGAACACGACCCTCGTCCTCGCCCACTGGGTCTACGCCGGAACCGGCCTCACCGACGCCGAAACCTGGCTCGCCGAAACCCTCGAACCCTCCCCCGGAACAGAAGGAGAGCCCACCCGTGGGTAACCGACGCCTCGCGGTCGCGGAACCGGCCGACGCACCGCGTGCCTTGCCTTCGCGATACCTGACTCCCGACGACCTGGTGGAGATCTTCGACCTGCCCAGTGTCGAGACGGTCGACCAGTGGCGCCGCAAGCGCACCGGGCCGCGGGGCTTCCGTGTCGGCCGGCACCTGCGCTTCGACCCGGCCGACGTCCGGGCCTGGGTGGACTCCCAGCGTGCGGGGGTGGCTGCCTGATGGCCGGACACATCCAAGACCGGTGGTACAAGACCGAGGTTGGCGCGGACGGCAAGAGCCGCAAGGTGAAGAGCGAGCGTTACGGCTCGGGCATGCGCTACCGCGCGCGCTATGTCGGCCCGGATGGTACGGAGAAGTCCAAGAGCTTCCCCGACCGACAGAAGCGGCTCGCTGATCAGTGGATGGCGCAGACCGAGGCGGACATGGCGCGCGGGCAGTACATCGACCCGCGCGCGGCCCGGATCACCCTCCAGCAGTACGCGGAGAAGTGGGCTACTCACGCACCGGATCCGAACACGCAGGCGTCGATACAGTCTCAGCTTCGGCTGCACGCCTTCCCATACCTGGGCTCACGTCCCCTCGGTTCCTTCCAACCCGCGCACATTCGTGACTGGGTGGGGCAGCTTCAGGAGAACGGAGTCCGTGGCTCGTACGCCCGAACGATCTACTCCAACGTTCGCGCCGCCCTGAGTGCGGCCGTAGACGACGGGCACCTTCCCCGGAACCCGTGCGCTGCTCGCTCCGTCCGGCCGCCGACCGTGGACAACAAGCGCATCACTCCCTGGACTCCGGAACGGGTCTTCGCCGTCCAGGCCGGCATGCCCGAGCGGTTCCAGGCCATGGTCGACCTGGGCGGGGGCTGCGGGCTACGACAGGGCGAGATCCTCGGCGTGGCCGTCGACGCGATCGACTTCGCCTCAGACACGCTTCACGTGGTCCAGCAACTCAAGCTGAGCCGGAGCAAGGCGGTGTTCGCCCCGCCCAAGGGCGGCAAGCTGCGAGACGTACCGCTGCCCGGCCCGGTCGCGGATGCCCTCCGAGACCACATGAAGCGGTTCCCGCCGGTGGAGATCACCTTGCCGTGGAAGGTGGCGGACGGACCTCCGGTGACCAAGCGGCTGATCTTCACCGGCCCGCGTGGCGGTCATGTCTGGCGGACGTCCCTCAACGAGGAAGTGTGGAAGCGGGCGCTCGCCTCGGCCGGGGTGATCCCCGAGCGGAAGCAGGGCGAGTCCTACGCCGAGTCCCGCGAGAACGGCATGCACGCCCTCCGGCACTTCTACGCCTCGGTGCTCCTGGACGCCGGGGAGAACATCAAGGCCCTGGCCGAGTACCTCGGCCACTCGGACCCGGGCCTGACGCTCCGCGTGTACGCGCACCTCATGCCGTCCAGCCAGGAGCGCACCCGCAAGGCGATTGCGGCCGTCTTCGCTTGATCCGCAGACCCCTGCGTCTCGGATCTCCATCCGTGAACTTTGGTCCGTGAACATTACGTCCGACTCGGCAAAGTTGCGCCACACAATTCGCGGACCACAGCATTTGGATTCACCATCCGTGAACATTGGTCCGTGAACATTGGTCCGGCTCGGCAAAGTTGCGCCACACAATTCGCGGACCACAGCATTTGGATTCACCATCCGTGAACATTGGTCCGGCTCGGCAAAGTTGCGCCAACGATTCTCGACCGCACCCGCCCGGCCGGGTGGGTGGCCACCCACCTGCCCTCCCGCCCGGTCGGCCGCCCGGCCGACCACCCGCCCGGCCGGGTGCCTGGCTACCTCTACAGCCCGGCGTAGCTGACCGGATTTAAGGAAACAGGGCACGTGGGGAACAAGGTTCAACAGAAGGCTCGACAGCTTAAGTCTATCGACCGACCAGACACCGATACGGAGGAATCAGTTCCGCAACTGTGCAGGGATTTGCACGACATGACAGCTGTGCCATATCGTCCCGATCACTAGCGGGGAAGCGAGAAGGCCACCCAGTGCAATGGGTGGCCTTCGATCTCCATTAGTGCCTTTTCGTTGCGACAACTAGGAGGAACCCATGGAGAACACCATGGTGCCACGCTTCGGCGTAACCATCGACATCACCCCCCGCGAACTTCCGTTCGCGTTGGTCGGAGGCGCGGGCAGCTCCCTCGGCATCTGGGTGGGAGCTCCCGAGTGGGCCGTCGCCATCGGAGCCTTCCTCGTCACGCTCCGAGGGAGCGTCCGCGTCTGGAAGAGGCGGAGCATCTAGCGTCACGGCCCCACCACGGCCCAGACACGACATCAGGCCTCCTAGCAGCGGAGAATTCCCTGGTAGGAGGCCTGATGCGTCGAACTTACTTCTTCTTGCCCTGGTTCTTGACCGCTTCGATCGCTGCTGCGGCCGCCTCGGGGTCGAGGTACTTGCCGCCCGGGGTCACCGGCTTGAAGGAGGCGTCGAGTTCGTAGTACAGGGGGATGCCGGTGGGGATGTTCAGGCCCGCGATGTCGGCGTCGGAGATGCCGTCGAGGTGCTTGACCAGGGCGCGGAGGCTGTTGCCGTGGGCGGCGACCAGGACCGTGCGGCCCGCGAGGAGGTCGGGGACGATGCCGTCGTACCAGTACGGGAGCATGCGGACGACGACGTCCTTGAGGCACTCCGTGCGGGGGCGGAGCTCCGGGGGGATGGTCGCGTAGCGCGGGTCGTCGGACTGGGAGAACTCCGCGCCGTCCTCGAGCGGGGGCGGCGGGGTGTCGTAGGAGCGGCGCCACAGCATGAACTGCTCCTCGCCGAACTCCGCGAGGGTCTGCGCCTTGTCCTTGCCCTGGAGGGCGCCGTAGTGGCGCTCGTTCAGGCGCCAGGAGCGCTTGACCGGGATCCAGAGACGGTCGGCGGACTCCAGGGCAAGCTGCGCGGTGCGGATCGCGCGCTTCTGGAGGGACGTGTGGAGCACGTCGGGGAGCAGGCCGGCGTCCTTGAGCAGCTCACCGCCGCGGACTGCCTCCTTCTCGCCCTTCTCGTTGAGGTTGACGTCCACCCAGCCGGTGAACAGGTTCTTCGCGTTCCATTCGCTCTCGCCGTGGCGGAGGAGGATCAGCTTGTACGGTGCGTCGGCCATGCGGACGAGCCTAATCCAACGGCTCGATCCGTTGTGCGTCCGCTCGGCAGACGGACGCCAGGACCGCCGACGGCACCGGAGCGGCGCCGAAAGCGGCCCTGAGAGCGGCACTGGCAGCGGCACTGACGGTCGACGGGAGGTGTTAATCGAGTGGCCTCCGCCGACTTCTCTCTCGTAAGTTGTGCTTGCCGTCTGAGCCGCTTACATCCGTGGGGGATCCGCCATGTCCGTCGCCGCCCTGAGACGTGCCTGCCGGGAGACCGTCTCCGGGCTCCCCAGGGAGTTCTGGTGGCTGTGGACCAGCACACTCGTCAACCGGCTCGGCGCGTTCGTGGCCACCTTCATGGCCCTGTATCTCACGCTCGACCGCGGCTACTCCGCCTCCTACGCCGGACTCGTCGTCTCGCTGCACGGTCTCGGCGGGGTCGTCTCCTCGCTCGGCGGCGGCGTGATGACCGACCGGCTCGGGCGACGGCCCACCCTGCTCGTCGCGCAGGCGTCGACCGCCGGGTCCGTCGCTCTCCTCGGGTTCGTGCACCACCCGGTCGCGATCGCGGGCGTCGCGTTCCTCGTCGGGATGGCCTCCAACGCCTCGCGGCCGGCCGTGCAGGCGATGATGGCCGACATCGTGCGGCCCGAGGACCGGGTACGTGCCTTCTCGTTGAACTACTGGGCCATCAACCTGGGGTTCGCCGTGTCCTCCACGGCCGCCGGGTTCATCGCCGAGGCCAGCTACCGCGCCGGGTTCCTGATCGAGGCCGGGATGACGGCCGTCTGCGCGGTCGTGGTGTTCCTGAAGCTGCCCGAGTCCCGGCCCACCGTGACCAAGGGCCAGGAAGCGGCCGAGGCCGCCGTCGGTCTCGGGACCGTGCTGCGCGACGGGCGGTTCATGAGCGTCGTCGGGCTGTCCTTCCTGGTCGCGCTGGTCTTCCAGCAAGGGGCGGTCGGCCTGCCGGTCGCCATGGGCGAGGCCGGGTTCACGCCCGCCGACTACGGCATGGCGATCGCCGTCAACGGCGTGCTGATCGTCGCGCTGCAGATCCCGCTCACCCGGTTCATCGAGCACCGGGACACCAAACGGCTGCTGGTCGTCTCGTCGCTGCTCGCCGGATACGGCTTCGGGCTGACCGCCTTCGCCGGGTCGATCGGCCTCTTCGCCCTCTCCGTCTGCGTCTGGACACTGGGCGAGATGATCAACGCGCCCACCCAGACCGGTCTCGTCGTCCGGCTGTCCCCCGCGCACGGACGCGGGCGCTACCAGGGGATGTACACCCTGTCCTGGTCGGTGGCGGCCCTGGTGGCCCCCCTGATGTCCGGCGTCGTCATCGACCGTTACGGCGCGGAGTGGCTGTGGGGGCTGTGCGCGGTGGTGGGGACGGCCGCCGCGGTGGGGTACGCGGCGCTGATGCGGCGGCTGCCGGCCGAGGAGGGGGAACCTGTCGCCCAGGCTTCCGCGGCGGATCGGCCGGAGGTCAGCTCGGCTTGAGAGCGGCATGGCCGGAGGCCGGCCTGAGAGCGGCACGGCCGGAGAGCGGCACGGCCGGAGAGTGGCACGGCCGGAGGGCGGCTGAGACGCCGCGTACGGGCGGGGTAACACCGCCCGCGACGCCCGTCCCCGCGCCCCACACCCCAGCCCCTCACGGATGCATCCGCGCCCCCTTCACCACCTTGTCCACCGCGTTGCGCGGCCCGTACACCGCGAGCCCCACCAGGTCCAGTTCCGCTGTCGGCACCGCCCGCACCGCCGCCCGGTTGTCGCGGTCGTTCCCCGTCGTGAAGAGGTCGCTCGTGAAGAGCGCCCGCGGCAGCGCGCGGGACAGCACGCGCGCGTGGGCCGCCGTCAGCGTCTCCTTCGTCCCCTCGAAGACCAGGACCGGCTGCCGGAACATCGGCAGGTACGCCACCTGGTCCGCGTCCTCGTACGGCTCGCCGATGACCTCCGGGACCTGGGTGCCCAGGCCGCTGACCAGGAACGCCGTCACATTGAGGCGCTGCCAGGTCTCCAGGTCCTCCCGCAGCAGGACGGCGATCTTGGTGTCGAAGCGCAGGGGTTCGGCGGGCGCGGGTCCGGTCCGCATCGGTTCAGTGCTCATGCGCCGAGACTGCCGCCCGCCGTACGACACCGTCTTGTACGTTCTTTGCATGACCGCCCAACGGGGCCGACAAGCCCCGCCCGCCCGGCGTGAGGTCTCCGCCTGGCGCCCCCGCGTCGCGGGCGTCGTGGAGGTCTTCCACGCCCACTTCACCGAGTACGCGTACCCGATGCACGTCCATGACGCGTGGACGCTGCTCATCGTGGACGCCGGAGCCGTCCGGTACGACCTGGACCGGCACGAGCACGGCACCCCGCACGACACGGTGTCCCTGCTGCCGCCGCACGTGCCGCACAACGGCTCTCCCGCCACCCCGGACGGCTTCCGCAAGCGGGTCCTGTACCTCGACGGCTCCCGGCTCGGGGACGATCTCATCGGGCCCGCCGTCGACGCGCCCGACCTGCGCGACCCCCTGCTGCGGCTGCGCGTCGGACAGGTGCACACCGCGCTCACCCGGCCCGGCGACGAGTTCGAGGCCGAGAGCAGGCTGACGCTCGTCGGCGAGCGGCTGCGCACGCATCTGCGGCCGGCACACGCCGTGCGCACCCCGCGTCGTGACCCCGCTCTCGCCGGGCGGCTGCGCGAGCTCCTCGACGAGCGGGTCGTCCAAGGGCTCTCGCTGGACGAGGCCGCGCGGCTGCTCCAGGCCCATCCCGCCCATCTCGTACGGGCGTTCAGCGGTGCGTACGGCATCGCCCCG
Source organism: Streptomyces sp. NPDC003011 (assembly GCF_053591515.1). NCBI lineage: Bacteria > Bacillati > Actinomycetota > Actinomycetes > Kitasatosporales > Streptomycetaceae > Streptomyces > Streptomyces sp. NPDC003011. Next base: position 287,338 of record NZ_JBSFTY010000001.1, read on the forward strand.
CACCAGTACCTGAACGCCCGCCGCGTCGACCGGGCCCGTCGGCTGCTGCTCGCGGACCGCGGGCCAGCCGACGTCGCCGCCCTCACCGGCTTCCACGACCAGGCCCATCTCACCCGGCACTTCAAGAAGTTGGTGGGGGTGACGCCGGGGCGGTACCGGAGGAGTTCCCGCTGAGGGGAGCGCACGACCAAGCGGCCAAGTGCCCAAGTGACCAAGTGACCAAGTGACCAAGTGACCAAGTGACCAAGTGACCAAATGACTAAATAGGACACCAGTTCGGACAGTGGTGCGGAAGCCGTCCCTCCTCCCCTCACGGCCACTTGGCGTCGGCCCGGCCGGGTCTCGACCGCCGTCGCGGGAGCCGACGTCCTGCGGGCCTTCGCCGACGAGCTCGACAAGCCCGAGTCGCAGGCGGAGTTGTCGGCGGAGTCGCCGCTGTAGCCGTAGCTGTAGCCGTCGTCGGAGCGGGCGGCCCGTGGTCAGTCGGCGGAGCGTCGCGTGAGGTGCGCGAACGCGTCCAGGTTCCGCGTCGGCTCGCCCCGGGACACCCGCCACGCGTACTCCTTGCGGATGGCGGACGCGAAGCCCAGCTCCAGGAGGGTGTTGAAGGCGCCGTCCGCCGCCTCCAGGACCTGGCCGAGGAGACGGTCTATCTCGTCGGGGGTGACGGTGGAGAGAGGCAGCCTGGCGGTGACGTAGACGTCGCCGAGCGGGTCGACGGCGTAACTCATGCCGTAGAGCTTGAGGTTGCGCTCCAGGAGCCAGCGGTGGACGCCGGACTCGTTCTCGTCGGGGTGGCGGATGACGAAGGCGTTGAGCGACAGGGAGTGGCGGCCCAGCAGCAGGGACACCGTCGTGGACAGTTTGCGGCTGCCGGGGAGTTGCACCACGTAGGTGCCGGGTGCGGGGCTCTCCCATTCCAGCTCGGCGTCCTTCAGGGCACTTTCGACGACCTGTGCCGCCGCCTGCTGCGCCCGCTGTGCCTGCTCTGCCTTTCCGGAGTCAGCCATGGTGGGAGCGTACGCGACGCCGGTACGACTGGGCGGCGGCCGTGTAGACGTCCGCCGTCGCCGCGGCCGCGGTGTCCCAGCCGAAGGACCGGGCGTGCCGGGCGGCGGCCTCGCCCATCCGGGCCGAGCGGGTGGGATCGTCGGCGAAGTCGCGCAGCACGCGCGCGTAGTCGGCCGGATCGTGCCCCTGGACGAGGACACCGGTCCGTTGGTCGCGCACGGCCACCGGAAGCCCGCCGACCGCGGCGGCGAGCACCGGTGTGCCGGCCGCCTGCGCCTCTATGGCGACCAGGCCGAAGGACTCGCTGTAGGACGGCATGACGAGCACGGACGCGGCGCGGAACCAGTCCGCCAGCTGCTCCTGGCCGACGGGCGGGTGGAACCGTACGACGTCCGCGATGCCGAGCCGGGACGCCAGCTTCTGCAGGCCCTCCGGCTTGGCGAGGCCGCTGCCGCTGGGGCCCCCGACGACCGGGACGACGATCCGGGAGCGGAGATCGGGACGGTCGTCGAGCAGGACGGCGACCGCGCGCAGGAGCACGTCCGGCGCCTTCAGGGGCTGGATGCGGCCCGCGAAGAGCGGGACCAGGGCGTCCTGCGGAAGGCCGAGGCGGGCGCGGGCGGCGGCGCGGCCGTCGGCGGGGCGGAAGCGGTCGAGGTTCACGCCGGGGTGCACCACGGCGACCTTGGCGGGGTCGGCGGTGTAGTGCCGTACGAGTTCCTCGCGTTCCTCGGCCGTGTTGGCGATGAGGCGGTCGGCGGCGGCGACGATCTGGGTCTCGCCGATGACGCGGGCGGCGGGCTCGGGGGTGTCGCCGTCGGCCAGGTTGGCGTTCTTGACCTTGGCCATGGTGTGCATGGCGTGCACCAGGGGCGCGCCCCAGCGCTGGGCGGCGAGCCAGCCGACGTGCCCGGAGAGCCAGTAGTGGGAGTGGACCAGGTCGTAGTAACCCGGGCGGTGGCCGGCCCAGGCCTGCATCACGCCGTGCGTGAAGGCGCACAGCTGGGCCGGGAGCTCTTCCTTGGCGAGGCCCTCGTAGGGGCCGGCGTCGACATGCCGGACGAGCACACCGGGCGCGAGTTCGACGGCCGGCGGGAGGGTGGCCGTGGTGGCGCGCGTGAAGATCTCCACCTCGATGTTGATCGCGGCGAGGCGCTGCGCGAGCTCCACGATGTAGACGTTCATGCCGCCCGCGTCGCCGGTGCCCGGCTGGTGGAGCGGTGAGGTGTGCACGGAGAGCATGGCGACCCGACGGGGGCGTCGGTGCAGTCGCAGTCGCGGGGGTGCCGCCACAGAGCGACGCCCGAGCCGGCTGACGTACTGGCTCACGTGGCGGTCCTCCTTGCTGCGGGCGTGCATGCCGGGCTGAGGGTGTGGAGCGCCCTCCAAGAGCGGCAACGTCACAGGGAAGGGTTCTCATTCCGGACAGAGCGGTTTTTGCCGAGGCATTACCGGGGTTCGCTCAACCGTTCGAGGGCGGAATGCGTAGGAGGCTCGGGCCGAAGCGGCGGCGCCTGGCCTCTGGGGAAGCGGCGCCACCGGTCCCGGGTACCGGTCTCGTGTGACGCTCCCGGATGCCGGTCGGTCCCGTGCGGCGCTCCCGGATGCCGGTCGGGTGCCGGCCGGTCCGTTTGGCGCTCCCGGGTGCCGGCCGGGCCGTTTGGCGCTCCCGTGCGGCGCTCCCGGGTGCCGGCCGGGCCGTTTGGCGCTCCCGTGCGGCGCTCCCGGGTGCCAGCTCCAGCAGCACCTCCGACGGCGCCTCCCGCAGCCGTACCCCCAGACCGATCCGCTCCCCCGCCTCGTCCGCGGCCAGCGCACCCACCCGG